>JAURZE010000026.1:0-300000 GCA_030653545.1 Nitrospira sp. | reverse complement strand
ATGCAAAGACCCTCCCCTGGGCGACTCAATTGCTGATGGATATCGTGCAGCATAGCGAGGCGCAAGTAATCCCGGGGTTGCTGCTGGTTGGTGTAGGCGGGCTGGCCTTGCGGGCCTACTATACGACTCCGACCGGGCGATTCACGATTGACCGCGTTTTGCTCGCGCTCCCATTGATCGGGCCGATTATGGTGAAGCATCACACGGTGCAGCTGACCAGAACCCTGGGGACCATTCTGGCCGGAGGCACGCCTCTGGTGGAGGCGTTGCACATCGCGCGCGGCGCGGTCTCCAATCGCTGGGTGCAGGCCGGTTTGGATGAGGCGGAAAGCGAGATTCGTGAAGGGGCCACGCTGGCGACTGCGCTCGAGCGTCCGCACATCTTGCCGAAGCTGGCGATCGAGATGGTGTCGGTCGGTGAGGAGACCGGTTCGTTGGAAAGTATGTTGCGAGATGTCGGAGACTTTTACGAGGCGGATCTCGATACACGGTTGTCTCAATTGACCACGTGGATTGAGCCGGTTTTGTTGCTGGTGATGGGAGTCCTCGTCGGAGCGATCGTCATTGTTATGTACCTGCCGGTGTTTCAGATGGCCGGCACGATTGGATAGGGCATCATGAAGGTCGTTTCTATAGGCGCGGAGAATGGTGTCCGGAGGGGTGAGGTGTGTAGTGGCTCGTAGTGTGGCCCGTCCCACGTTGTTGGAGGTCTTGGTTCGCCATGGCCTTGCTCGTGAGCCGATTGAGCAGGCGCTTCGCCGCTTAGGTGGAGTGTCCCTGGCGCTCGGTCAAACGCTGGTGAGCGAAGGAGTGCTGTCGGAAGAGCAGCTGGCCAAGGCTCTGGCCGAGCAGTACGGACTTCCCTACGAACCGCTCACCGATTATCGCGTCGATCCGCAGTTCTATGAATCCATCTCCGTGAAGCTCATGCAGCGCCATCCGTTTGTGCCGATGGGGGAGCGGGCAGGTGTTCTGACCATTGCCATTGCGGATCCGCAGAATGTACTGGGATTTGATGAGCTGGAATTGCTGATCGGCAAGCCCCTCGCGCGTGTGGTGAGTTCGCGGAGCGCGATTCTCTCCGCGCTTGAGCGAAGTGAAGGTTCGAGCCAGGCGTTGCGAGAATTAGAAGCGGAATACCGGTCCGTTCTGGTCAAGGAGGACGACCGCGGGGAAGAAGTGCTCACCGTCAATCATGTGGCCGAGGATCAAAGCCCGGCCGTGAAATTGTTGGACTCGATCCTGCTCAGCGCGATGCAGCGTCGCGCGAGCGATATTCACATCGAAGCATCGGATCGAGCGACGAAGGTCAAATTGCGCGTGGACGGCATTCTCGTTCCGGCCATGGAGCCCTTGGACGTCCGCCTGCATGCACCCTTGGTGTCCCGGCTGAAGGTTATGTCGGAACTGGATATCGCGGAGCGGCGTGTGCCGCAGGACGGCAGTTTTCGTATGCGGTTGGATCGGAAGACCGTCGATTTTCGCGTGTCTATTCTCCCCAGCGTATTCGGTGAGTCCGTCGTCGTCCGCATCTTGGACCGGGAGGCGATTACCACCGGAGTCTCGGCCCTTCGCCTGGAGCGGTTGGGTTTCAATCCTGAAGATCTGAAGCGGTTTCGTCGGGCGATCGTCAGGCCCTACGGGATGGTCTTGGTGACCGGGCCAACCGGAAGCGGGAAAACGACGACATTGTATGCCGCGATTTCAGAAATGAATACGGCGGAAGATAAGCTGATTACCATTGAAGATCCTGTCGAGTATCAGCTGGCTGGGGTCGTGCAAATTCCGGTCAATGAAAAGAAAGGGCTGACGTTCGCGCGAGGGCTCCGATCCATCCTGCGTCATGACCCGGACAAGATCATGGTCGGAGAAATTCGTGATGCGGAGACCGCGCAGATCGCGATTCAGTCGGCGCTGACCGGACATTTGGTGCTGACGACGGTCCATGCGAACAATGTATTCGATGTCATCGGCCGATTTGCCTCCATGGGCATCGATGCCTACAATTTTCTCGCGGCGTTGAATTGCGTGCTGGCCCAACGGCTGGTGCGGATCCTCTGTCCCTCGTGCCGGGTGCCGGTTGTGGCTGAACAATCGCTTTTGGAGGATTCAGGCCTCGACTATGAACAATATAAAGATACCCCTTTCTATCAGGGAAAGGGTTGCTCGAATTGCATGGGGACCGGGTATCGCGGGCGGAAGTGTATTACGGAATTTCTGGATCTGACGGATGAGATCAAGGAAATGATTTTGGCTGAGCGGCCTTTGTCTGAAATCCGGTATCGTGCCGTGACGGACGGGATGATTACACTGCGTCAATCCGCGATCAAGAAAGTATTGCAGGGAGAGACCTCGCTGCGTGAGATCAATCGTGTGACCTTCAGCGAGGAGGGGTGAGGGATGTGGGGATGGATGAGCGGTCGGCCGCGACAGTGTCTCAAGATCGGTGTGGAGTCTGTGGCATGGGCGGAGGCGCAGCCGGATTGGCGTGGCAGGAGTGGCCATCGGTGCGTGACATCCCCGCTTCCTGATGGAGCGGTCAAACCCTCGCCGGCTGAACCGAATCTCGCTCAGCTGACTGTCGTGGAAGCGAAAATTCACGCCTTGGTCGGTCCTCCTCATGACGTTCGGATTCTAGGGCATGCGGTGATGGCCAACTGCCCTCGCCCAGTGACCCTATTGCTTCCGGATGCGGCGGTGCGGGCCGTGGTGTTGCATCTGGACCAACTGCCTGCTCGAGCGGATGAGCGCGACGCGTTGATTCGCTGGCGATTCGGGCAAGAACAGCTGTTCCCACTCACCGGAACGACGATGGTTTCTCAAGTATTTAGCGGACCCCCACGTGCCACTGGCTCGGCGCAGTCTGTCCTGGCCGTGGCGGTCCATCAATCCGTCTTGCGTCAGTATGAGTCAGTGTGCGAAAGCGTCGGTTTGGTCCCACGGGATGTGGGGCTCACGAGCCTGCGTCTCTTTGATCTATGGGTCAAGATGGCCGGGCGGAGCGGATGGGAAGGCGATGATCTTCTGTGGATCAGCCTGCTGGATCGAGCGTTGACGGCTATGGTGTTTCAGCAGGGTCGCCTGCTGTTCTATCGCTGCAAGTTATTGACCGCTGATGCCCTGAGCGGCACCGATGCCGGATTGCAGAAGATCGCGGAAGAATGTGCCGCTTCGGTGGAAATGTGCCAGCAGCGCCATTCGGGAGTGTCGGTGAAGCGTGCCGTGCTGTGTGCCGATGATATGGTGCCCTTGCATGAAAAACTCGAAGAGCATCTGGCGCTGTCCGTTGAGTCCCTGGGCTGGGAAGATATTGAATCGCGTGGATGGGGGAGCGGGGACCATCGTCAAGGCGTAGATTCCCTGGCCGCGCTGGCGGGAGTATTGTCATGATGGCGGCCCTTCGAGACGGCGTGAGCCGCGTCGCCGATCGCGTTGCGCGTGTCATGGGCTTTCGTCGATATTTTCAGATTTCTCTCGCCACTCGATTTCGATGGTATCTGCTTCCGCTCCAGCTTGGGCTGATGGCCGGTTGTTTGGCGTTCTGTGTGGCGATTGTGTGGAGTATCGCCCGGACGGTCCTCGGGTACCAAGATGTTCGGCAAATGAGCGTAGAGCTGGAGCATGTTCGGCAGCAGGATCAGCAGCTTATGGCCGAGGCGACTCAAGAAGGGATCGATCTATCCGAGCGGGCGCTGCAGCAGTTGCCTGCAGAAGTCGCATTGGCCAATCAGCTGCTTGAGAAGCGGACCTTTTCTTGGACGGCGTTTTTGGCGGGGTTGGAGCAAGCGATTCCGCCACGGTTGGCGCTCACCAGTGTCCGGTTGGAGTCCGGAGGGTCTCTCGTGCATTTGACCGGCTCGGCGACGAGTTTGGAAGATCTCACGGCATTTACCGTGGGGTTGCAAGACCATCCCAAATTCAAAGACCCGGTGCTAGCTCAGCATCGAGTCGGGCCGAGTGGTTTGGTGGAGTTCGATGTGACTGTGCGCTATCGGCGGGAGGGCGTGTAAGTGACTGATCGGCTGCAGCGCATGTTGTCCGAACCCTATGCCCCGCTGTTGCCGTGGGTTGGGCTGGCGGCGTTGTTGCTGGCGGGGCTGATGGCGGTCAATGCGTTTGGCGTTCGGGGAGTCGAAGGCGATCGGGTCCAAATCGAAAAAGAGTGGGTGTCTGCGCGCCAGGTTTTGGCTCAGCATCGGGAAGCCAGGAAGGCGCGAAAGGATGTGAGTCAGGTGTGGGCGGTCCTGCCGGTCGAGCGTGACTTTGCTCCGCTGGCCTTGGGGATATCCGAAGAGGCCAAACGTGACCATGTGACGCTGCCGGCGCTGTCCTACAAGACGGAGGCGACGACTGTAGCGAACACGAGCAAAGGGGTGCTCCAGGGTTCCATGACCGGGCGGTATGAGGATCTGAGACGGTTTATCTATGACCTTGAAACGGCGGAGGAGCTGCTGTTTATAGAAGACCTGGAACTTGCCGGTTCTTCTAGTCCGCGCGATCAACAGTTAACCTTTAACATTAAGATTGTGACCTATCTGCGCGGAGAATCAGTGAAATCTACATTGGGCGGACAGCAATAGATGGATGCCAAGCGGAAAGCGCTCATCGCAATCGGACTGGTCGCGCTCTGGGGTGGAGTGGCCTATTGGCAGTGGGGTGCGTTGCCCGATCCGGTTCGCATGCCATTGGCCAATACCTCTGGCCCGGCCTCGTCGCTCGCGCGTCCGCTTTCCCGAACCGGTGGATTGCGTGTCCATCTCGAGCAGTTGGCGTCCGCACGAACCCAGCGCGAGGCGACGTTTACCGCACCTCGAAATATCTTTGCGGCGTCTGGTTTAGATGGAACGATGTCCGCGGCCGGTGACGGATCGGAAGGCGGTCAGTCGACTCAAGTTTCTGAACAGGCATTGCAGCAGCAGGCGGCGTCCTTAGAATTGGATCAATATCGGTATTTGGGATTTGTCCGGATGGGTGAGTCGGCCAAGGGCACCGGCAATACGGCCGTGCTGAGCAAGAATGAAGAGGTGATGATCGGCCGGGTCGGCCAGCGTTTGGAGCGGCATCTTGAGGTGAAAGCCATCACTCCGGACAGCGTGACGCTTCGAGATACTCAGGCGCGGGTCGACCACAAGGTTCCCCTCACGGAGGATGCGGAACAACCGCAGCCATAGCCCATGCGAGGGTTTGTCTTCAATGGCAGAGGATCTGAGCGTGGATTTTCCTATGTCGTCTTGATGTTTGCCATCGTGCTCATCGGCCTCGGGATGACCGTGGCGGCACGGCAGTGGAAAGTCATGATACAGCGCGAGCTGGAGGCGGATCTCATTTCTAAAGGCATTGAGATTCAGAACGCGTTGGCGTTCTATTCGGCCAGCATGAAAGCGGGACGAGTGGTTCCGGGAGAAGTGTATCCGCAAACACTGGCCGAGCTCACCCGATTGCCCAAGCCGTTTCTGCGCAAGGTCTATGGAGATCCTGTGGGGCATGGCGACTGGGAGCTGGTTCGTGCCCCGACCGGTGGAATCATGGGAGTGAGGAGCAAGAGCAAGAGCCTGCCGATCTGGCAACACAACTTTCCTCCTGCGGTCAGGCATTTTGACGGGCGCAAATCATATTATGACTGGGTGTTTCAGCATCCGAATCCGTCTATGATATTGATGGGGATGACTGGGATGGGGGCCCCGGGACCAGGATCAGCCGGGCAGCAGGGGGCTTTCTCGGGAATGGCTCCGATGTCCCCTCAGAACCCCGTCGGCACGACCCTGCCTCAGGCAGGACCTTCAGTCGCCCCACCCGCTCCCTAAACTGGCATGTGAATCATCGCCAGTCTTCGATTGAACTCTGAAACTGTCTGCATTGGGTTTTCGATGGCGCAGGATGGTGCCTTGACCGCCTTCAAACGCGCGCGGTATCCTGTCGCCCGTTCACTTTTACACAGAGAAGGCGATGCGCATGATCTCCGACGAGGAACAGCAGGAATTAGCCCCCGTTGATGCTCCCGAGACGAAGGACGTTCAGGAAGTCCCGCCGCTTTCCATACCCGACTATGTGCATGAACTGGTCACGCGGGCCAGGCAGGCCGCCGGTCGTCTCGCGACGCTTTCCACAGTCGTGAAAAACAATGCCTTGATCGCCATGGCCGATGCGCTGGATGAGAAGCAGGCCGCCCTCATCGAAGCTAATGAAAAGGATGTCGAGGCCTTCGGGATGGACCCGGACAAGGCTGCGATGGCCGACCGCCTCCGGCTCACCGAGCAACGGATTGCCGACATGTCGGCCGGGATCAGGGAAGTCGCAAAGCTGCCGGATCCTTTAGGCGATATGCCGAAGATGTGGACCAGGCCGAACGGGATGCAGGTAGGCCGGGTGCGTGTGCCGATTGGGGTCATCGGTATCATCTATGAGTCGCGTCCGAATGTCACCGCCGATTCTGCTGCGCTTTGCTTGAAGTCCGGCAATGCCTGTGTGCTGCGCGGCGGGAGCGAGGCCATTCATTCGAATACCGCCATTGCGGCCGTGTTGGCCGAAGCCGCGGAGAAGGCAGGGATTCCCGCAGGCGCCATCAGTTTTGTCGATCGTCCGGATCGGGAACTTGTGCCGGTCTTGCTGAAGCAGGATCGCTATATCGACCTCATCATCCCTCGGGGCGGTCCTTCCCTCATGAAGACGATCGCCGAGCATGCCACAATTCCGGTCGTCAAGCACGATGCAGGGATCTGTCACATCTACGTGGATGCGGATGCCGATCAGGCCATGGCCGAGGCGATCTGTGTGAATGCCAAAGCCCAGCGGCCTTCGACCTGTAATGCCATGGAAACCCTGCTGGTCCATCAAACGATCGCACGGACGTTTCTCCCGCGCCTCATGGAAAAGCTGCAAGCGGCCAAGGTGGAAGTGCGCGGTTGCCCCAGGACCTGCCAATTGCTGCCGGACGCGAAACCGGCGGCCGACGATGACTTTGGAAAAGAGTTCTTAGAGTTGGTCCTGGCCGTGAGGGTTGTGAAGAACATGGACGAGGCGATGGAGCACATTGCCAAGTACGGGTCGCAGCACACCGAAGCCATCATCACAACCAACTATCAGCGGGCCATGCGGTTCCTGCGGGAAGTCGATGCGGGGGCGGTGCTGGTGAATGCGTCCACGCGACTCAATGACGGCTATCAATTCGGGCTCGGTGCCGAGATCGGCATCAGTACGTCCCGCATCCATGCCCGGGGTCCCATGGGGCTGGAAGAGCTCACCTGTTCGAAGTTCATCGTCCTGGGGAGCGGCCAGATCCGCGAGTAAATGGCTGGCGACCCTGTTCGTACCGCACTAGCGTGTTCCGACTCTCTCCGGTTTCCTGCCAATCAGACGTTGACCCGTCAATTTGACCAGTCCGGCGGAAATATCGTTCGCCAATCCACCGGACATCTGGTTTTCTATCGGCCCGATGGCCGGCGGTTTCTTGCGACTGATCCCGAGGGCCATCCTCTACATGAATGCGAGTGGGGCCTGGATGCTCGTGGAAGAACTGTACTGGTTCGTGCGCGCCTTCGGCTGGATTGGGGGCGGTGGGTCGGGTTGAAACCCGGCGGACTGGTCAATGAAACCCGCCTCAATCTGGCGACAAAACCGGGCTGGCAGCGCCTGAAAGCGGAAGATCTACGCCACATGGCGGCGCAGGCGATGCGGGTGCCGATCGAAGAGGTCCGGTTCTTCTACGGCGACGAAGATCTGGTCATCGATGCGCATGGACAGGCGACGATCCGGCATCGGAAAGATGCGTTTTATGTGCTGGAAGACGGCACGTTCGAATCGGCGCGCTTCATGTCCTGCATGGGGGCGATGCATTGGGACCAGATTGATTTTCTGCCCGTCGTTGAACTCTTCAAATCGCTCCTGCCGGGCACCGGGTCGGCGGCGTTTGAACTGATTCGCGGACTCTACGACGACCAGAACGAGGGGCAGCCCAGTCCGCGCCCCTTACGCTATCGCGGCATTCCGACCTATCCATCCGAAGCGGCCTTTCGTCTCTTCAGCAGTTTCTTCACGCCGCAGGCTGACGCCGGCGGAGATCCTGTCGCGCTATTCATGGACCCCTCCCGCTCTCATCGGGTCACGTGGCTGCCGTCGCCGTCGCCTCCGCTACGCTATTTTGATGAGGCCCATCAGCTGTGTGTGACGGTGCAGGGAGATGTGTTGCTGAAGGCGACCTGCGCCGATGATGGCATGGGTTTGTCGTACGTGAATCCCAAGGGGCGGCGAATGGTGGCCTGGGATCGATCGGCTGTCATCGTCGACGGTGAGCTACAGTTGAACGATCGAGAGCACCGGAGAGCGTTCTCGCTCACGAGCGATCTGGCAAGGGTGAGGTCTTCATCTTCAGTGCCTGCCTCCAGTCCCGTCGATTGGCGCTCGGTATTTCAGTCTGGTCTTCCCGCTGTCCGACCCGGAGAAGTGTTTGGAGCGGTGCTCTTGTATCCGGGGGATGAAACACCGGTCGGAGAATTGGCGGCCCAACCGTTTGTCGCGGACTATCTGCAGGATCTCGCCGAGCAGGATCGCGAGATCGGGCAGATACTCATGAGGGCAGAGCGCATCCTGATCGACAACGGGGATGCGGTGATTTCGACCTGTGTGCCGTTCGATCGCCCGCGCGAAGTTGTCGCGCACATTTCGCACCCGCCCTTCGCCTACAAACAGGCGCAGCAGCTTTGGACTGTGTGCGCTGAATTACAGCGTTGGGAGTGGCTGCAGCGAACCCGATTCATGCTCTCTTCCGTCACATCCCAAGCCGAATCCTATGATCTGGTCTATGCCTGGATGCCCTATGACGAGTTTGACCAGGCAAGCACCCTGACGATGCGGATACGCGCGCTCGCGCAGCGGGTCAAAACGGGTGGCAATGCGTTTATCGTAGGGCCGGCGCGAACGGGTGATGAGTTGAGCCGAGCCGGCTTGCAGCGCTGCTGGGACGAAGCGGTTGAGCGACTCCCAACATTTGCCATGCATAAGACGATTGTGCCGAAAGCCAGATTGCGGAGCGGGCTGACGCTGTTTCATGTACGCCGGGCCTAGCCGATAGCCCCTTGCGCTGATCCGTCTCCTTCGATTACTGTCAGGCCTATGAGTGAGCCAACCACAGAGCAAGTTCCGGCTGAGGATGGCGGAGATAAGGTCGTCATCTACTGGGAGCGGGAATATTCGACCGCGTTTCCGCCGGAGCGGCTCAAGCTGGATTTCAATCCTCACCGCCCGATGTTGAACAATATGACGCTGGATGAGCAGCGAGGGCTCGCCGCCAGCGGGTACAAGGTGTTGCCGGACGACTGCGGGCCGGTGCGCACCGTCGGCAGTTATGGCTGGCTGATCCGGTGCCCGGCGGATATCAAGTTGCGGCGGACGGCTGATGGGGTCAGGTGGCAATCGCCGCCTATCCAGCCGGAAGAGCGGCTGCTCGGATACAAATCGTTTTCTGGGACCTACGTCGATCTGATTCTCAACAGCGGCTATCCCAAGCTCTGTTGCGGCATTCGGTTTTACTATCCCAAGCATGTCGGGCTGATGATGAAGGACATTCCCAACCACTTCTATCATTACCCTGAGCGCACCTATGCCATCTGGGAAGGCATTAAGACCCAGGAATACAAGCGAACCCCGAATCAGTACGATTGGCTGCCGGACTATGAGGCCTTCACAGCCAATTTTCTGCTCCAGCTCCACAAGCCTACGACCATCAAGCGTGGCGATCCCATCGGATTAGTGCTTCCTGTCATGCTGCCCAAACAATTTTCCCTCGAAGAAATCAAGCGCCCCTAGCAGGATGCTGAAAAAGTCCGCCAGCGGCGTTCTCGCATCGCTCAGAGGCTCAACGTACGCGACAAAGTACGATTCGCCTCTGGGCTCGCTGCGGCCTTGCTGACGGCCATTTTGAGCATCCTGCCGTGATCGGTGGTCCAATCCTGTCCGCTAGTTTCTCGATACCTTTCTTCCCTCAAGTGTTTTTCTCAAAAGCCGATACTGGTAGTGGTTCGGCACGCCGGGAGGGGAGGAGCCATGCGGAAAGTCTTATTCGTGGATGACATGCCGGAAGTCCTGCGCATGTTGAAGCGCACGCTCGATCCGATCAAGGGCGAGTGGGACATGCGCTTTGTGGAAAGCGCGCCGGAGGCCCTAGCCGTAATGGAGCAGGATGCGTTCGACGTGCTGGCGACCGACATGATCATGCCGGGGATGGACGGGTTCCAACTGTTGAAGGAAGCTAAGGCCCGGTATCCGCAGATGGTGCGCATCGCCTTCTCCGGGCAGCAAGGGCAGAGCCTGGGCCTGCGCTCGACCGATCTGGCGCATCAGTTTCTTGAAAAGCCCATCGATGCGCAACTCCTGCGGTCGATCATGATCCGCGCCTGCGGGCTGCGGGCGCTGTTGTCCGACGACAACGTGCGCAAGATCGTCACAAATCTCAAGTGCCTCCCCAGCCTTCCGGTGCTTTATAAAGAATTGACGGATGAGATCCATTCCGGCGATGCCTCGCTCAAGAAGATCGCCAAGATCATCTCCAAAGATATGGCGATGGTGACCAAGATTCTCCAATTGGTGAACTCCGCCTTTTTCGGATTGCGCACGACGGTTTCGAATCCCGAGCAGGCGGTCGCGTTGCTCGGCAGCGACACGATTCGCGCCCTCGTGTTGTCGATGCAGGCCTTCTCCCAGTTCGATGCCAAGGCGTTGCCGGGTTTTTCGCTCGAAGCCTTGTGGCAACATGGACTGAAAACCAGCGGCTATGCGAAGGCGATCGCAAAGGAAGAGCGCGTCCCGCAGGCCATGATCGACGATGCCTTCACGGCGGGACTGCTGCACGATATCGGCATGCTGGTGTTGGCGAGTAACATGCCCGACGGGTACAAACAGGTGTTGGGACTTCAGAAGGACAAGGGCCTGCTCGACTGGCAGGCCGAGCAGGAGGTCTTCGGCGTCACCCATGCCGAAGTCGGTGCCTATCTGTTGGGACTCTGGGGAGTCGGCGAAGCGATCGTCGAAGCCGTCGCCTATCACCATCGGCCATCCGCCTGCGACGAGTTGGCGTTCAGTCCCCTCACCGCGGTGCATGTGGCCAATGGGCTGGCTGAGAGCGAGCAGTCTGCTGGAGAGGGAGCCACATCTCTCCCCATCGATGAAGCCTACCTGACCAAGCTGGGCAAATTGGATCAGCTTGCAGCATGGAAAGAAGCCTGTCAGCCGGACGAAGAGTAAGATAGACTTTTCTTCGCCCGCGCCGGCTCAGTGACGGAGATGCGTCACGTATCAGGCGAATGGGTTTCGCTGCTCGGTTACGTACGAATATGACGTGGATTCGACACTTGGATCAGAATCACGAAGCTTGACAGTCGGGGCGCGCCCCAGTAAGATCCAGCTGCCTTTAATGCTCATCCTGAGAGGTGAGTAAGGAGCTTCTATGACGGCGATCTCCGGCTACGGCCGGTTCCCACAACCGAACCTTCTTGCTGAGCACAGCGAGAGGGTTTTTTTATGTCCACAATTCAGGAATGGTGGGATCTGTAATGAATCGTGAGCAAGAGCGGTTGATTATGGATGCCGGCGATATCGCTCGGGCGCTGACCCGTGTGGCGCATGAGATTCTGGAGCGGAACAAGGGCGTGAAGGATCTGGCGTTGGTCGGGATCCGCACGGGCGGAGTGCATCTGGCCCATCGGCTGGCGAAACGTATCCAGGAGATCGAGCAGGCGCCTGTGCCGATCGGGGATCTCGACATCACGCTCTATCGTGACGACTTGTCATTGCGCAAGGAGCAGCCGGTGCTGCGCACAACCTCGGTGCCGTTCGATATCTCCGACAAGATTGTCGTGTTGGTGGATGATGTGCTGTTTACGGGGCGAACGATTCGTGCCGCGATGGATGGCTTGATGGATCTGGGGCGCCCGGCTGAAATTCAATTGGCGGTCCTCGTCGACCGTGGACATCGGCAACTGCCGATCAAGGCCAATTACATCGGGAAGAATCTCCCCACGTCGCGCGACGAACAAGTGCAAGTACTGTTGGAAGAAGCAGGCGAAGATGATCGGGTGGTAATCCTGAAGGCCTGATGCGGAGGATGCCATGAGTCTCAAACATAAAAATCTGCTCAGTCTGGCACCCTTGTCGGTGGAAGATATACAGCTCATTCTTGAGACGGCCGATTCGTTCAAGGAAGTGAGCGGCCGCGAGATTAAGAAGGTGCCGGCGCTGCGCGGGCGGACGGTCGTGAATCTTTTCTTCGAGCCGAGCACGAGAACGCGCACGTCATTTGAATTAGCCGCCAAACGGCTGAGTGCCGATGTCATCAACTTTTCCCCTTCTTCGAGCAGCGTCGTCAAAGGGGAGACCCTGCTCGATACGGCGCGCAACATTGAGGCCATGCAGGCGGATATTATCGTGCTCCGCCATTCGTCGGCGGGAGCGGCTGAGACCTTGGCTCGCGGGGTGAAATCTTCGGTGATCAATGCCGGCGACGGCTGGCATGAACATCCGACCCAGGCGCTGCTCGACCTGTACACGATTCGTGAGCGAGGAATGGCGTTCAAGGGATTGCGCGTGGCCATTGTCGGGGATGTGGCGCACAGCCGGGTGGCGCGGTCCAATATTCTGGCCTTGACCAAGCTGGGCGCGGAAGTCCGTGTGGTGGGGCCGCCGACGATGATTCCTTTGGGGATTGAAAAGATGGGTGTGCGGGTCTTCCACCATCTCGACGAGGGCCTGCGGGATGTGCAGGTTATCATGATGCTGCGACTCCAGTTGGAGCGGCAGGGACGGGCGTTGTTCCCGACCATTCGTGAGTATGCGCGTCTGTACGGGCTGACGTCGGAACGCGTGAAGATGGCGGATCCGAAGGCGATTGTCATGCATCCGGGTCCGATCAATCGCGGGGTCGAGATCGCGCCGGAAGTCGCGGATAGTCTGTCATCGGTGATCTTGGATCAAGTCGCGAACGGCGTCGCTGTTCGCATGGGTGTTTTATATCTCATGTCAGGAGCGAACTAAATCCTGGCGATAGTGACTCAGGGTGGGCAGGTGATCGATCACGGGATTTTGGATCAAGCGGCGAACGGCGTTGCCGTTCGCATGGGCGGCCATCTTATATCAGGAGCAAACTAAATCGTGGCGATATTGATTAAGGGCGGACAGGTGATCGATCCGGGGCGCGTCAACGGTGTAGCAGATGTTTTGATCGATCAAGGAAAGATCGCGGCGGTGGGGGCAAATCTGAAGGCTCCCGCCGGTTGTACGGTCATCGATGCCAAGGGGCAGCTGGTGTTGCCTGGTTTTGTCGATTTGCATGTGCATTTCCGTGAGCCGGGGTTCGAGTATAAAGAGACGATTCAGAGCGGCAGCGCGGCGGCGGTAGCTGGCGGATTTACGACCGTCTGTGCCATGCCGAATACGAAGCCGGTGAACGACAATCAAGCAGTGACGGAGTTCATGATCGATCGGGCGCGTACGGCGGGGTTGGCGAATGTCTTGCCCATCGGAGCGATCACGAAGGGTTCAGAAGGCAAGGAGTTGGCGGAGATCGGCGATCTGCACCGGTCCGGTTGTGTCGCGATTTCAGATGACGGTAAGCCGGTCATGAACAGTCTCGTGATGCGGCGGGCGATGGAATATGCGGTGGCCTTTGACATCCCGGTAGTGGATCACTGCGAGGATCTGCATCTGGCCGAGGGCGGCTGCATGAATGAGGGGTTGATCTCCACCGAGTTGGGCTTGCCCGGGATTCCAGCCGCCGCGGAAGACGTGATGGTCGCACGCAATCTGTCCTTGTCGGAACTCACCGGGGCACGCTTGCATCTGGCCCATATCAGCACGGCCGGGTCGGTGCGGATGGTGCGCGAAGCGAAAGTGCGCGGGATCAAGGTGACGGCAGAGGCCTGCCCCCACCATTTCACGCTCACGGAAGATGTGGTGCGCGGCTACAACACGCTGGCGAAAATGAATCCTCCGCTCAGAACCGGCGAGGATGTGCAGGCGATTAAAGAAGGGTTACGGGACGGGACGATCGACGTCATCGCTACCGATCATGCGCCGCATGCCACGCAGGAAAAACAGCAGGACTTTACTGAAGCCCCATTCGGCATTGTCGGCTTGGAAACGGCGCTCTCGTTGACGCTGGCCTTGGTGGATGAAGGCGTACTGACGCTGGAGCAGGCGGTTGATAAGCTGGCGACCGCTCCGGCTGTGGCGTTCGGGCTCAAGAAAGGCACGCTGGCCGTCGGGGCCGATGCGGATGTGGCGATCGTCGATCCTCAGGAGCAGTGGCAGGTCGATCCCAGCAAGTTCAAGTCGAAGAGCCGGAACACGCCGTTTGCCGGATGGAAGGTGAAGGGGCGGGTCAGAACGACGATCGTCGGCGGGCGGGTGGTGTTTGAAGCGACTCCAGCGGAGCGGTAGTCTATGATGGAGTCTCGGGCGTGCTTGTGGATCTCTCGCATCGGTCTGACGCTCGAATGGGTGGCTTTGGGAGTCTGGGTTGGCGGTTTGCTGATTCTGGTGGCCGCCGTGATTCCGGCGGTGTTTAATACATTCGGCGGACAGGATAGCGGGGGATTTTTTCTGACGAGAGCCTTTGAAGGATTCAATCGAGCGGTGATGGTGGCGATGGTCGTGATGATCGCCGGGATGGTCTGGCGCCGGTGGGTTCAGCATCCTGTGATGGCTCCCACTACTCTTGAAATGGTCCTGCTCGGGGTGATGGTACTTATTGCGGGGATCATTATCGGGTTCTTGCACCCTCAGGCAGCAGCACTGCAAGCCGAGGCGTTTGCGATCAAAGATGACGCGGCAAGGAAGGCGGCGTTTGAAGCCTTTTTTAAGCTCCATATGCCGGTGCGCGCGCTCTATATGGTGAATCTCTGTTTGGGTATTGCGTTGATGGGCGTGCGGGTCAATCATACGTTGCACACATTGCGAGTGAGCAAGGGGCAGACATGAAGAAAGCGTTGTTGGCATTGGCCGATGGAACGATTTTCGCGGGGCGCGCTCTTGGCTATGAGGGAGAGGCCATCGGGGAAGTCGTGTTCAATACGGCCATGACCGGGTATCAAGAGGTGCTGACCGATCCTTCTTATAAAGGACAGATCATTACGATGACCTGTCCCCATATCGGAAACTACGGGGTGACGCCGGAGGATACCGAGTCGCGGAAAGTCTGGGCCGAGGGATTCGTGGTAATGGAGGCCAGCCGGCTGGTGAGCAATTGGCGAGGGAAAGACTGTATTCAGGATTATCTGACCAAGGCCAAGATCGTCGCGATCGAGGGGTTGGATACGCGTGCGCTGACGCGTCATCTCCGGGAGAAGGGCTCGCAACAGGCGGTGATTACGCATGTCGACGCGAATCGAGAATCTGTCGTCAAGAAGGCCAAGCAGGCGCCGAGCATTCTCGGCCGCGATCTCGTCGCCGAGGTCACCTCGAAGCGTTCCTATGAATGGGACAAGAGTTCGGGGGAATGGATGCCGGATGTGGTGCCGGCGCGGGCGCGATCCGATCGACGAAAGCCCTGGCGGGTCGTGGCCTATGATTTCGGCGTGAAGGAAAATATCCTGCGACGGCTGGTCGATGTGGGCTGCCATGTGACGGTGGTGCCGGCGTCGACGTCGGCTGCCGAGGTGCAGGCATTGAAGCCGGACGGGGTGTTTCTCTCGAACGGTCCGGGCGATCCCGAGGGTGTGCCCTATGCGATGGAAGCGGTGCGTGCGTTGATCGGTCGTTATCCGATCTTCGGCATTTGCCTGGGCCATCAGATCATCGGATTGGCCTTAGGTTTTAAGACCTACAAGCTGAAATTCGGGCATCACGGGTCGAACCATCCGGTTATCGATATCAGGACACGCAAGGTCGAGATCACCTCGCAGAATCACAATTTCGCTGTGCAGAGCCCGACCCCGATCGCTGGCGTGCCGGATCGTCCGATGACGATCGAGACCAAGCTCGGCAAGGTGTCGATTACCCACCTGAGCCTGAACGATCAGTCGATTGAGGGGATGGTCTGCCTGGACCACCCGGTCTTTTCGGTGCAATATCATCCCGAGGCCTCGCCGGGCCCGCATGACTCGGCGTACCTGTTCGAGGAGTTTGTGCAGCTCATGGAGAAACATCATGGATAGATTCCGCCAATCCGTCGCCGGTGTGTTCGTCGTGGTTTTGAGCGCGTTACACACGGGCTGCGTCAATATTCAGATCCCGCCTCCGCCTGCTTCGCTGGAGGAACGGCAGGTCAGCGGAACCGGCAAGGACAAGATTCTGCTCGTGGATGTGTCCGGGATGATCAGTTCGGAAGAGAAGTCGAGTTTCTATACCTATCCCAGCATGATCGCGACGATCAAGGAAGAACTGACGCGGGCGTCGCGTGATGAGTCGGTCAAGGCGCTGGTGTTGCGGATCAATACGCCTGGCGGCACGGTCACGGCATCGGATATCATTCATCATGAACTCAAACTCTTCAAGGCGTCCCGCAAGATTCCGGTCATTGCTTCGATCATGGACGTGGGGGCCTCGGGCGGCTATTACATCGCTTCAGTTGCGGACCGGATCATGGCCCATCCCTCGACGGTGACGGGGAGTATCGGCGTGATCATGCTCACGGTGAATACTCACGGACTGTTGGAGAAAGTGGGGGTAGAGGCCACCGCGATTACGTCCGGCCCCCGGAAGGATATGGGGTCACCGTTTCGCGCGATGACTCCGGAAGAGCGGGGCATTTTCCAAGGGTTGATCGATTCGTTCTATCAGCGGTTCCTGACCGTTGTGCAGGAAGGCCGGCCGAATCTTCAGATGGAGCAGATCAAGAAGCTGGCCGATGGTCGGATCTATACCGGCGATCAAGCGAAAGCGGCGGGACTGGTTGATGAGATCGGCTATCTGGAAGAAGCCATTGAAGCAGCCAAGAAGAAAGCGGGACTGACCGAGGCGAGGGTGGTGACCTATCACCGCCCGGGCGATTATTCGAACAATGTGTACACCAAGCTCATGGCTCCTGGTCCGCTGGCGTCGCTGGGCAATCTCGACGTGATGTCGTTTGTCAGAGGCGGGACGCCGCAATTCATGTATTTGTGGATGCCCTAGGCCAGGCTGAAATCGTTCCAGGCCGGTTCGGTTGGGTGACGTCATGGCAGAACAGGTTGATCATAACGTGGACCAATTTCTCGCCACCCCGGTCGGGCGTCGTGCAGTGTTGTCGCTTGGGGCGCGAGGAGTAGCCGGAATTTATGCGGCACTTGGGGCTTGCACAGCTCTGGGACTATTGTCGTCGTTGACCGGCTGTTATCGCGCTCCGGGAACCGCCCGCGATCAGCTCATTTTCTTTTCGGAAGAAAAGGAAATGGAGTTTGGTCTTGGCGCGTACCGCGAGGTGTTGCGGCAGGCGAACCTGAGTGACAATGCGGAAATCAATGAGCTGGTTCAGAAGGTGGGGCAGCGGATTGCCAAGGCGGCGAATAAGCCGGAGTATCAGTGGGAGTTTGCGGTCATCGAAGATGACAAGATGGTGAACGCGTTTTGTCTGCCCGGCGGCAAAGTCGCGATCTTTACGGGCATCCTCAAGACAACGAAGAGTGAAGCGGGATTGGCGACGGTGATGGGGCATGAGGTGGCCCATGCGCTCCAGCGGCATGGGGTCGAGCGGATGAGCCGCAGTATCATCGATCAAATTGCCCAATTGGGTGCGATCGGGGCCGCAGCGGCCGGGCATGCCGGAGGCGGAGCGATGCAGGGGTTGCTCGGAGCCTACGGCGTGAACGTCTCATTACCGTTCAACCGGAAGCAGGAGTCGGAGGCGGATTTCATCGGCCTGCGCCTGATGGCGGCGGCGGGATTTGACCCTCGTGAGGCGGTCCCATTCTGGGAGCGGATGAGCGGGTGCCCCCGGCAGATGATTGGCAAGGTGTGCTTTCGGTCGCAACAGGCGGTTCCGGAGTTTCTCTCGACGCATCCCTCGGACCTCACCCGTATCAATCAAATCGAGGCCTGGTTGCCTGACGCGATGCAACACTATCATGGGGCCAATGCCCCGACGGCCCCGCCTCCGGCACCCTACCGGCCGTTGATCGGCCCCATGCCGCAAATGAGTTAGATTCACATTGTTGAGGACGCATGCCGAAACGCACTGACATCAAGTCGATTCTGTTAATTGGATCCGGGCCGATCGTGATCGGCCAGGCTTGTGAGTTTGACTACTCCGGCACGCAAGCCTGCAAAGCGTTGCGGGAAGAGGGTTTCAAGGTCATCCTCATCAATAGCAACCCTGCGACGATTATGACCGATCCCGAGCTGGCCGATCGCACGTACATTGAGCCGATCACGCTGGAGGTGGTGGAAAAAGTCATTGAACGCGAGCGTCCCGATGCGCTCTTGCCGACGATGGGCGGGCAAACCGCGTTGAATGCGACGATGGGATTGGTGAAGCGAGGCGTGTTGGAGAAGTACGGCGTCAAGCTGATCGGGGCCTCGGCGGAAGCCATTCACAAGGCCGAAGATCGGGAGGCGTTCAAACAGGCGATGCAGCGGATCGGTTTGAAGGTGCCGGAGAGCGGGACGGCGCACAACCGCGATGAGGCGGCCAGGATTCTGGAGAAAGTCGGATTTCCCGCCATTATCAGGCCTTCGTTTACGATGGGCGGAACCGGCGGCAACATTGCGTATAATCGGGAGGAGTTCGAAAAGCTCATCGACTGGGCTTTGGCCATGAGCCCGACCAGTCAGGTGCTGATCGAGCGGTCGTTGATCGGCTGGAAAGAGTACGAGCTGGAGGTCATGCGGGATCTCAAGGACAACGTCGTCATCATCTGTCCGATCGAGAATCTGGACCCGATGGGTGTACACACCGGCGACAGCATCACCGTGGCGCCGGCCATGACCTTGACCGACAAGGAATATCAGCGCATGCGCGATGCGGCCTTGCGGATCATTCGCGAGATCGGCGTCGATACGGGCGGCTCGAACATTCAATTCGGTCTGAACCCCGACAACGGGGAAATGATCATCATTGAAATGAATCCGCGTGTGTCGCGGAGCTCGGCCTTGGCGTCGAAGGCCACGGGATTCCCGATTGCGAAGATCGCGGCCAAGCTGGCGATCGGCTATACGTTGGACGAGATTACGAACGACATCACCGGCGTGACCAAGGCGTCATTCGAACCCACGATCGACTATGTCGTGGTCAAGATTCCTCGCTTCGCGTTTCAGAAATTCAAAGGGGCCGATCCGACGCTCACGACGCAGATGAAGTCCGTGGGCGAAGTGATGGCGATTGGTCGGACGTTCAAGGAGTCGCTGCAAAAGGCGATTCGCTCGTTGGAGCTGGACTTGAACGGACTGGCCTCACGGGTCGGTATTGATCGGGGGATTCCTGCCGAGTTCAATCGTGCCGAGGCGGTCGAGAAGATCCGGCGTACTCTGAAAACCCCATTGCCTGAGCGGCTCTGGTATCTGGCAGACGGGATGAGGCTTGGCCTTACAAATGACGAATTGTTCGCGATTACCAAGATCGATCCCTGGTTTTTGGAGCAGGTTCGCGAGCTGATCCAGTTTGAGCAGTTGTTGGTAGGCAAGGCTGACAAAGCCGCTGAGGTTCTCTCAGGCGATCTGTTGTGGGAGGCCAAGGAGTTGGGATTCTCCGATGACCGGATCGGTCAATTGCTCGGCGTCGAGGGGGCCGTTGTTCGCAAGGCACGCATGGGAACCGGCAAGTCTGCCATACCGGCCAGGGCCGTGACGTATAAGCGTGTCGACACCTGTGCTGCGGAGTTTGAAGCCAACACACCCTATCTCTATTCGACCTACGGCAGTGAATGTGAATCGCGTCCCTCCGATCGCACCAAGGTGGTCATTCTCGGCGGCGGCCCCAACCGGATCGGGCAGGGGATCGAATTCGACTACTGCTGCGTGCATGCGGCAATGGCGTTGCGCGAAGAGGGCGTCGAAACGATTATGGTGAACTGCAATCCCGAAACAGTGAGCACCGACTAT
The DNA here is from genome assembly GCA_030653545.1 of Nitrospira sp. NCBI lineage: Bacteria > Pseudomonadati > Nitrospirota > Nitrospiria > Nitrospirales > Nitrospiraceae > Nitrospira > Nitrospira sp. Next base: position 280,002 of record JAURZE010000026.1, on the reverse strand, counting down.
GATACGTCGGATCGTCTCTATTTTGAGCCGCTCACCGAGGAGGATGTGCTGAACATCATCCATCGGGAGCAGCCGCTCGGAGTGGTGCTGCAGTTCGGCGGGCAAACCCCGTTGAAATTGGCGTTGCCGCTGTCCAAGGCCGGGGTGAAAATTCTCGGGACCAGCCCGGAGGCGATCGATCGGGCGGAGGATCGGGAACGGTTTCGCGATTTGCTGGACAAGCTCGGATTGCGCCAGGCCGAAAGCGGCATGGCGCGCTCCGTCGATGAAGCGGTGCAGATCGCCGGGAAGATTACCTATCCCGTGATGGTGCGTCCCTCCTACGTGTTGGGCGGGCGGTCGATGCAGATTGTGTATGATGAAGCCGATTTGCTGGAGTACATGCGTTCGGCAGTGAAGGCCTCGCCTAAACATCCGGTGTTGATCGACAAGTATCTCTCGGACGCGATCGAGATCGATGCCGATGCCATTTCTGACGGGAAGACGGTAGTGGTGGCCGGCATCATGGAACATATAGAAGAAGCCGGGGTGCACTCGGGTGATTCGGCCTGTTCGCTTCCGCCGTACACCTTGGATAAGGCTCTCGTTCGAGAAATTGAACGCCAGATGAAGGCCTTGGCGTTGGAGTTAGGCGTGGTGGGTTTGATGAATGCGCAGTTCGCCGTGAAGGACAAAACGGTGTATGTGCTGGAGGTGAATCCGCGGGGCTCGCGCACGGTGCCGTTCGTCAGCAAAGCGATCGGTGTTCCGCTGGCCAAGCTGGCCATGAAAGTGATGCTGGGAAAGTCGCTCCAAGACCTGGGCTTTACCGAGGCGCCGCAGCCTGCGCACTTGTCGGTGAAGGAAGCGGTATTCCCGTTCAACAAGTTCCCTGGAGTCGATGTGTTGTTAGGACCGGAAATGAAATCGACGGGGGAAGTCATGGGCATCGACAGCGATTTCGGTTGGGCGTTTGCTAAATCCCAAGCCGGAGCCGGGGCCACCCTGCCGCAATCGGGTACTGCCTTTATCAGCGTGAAAGAATCCGATCAGTTGGCTGCGTGGGGTGTGGCAAAGCGATTGCGCAGTCTAGGGTTCAAGATTCAGGCGACCAGCGGCACGGCCAGTTTCTTAAGAGATAAAGGGGTTGAGGTGGAGACCGTCCATAAAGTAAAAGAGGGGCGCCCTCATATCGTGGATCACATTAAGAACGGGGCGGTCGCGTTAGTCGTGAATACCGTGCGTACGGCCTCCGCCCATACGGACTCACTATCAATTCGTCGGGAGGCTCTGCAGAGGGGAGTGCCCTACTATACGACGATGCGGGGAGCGCTGGCGGCGGTGATGGGCATTGAAGCCCTGGCAAAGAAAGAATTGTCGATTCGCTCTCTGCAAGAGTATCATCGAGCTCAGGTGTAAAAGGAGTCTGCGGGATGCCGACACCCATTACTAAAAAAGGTTATGAGGCGCTCAAGGCTGAACTTGATCGCTTACGCAAGGTCGAACGACCGAAGAATATCGAAGCGATTGCCGAAGCCCGTGCGCATGGCGATTTGAGCGAGAATGCCGAGTATGACGCGGCCAAGGAGCGGCAGGGGTTTATTGCGTCGCGTATGGCTGAGCTCGAAACCAAGATTGCTGAGGCCCGGGTGGTGGACACGACCGGTCGGACGACGGACACCGCGGTCTTTGGCGCGACGGTGCTGGTGATCGAGCAGGAATCGCAGTCGAAAAAAACGTACACGCTGGTCGGCCAGGACGAAGCCGATATGAAGGTCAACAGAATCTCCGTGCAGTCGCCGGTCGGCCGGGCGCTCATCGGGAAGCGGGTCGGAGATTTCGTCGAGGTGACGACGCCCACGAAGGTCATGGAATACGAAGTCGTGGAGATCAAGTTCGAGGAACTGTGACGTGCCTCCGGCCCTCCCGCTCATCACCCTCCTGACCGATTTCGGCTCGAAAGACTATTTTGTGGCCAGCATGAAAGGGGTGATCCTGACGATCCACCCCGCTGCACGCATTGAGGATGTATCCCATCACATCACCCCGCATCGAATCGACGAAGCCGCCTACTGCCTCCAGGCCTGCTACCGGACATTTCCCGAAGGCACTGTGCACGTTGTTGTGGTCGATCCTGGCGTCGGCAGCACCCGACGACCGATTCTGGTCAAAACTGGGCGCTATTACTTCGTGGCACCGGACAACGGCGTGCTCACGCCGGTCTTGAATCTGGAAGAGAATGTTGAGATTCGGGAAATTGAACATCGGCAGTATCAATTGCAGTCCCCCGGAGCGACCTTCCACGGCCGGGATGTGTTTGCCCCGGCGGCAGCCTGGCTGGCCAAAGGTACGGCGCTGTCGTCGTTCGGCCGATTGGTCACTGACCCGGTCAGATTGAACTGGCCCCAACCCAAGGTGACAGCGCGAACGATTATCGGAGAGATCGTCTACATCGACCATTTCGGGAATCTGATCTCGAACATTTCCCACACTCAGATTGAAGCCGGCAAGCTCGGCAGGGCGGAGATTCGGGTGGGGGAGCATCGCATCGGGAACTTGGTGGGGAGCTATAGTGAAGGGAAGGCCGACGCTCTCCATGCTTTGATCAATAGCAATGGGATGCTGGAGCTATTTCTCAAGGAACGATCGGCAAGCGAGTGCTTGAAGATTGGCGTCGGGGCCGGCGTCGAGATGAATGGGTAATGGAGGGTTAGCGTAGACGTTGGTCGATCTGATCGCACACATGAGCGGCGAAGGGCAGTGAACAGGTGAAGGCCGGCGAGACCGCATTGAGGACATGCATCGAGCGGTGGTCTCCTTCCAGGACAAAGTCCATTTCGAGTTTCTTTTTGGTGATGTCGAGGAGTTGAGCCCTGATGCCGGGCCGTCCCCACTTCTGATAGTTCGATTCCTGTACCCCTTCGGCGAGCACCGAGGCGAGTTCGACCATCTTGCTGCGGGAGTATTTGACAATCTCTTCCCTGGCGAGGCGCCGGTAGTCAAATTGCGCGTTGGTCAGCAGGCCGAGTCCGCGGCCCGCGACCTCCATCATCTCACCCAGTTTGAAATTGCTGAGGCCCTCGTAATTTTCACGCCAGAAGGCCGGAATGGCCGTGGGGCCGATTTTAGCGTTTCCGTCAGCGGTGATGGTGAAGTGCACACCGAGAAACGGATTTCTCAGGTCGGGAACCGGGTAGATATTGGTGCGGATCGCGCCCGGCGGCTCGTTGGAATAGAGATAGAGCCCTTTGAAGGGCAGGATCCGATACTTTTCCGAGAAGCCATAAGCCATTGCGATTTTGTCCGCGTACAATCCCGCAGCGTTGACGACATATCCGGCGGTAATCGTGTCGGAGTTGGTCCGGACTCCTTGATCGGTTTGGCTGATATAAGCGGTGTCGAATCGTATCTCGATACCTTCTTGGATGGCATCGCGTTGCATGACGTCGACGACGTGCAAGGGGTTCACGGTCGAGGTGCGGGGTGAGAACAGGGCGCGCTGGTAGGTTTTGACGCGAGGCTCGATCCGTTTGGCTTCTGCTTCGGTCAGCTCCTGAATCTCAATAGCGTTCGCTCGGCCGCGCTTCACCAGCTCGTCAAGGGAGGGAAGATCCCCGGCATCTTTGGCCACGACGAGCTTGCCGCAGCGATTGAGCGGGATGCCTTTCTGCTCACAATAGGCGGTCATCCGCTCGTTCCCGAGCTTGGTGAATTTCGCCTTTAGGCTATCGGGGGAATAGTAGAATCCTGCATGGAGCACACCGCTGTTGCGGCCGCTGGCGTGGGCGCCGCAGGCGGACTCTTTCTCGATCAACATGATGCGGGCATCGGCATGGCGGGTCTTGAGTTCTCTGGCGATACTCAACCCAATAACCCCGCCGCCGATCACGAGAAAATCACAGATCCGCATGGACCCTCATGATGGCTTCTTGAAGGATCGTTGTCATGTGTTGGAGCTGCCGTGGGGTTACGGACAGCGGCGGCATCAGGACGATCACATTGCCGATCGGGCGGAGCAAGAGCCCGCGGCGGCGTGCCTCCATGGCGATCCGGTGGCCGATTCTGGCCTGCAGGGGGATGACTTCGCGCGTGGTTTTGTTCCGAACGAGTTCGATGCTCACCATCATACCGCGCTGGCGGATATCTCCCACGAGCGGCAATTCGGCAAACGGCTTGAGCAGGCGTTTCAAGAGTGCGATCTTCGGGCGGAGTCCTGCAAGGGTTTTTTCTTTGCGGAAGATCTCGAGGTTTGCCAGTGCCACCGCGCAGCCCAAGGGATTGCCGGTATAGCTGTGGCCGTGGAAGAACGTCTTGAACTCTTCGTACTTCCCCAGAAACGCGTTGTAAATGGCTTCAGTCGTCAGAGTGGCGGCCAAGGGCATATATCCGCCGGTCAGCCCCTTGCTGATGGCCATCAGATCCGGGGTGACGCTCTCATGTTGACAGGCAAACATCTTTCCCGTGCGGCCAAATCCTGTTGCCACTTCATCGGCGATGAGCAGTACATTATATTGCGTGCAGAGTTCGCGGATGCGCTTCAAGTAGCCGGGCGGAGACATGATCATGCCGGCTGCGGCCTGCACCAATGGTTCAATGACGAATCCGGCGATCTCGCGATGCCGGGTTTTGAGCAGCTGTTCGATCGGATCGAGGCAGCCCATGTGGCAGGAAGGATAGGCGAGGGCGAGCGGACAGCGGTAACAGTAGGGGGGCTCGGCGTCGAGAGTTGGAAATAGAAGTGGTTTGAATCGGCCGTGAAATAGCTCGATATTCCCGACACTGATGGCCCCGATCGTGTCGCCGTGATAGGCCAGCTTGAGATGCAGAAAGGTATGTTTGGGTCCGGCCTCGGGATGGCGTTGCTGCCAATATTGGACTGCCATCTTGAGCGCGACTTCAACTGCCGTTGACCCGTTGTCGGAATAAAACACCCGCGTGAGGCCTTTGGGTACGATTCGGATCAGCTCGCGCGCCAGGCGAATAGCCGGCGGGTTGGAGAGGCCCAGAAAAGTCGAGTGGGCAATCTTGTCGAGTTGGCTTTTGATGGCGCGATCAAGCGTCGGATGTCGATGTCCATGGAGATTCACCCAGATAGACGAGGTTCCATCGAGGTACCTCCTGCCCTGAGTATCGATCAGGTAGGCGCCCTTCCCCCGTTCGATAATGAGGGGGGCCTCCTGTTCCCATTCTTGCATCTGCGTAAAAGGATGCCAGAGATATTTCCGGTCCCAATCGGCGAGTCTGTCCGGGGGGGTGCGTGGCGCCATGCGATTCAGAGTTCCTGCGAAGCCGGGCGGAGTTGAGGTGCGTAGAAAGGCTCGAAAATCACGGTGCGGCGGCGATTATACGAGTGAGTCCTGACTTTGACAACCCGGGGGGCAGTTACTATAATGAACCGATTTTTTTCTGAAAAGAGCTAGGATTTGCAAAGCCTTATACGAAACTTCTCGATTATCGCCCATATCGATCACGGCAAATCAACCCTCGCCGACCGGCTTTTGGATGCGACTGGTGCAGTGACCGCCCGAGAGGCCAAGGAGCAGATCCTTGATGCCATGGATCTTGAGCGGGAACGCGGCATTACGATCAAGGCCCATGCTGTCGCCATCCGGTACAAGGCCAAGGATGGAAAGACCTACGATCTGCATTTGATCGATACGCCGGGGCATGTCGATTTCACTTATGAAGTCTCGCGGAGTCTCGCGGCCTGCGAAGGCGCGCTGTTGCTGGTCGATGCCACGCAGGGGGTGCAGGCGCAGACTATCGCCAATGTGAATTTGGCCATGGCGAACAATCTGACCATTATCCCCGTCATCAATAAGATCGATTTGGCGAGCGCGGATGTCGAGGGGACCAAGAATTCCATTTCAGAAGTGTTGCAGCTGGATGCCAGCGATGCGATGCCCATCAGCGCGAAAGAGGGCAAGGGAGTGCCGGAGGTGCTCGAAGCGATCATCCAGCGGATTCCGCCGCCGTCCGGTGATCCCAAGGCCCCGCTGAAAGCCCTTATTTTCGATTCCTGGTTTGATAACTACCAGGGGGTGATCGTCCTTATCCGCATCGTAGACGGCGAAGTCAGGCCGGGGATGAAGATTAAAGTGATGTCCAATGACCGGACATTTGAAGTGATGGAAGTCGGGAAGTTTATTCCCAAGCGCTCGAAGACGGCCCAGCTGCTGACCGGTGAGGTCGGCTATCTCTGTGCGAACATGCGTGAAGTGGCGGACGTCAAGATCGGTGACACGCTGACCGATGCCGTGCACCCGACGGCCACGCCGTTTCCCGGGTATAAGGAAGTGAAGCCGCTGGTCTTCTGCGGGCTCTATTCGACCGACACGGCGAAGTATGAAGATCTGCGGGATGCGCTCGTCAAGTTGCGATTGAACGATTCCTCTTTCGTCTATGAGCCGGAGAGTTCCTTGGCCTTGGGTTTCGGCTTTCGTTGCGGTTTCCTGGGTTTGCTGCACATGGAAATCATCCAGGAGCGCCTGGAGCGGGAATATGGTCTGACGTTGATCACGACCGCCCCCACCGTCGTCTATCGTGTGATGACGACCAAAGGGGAGGTACTGGAGATCGACAATCCTGCCGATCTGCCGGAGCCCAGCAGCATCGAGTCATTTGAGGAGCCCTTTATCCTGGCGACCGTCATTACACCGGAACGCTACATGGGGGCGATCCTCAAGCTCTGCCAGGAACGCCGTGGCATTCAGCGGGATATCCATTTTCTCGATCCGACGCGTGTCGTCATCAGCTATGAGATGCCGCTCAACGAAGTCATCCTGGATTTTTATGACAAGCTCAAGTCGCGCACGCAAGGTTACGCGTCGCTGGACTATGAGTTGCTCGGCTATCGCGAATCCGATCTGGTGAAGCTGGATATTCTGCTGAATGGCGAGGCGGTGGATGCGTTGTCGTTCATTACGCATAAAGAGCGATCGGTCCATCGCGGGCGGCAGATGGCGGAAAAGATGAAAGAGCTGATCCCTCGCCAGATGTTTGAAATTGCCATCCAGGCGGCGATCGGGACGAAGATTATTGCCCGCGAGTCGATCGGCGCGATGAAGAAGAACGTCATCGCGAAGTGCTATGGCGGTGACATCTCGCGCAAGCGGAAGCTGCTGGAAAAGCAGAAAGAGGGTAAGAAGCGGATGAAGTCGGTGGGGAGCGTGGAAGTGCCGCAAGAGGCCTTCCTGGCGCTGTTGAAAGTGGGGGATGAATGAGTACCGAACCGACTCCGCCCAATCTTGAGGACGTGTCAGGGGTAACCCCGGTCACGGTTCCGACCGAAGCCCCGGCGGCAGGCGAGGCTCGTCAGAGCGGGAAATCCATTGTCCGGGAGTATGCCGAAGCCATCGTCGTCGCGATGTTGCTCGCGTTTGCCATTCGGGTGTTCGTCGTGCAGGCATTCAAGATTCCATCCGGGTCGATGATTCCCACGCTGTTGATCGGGGATCATATTCTGGTCAGCAAGTTGTCCTACGGGCTGCAATGGCCGACCGACTGCAAGTTGCAATGGAACTTTCCCCCGGTGAATTGCTACACGTCCTCCAACGTGATGCCGTTCGGCAAGCCGCAGCGAGGGGATGTGATCGTCTTTCGCTTTCCGGAAGACGAAGAGAAAGACTTCATCAAGCGCATCGTCGGCACCCCCGGCGACACGGTGCAGATCCACAATAAGCAGGTGCTCGTCAACGGCCAGGTACTCGACGATCGGGCCTTCACGCAACGGATCGACCCGGGCATCATCGATAGCACGATCAATCCCCGCGACAACTTCGGTCCGGTGACGGTGCCGGAGGGAGCCTATTTTGTCATGGGCGACAATCGCGACCAGAGCCTCGACAGCCGGTTCTGGGGCTATGTGCGGGAGGAGAAGATTCGCGGGAAGGCGTTCCGAATCTACTGGTCCTGGAGCGGCCAGGGGCAATGGACTGAGTGGGTTCGATGGGATCGGTTCGGTAAAGCCATTCAATAGAAGGACGCGCACGGCATGGCTTCGCAAACCACGCAGAATCAATCCGTCTCACAGAAGGCGCTTCGCCAGTATCTCCAGCGGTTTCCTCAGGCCAGCCTACTGGTCATCGGGGATCTGATTCTTGACCACTATGTGATGGGACGAGTGAGCCGGATTTCTCCCGAGGCTCCGGTACCGGTCGTGCATGTTGAGTCCGAGACTCTCCGATTGGGCGGGGCGGCCAATGTCTTCAACAATATTCTCGCGCTCGGCGGGAAAGCGGACTTATGCGGTGTCATCGGCGCCGACGAAAGCGGGCGGCTGCTACTGAAGGAATTGGGCAAGTCGCGCTCAGGCCGGGGCGGCGTGATTATCGACCACGATCGTCCGACCACCAGGAAGAGCCGGGTGATCGCCCACAATCAGCAGATCGTGCGCTATGACATGGAGGGGCGACAGGAACTGAAAGGAACGCTTCAGAAACGGTTGCTGCGCTACGTCGAATCACGGATTCGCGAGTTGTCCTGCATTGTTGTCTCAGATTACGCCAAAGGCGTCGTGTCGGCGGCACTCATGACCGAATTGACGCGGATGGCGGCCTTGCGCAAGATCCCGATCATCGTCGATCCGAAGGTCGAGCATTTCAGCTACTACAAGGGCGTGACGGTCATGACGCCGAATCATCTGGAAGCCACCCAGGCGGCTGGCTTGCATGGCGATGATGATCAGACCATCAACCAGGCCGGCGCCGTGATCAGACAACGGCTGGGATGCCAATCCGTACTGATCACGCGCGGTGAAAAGGGAATGAGCTTGTACGAGGGTGAGGGGACGTCCTGGCATCTTCCGACGCAGGCCCGGCAGGTCTACGATGTAACGGGAGCCGGCGATACGGTGATCGGCACCCTGGCCTTGGCGCTGGCAACCGGCGCGAACATGCGGGAAGCCGCGACGCTGGCCAATCATGCGGCCGGCATCGTCGTGGGGATGGTCGGCACGGCGACGGTCTCGCCCAAGCAGCTCCTGGAGGCGGTCGGCAATGGCTAAATCATTGTCGTCGGTCATCGTGGTGATTCCGGCACGGTACGGCTCGTCGCGGTTTCCCGGGAAGCCGTTGGTGAAGTTGGCCGGCAAACCGATGGTCCAGCATGTGTACGAACGAGCGCGAGCCTGTCGGTCCGTGAGCGACGTGTTGGTGGCGACGGATGATGAGCGCATCAAGCAGGCCGTCGAGCAGTTCGGCGGTCGGGCCATCATGATGGGCGGCGAGTACCGGACGGGGACTGATCGTGTGGCGGCGGTGGCGCGGATGTTTGCGGGGGACTGTTTTCTGGACTTGCAGGGTGACGAGATTCCGCTGAACCCCGAGCTGCTGTCGGATCTCATCGACCCGTTTCTCCAGAGCGGCGCCGAAATGGGCACATTGAAGCGCAAGATGGATGCGACCGACGATCTGCAGAATCCGGCAATCGTGAAGGTGGCGACGGATACCAAAGGCTATGCGCTGTATTTTTCGCGGGCTCCGATCCCGTTGGTCCGCGACGATCCGAGCCGGCGTGTGGTGAGCGGGCTGCATTACATACATCTCGGGGTCTATATCTATACCAAGGAAACCTTGCTGCGCTTTGCCGGGATGAAGACGGGCCTGTTGGAAGATGCAGAAAAGCTGGAGCAGTTACGCGCGCTCGAAAACGGCGTCCGTGTGCGTGTCTGGGAGACGCCCTATGCCTCGCTGCGCATCGATACGCCGGAGGATGTTCCGGAGGCCGAAGAGAAGTTGCGGCAGTACGAATCCCTGAAGCAGGAACTCAACCTCAAACGGACCGCACCGAGCCGATGATGGGGGCAGCCATGAGCAAGTGTATTTTCGTCACGGGTGGAGTGGTCTCGTTGCTGGAGAAAGACTTCGCCTCGGCGTCGATCGGCAAAGCATGGGGGCAGCCATGAGCAAGTTTATTTTTGTTACAGGGGGAGTGGTCTCGTCTTTGGGGAAGGGTCTGGCTTCGGCGTCGATCGGCAATCTTCTGGAGAGCCGCGGGCTCAAGATCACGTTCTTGAAGCTCGACCCCTACATCAACGTCGATCCGGGCACGATGAATCCCTATCAACACGGCGAGGTCTTCGTCACCGAGGACGGCGCCGAAACGGATCTCGACCTGGGGCACTACGAGCGGTTCACCTCGCTCTCGCTGACGAAGGAAAGTAATTACACGACCGGGCGGATTTACCATTCCGTCATCACGAAAGAACGCCGGGGGGATTATCTCGGCGGCACCGTCCAGGTTGTGCCGCACATCACCGACGAGATCAAGCAATGCATCATGCGGATCTCGCAGGGAATCGATGTCACGATTGTCGAGATCGGCGGGACCGTCGGCGATATTGAAAGTCTGCCGTTCCTGGAAGCCATCCGCCAGATGCCCTACGACGTGGGGCGCGACAATGTGCTGTACGTCCATTTGACGCTGGTGCCCTACATCGGCGCGGCAGGTGAATTGAAGACTAAGCCGACGCAGCATTCCGTGAACAAACTCCGTGAAATCGGTATCCAGCCGCATATTCTGCTGTGCCGTACCGATCGCTACATTCCGCCGGAGATGAAGGCCAAGATCGCGATGTTTTGCAACGTCGAGAAGGACGCCGTCATCACTGCGAAAGATGTGGAGACGATCTATGAAGTGCCGATTGTCTTTCGAAAGGAAGGCTTAGATGAACTGATCGTCCGGCTGTTGCATATCGAGACCGGCCCGCCCAATCTCCGTGAATGGGATGCGATGGTGCAGAAGATCAAGCATCCGAAGCACGAGATTTCCGTCGCGCTGGTGGGGAAATATGCGGGGCTGAAGGAGTGTTACAAGAGTTTGGCCGAAGCGCTGGTGCATGGCGGGATCGACCATGAGACGAAGGTCAACATCACCTGGATCGAGTCCGAGGACGTCGAGCGCCAGGGGACCGAGCGGATCTTGCGCGAGGCGGACGGGATTCTGATTCCCGGCGGGTTCGGGACACGCGGGGTCGAAGGGAAAATCCTCACCATCAAGTATGCGAGAGAGCGCGAAGTGCCGTTCCTCGGGCTGTGCCTGGGTATGCAATGCGCCACGATCGAGTTTGCGCGGAACGTGGCGGGCCTGGCGGGAGCCAATAGTTCGGAGTTCGACGAGCAATCGCCGCACCCCGTCATCCACTTGATGTCCGACCAGCAGTCCGTGAGCGACAAGGGCGGAACCATGCGGCTAGGCTCCTATCTGTGCAAACTCGGAGAGGGGACGCTGGCGCAGAAGATGTACGGCGTCAACGAGATCGGTGAACGGCACCGGCACCGGTACGAATTCAACAACGCCTATCGCGAGCAACTTACGGCCAAGGGATTGGTGCTGAGTGGCCTGTCGCCCGACGGGCGGCTGGTTGAGATCGTCGAGCTGAAGAAACACCCCTGGTTTCTCGCGACCCAGTTCCATCCTGAGTATCGTTCGCGCCCGCATCATCCGCATCCTCTCTTTAGTGGATTCGTCGGCGCAGCATTGCGCAAGAAGTTGGGCCACTAAATGAGCCACGACGTCCAGATCGGTTCGTTCAAAGTCGGCGCGGGGAATCGCCCATTCCTCATTGCCGGCCCCTGTGTCATCGAGAGTGAACAGCTCGTGCTGGATACGGCCGGGAAGATTGCCGAGATCACCAAGGCGCTGGGTATTCCCTATGTCTTCAAGTCATCGTTCGACAAGGCCAACCGGACTTCGATCAAGTCATACCGTGGCCCTGGCATCGAGAATGGCTTGGCGGTATTGAAGAAGGTGAAAGAGCAACTAGGACTCCCAGTTCTGACCGACGTCCACACGGAAGAGCAGGCGACGGAAGCGGGCAAAGTGGTTGATGTCTTACAGATCCCGGCGTTTCTCTGTCGTCAGACCGACCTGCTCATCGCCGCGGCCAAGACCGGAAAAGTCGTCAATGTGAAAAAAGGACAATTCCTCTCGCCGCCTGAAATGGCCAACGCCGTGAAGAAGGTGGAAGAGTGCGGGAGTCAGCGGATTGTGCTCACGGAACGTGGATCGTCGTTCGGCTACAACAACCTCGTCGTCGATATGCGCTCGTTCCCCATTATGCGAAGTTTTGGTTACCCGGTCGTCTTTGACGCAACGCATAGCGTGCAATTACCCGGCGGCGGAGGCACGAAGTCCAGCGGACAGCGGGAGTTCGTCGAGCCGCTGGCTTGTGCGGCAGCCGGCGCCGGTGTGGACGGGTTTTTCATGGAAGTGCACCCCAACCCGGATGAGGCCCTTTCTGATGGTCCTAACATGGTGCCGCTGCATCAATTGAAAGCTTTGCTCGAACGGGTCATGCGGATATGCGACGCAGCAAAACCACGAAGCTAAAGCCAAAGCCGAAGCGTTCTCCCGCGCCCAAGGGAGTGAAGAGCCTGGGGAGTCTGGGTGACGGGAAGCGTGTGCTTGAGATCGAAGCGCGCGCGGTGTTGGCGCTCGTCGATCGTATGGACAGCAAGTTCGAAAAGGCTGTGGACTTGCTGGCTCAGTGCAAGGGGAAGGTCGTCGTCTCCGGCATGGGCAAGTCGGGGCTAATCGGTCAGAAGATCGCCGCGACGTTGGCCAGTACCGGTACCTCCTCATTCTTTCTTCATCCCGCAGAAGGCGTGCATGGCGATTTAGGCATGCTGGCCCGTCGCGATGCGTTGATCGCCATTTCCAACAGCGGCGAGACGGCGGAGCTGCTGCAGATCCTGCCCTATGTCGAGCGCATGGGGATTCCGGTTATTGGTCTCACGGGTCGTATGACATCGACTCTGGCGAAGCAAAGCGATGTCGCACTGGACGTTTCGGTGTCGGAGGAGGCCTGTCCCATGGGGCTCGCGCCGACGGCCAGCACGACGGCCACCTTGGCGTTGGGCGATGCGCTGGCCGTGGCGCTGTTGCAGAAGCGCGGATTCAAAGAAGAAGACTTTGCGCAGTTTCATCCGGGCGGCACGCTCGGGCGACGGTTGCTGGTCCGGGTGAAAGATCTCATGCATGCGGGGGCCGATTTGCCCAAGGTCGAAGAGTCGGTGCCCGGCACGACGGCGATGTTGGAAATGACCGCGAAGAAGCTCGGGATCACGACGGTCGTGGATCAGGCGGGGAAACTGGCCGGGATCATCACCGATGGAGACTTGCGGCGGTTCATTCAGGGCGGCGGAGACTTCACGAAGGCGACGGCGAGCGTGCTCGCGTCGAGACAGCCACGGACCATCGGACCAGACGATCTGGCGGCCAAAGCGGTCGAAATGATGGAACGATTTTCCATTACGACGCTCGTGGTGAGCGAAGGCGATCGGAATATCCGCGGTGTCATTCATTTGCATGATCTCTTGAAGAGCGGCATCGTTTAGCAGAACGATGAAACTGCCGCTCGGCGTCGTTCTCGCATCGCTCAGAGGGCTCAACGTACAGAGCTTACTGGAGGCAAAGTACCTATCCGCTCGCAAGTGATCGAAGCGAGCGGGTCAAGCGAAGCTTGGTATGTACCTCCTCGCCTCTTCGCTCGCTGCGGCCTTGCAGTGCGCCAGTTTGATCGTTCTGTGTTGAATTAAAAGTTCCAGCGAGTAGGATGGCATCATGAATCGCGTCTTCGCAGCATGGCGGGAAATCGGGCAGGATTCGTTGAATCTGCCCAACCTGCTCACGCTTACTCGCATTCTCTTGATTCCGGTGTTCGTCGTGTTGTTTGTCACGCCGGATCCGGATCGCTCGCTCATGGCCGCCATTGTGTTTGTCGTGGCCGCCGTGACGGATATGCTCGATGGCTATCTGGCGAGACGGTCGGGTCAGGTCACCAAGCTCGGGAAGTTGCTCGATCCCATCGCCGACAAACTGTTGGTGTTGTCCGCGCTGATTCTGCTCGTGAACGTGGACCGGGTCAGCGCTCTAGTGGCTATTTTGATCATTGCCCGGGAGCTGGGAGTGACCGGTATACGGGCGATTGCCGCCAGTGAAGGATTCATCATTGCCGCGGAGACGACGGGCAAGTACAAAATGGCCTTGCAGGTTGTGGCCATCGTCATGCTGATTCTCGAAGGAACCAGCCTGGCAGCGCTGGGGAATCTGCACCTGGCCGGCATCGTGACGCTCTATCTGTCGCTGGTGCTGGGCTATATATCCGGCGGTCAGTATGTGTGGAGTTTTTGGAAACAGGTGGTGGAAAAAGGCCTGTGATCAGGATGTTGAAACTAGCCCCCGGCTGCGTTCTCGCATCGTTCAGACCCTCAACGTACCGAGCCTACTGGAGGCAAAGTACCTATCCGCTCGCATCTGATCGAAGCGAGCGGTTCGAGCGAAGCTCGGTTTGTACCTCCTCGGCCCTTCGCTCGCTGCGGCCTTGCCGGATGCCTAGTTTGAACATCCTGTAATATATTAGTCGGGACTTCTCGGGCGAATTCCCATGAATCAAGAAATTATCTGGGTTCTCATGGCAATGGCCGGCTATCTGCTGGGGGCTATTCCATTCGGCATCGTCGTGTCCAAAGCGATGGGGTTGCCCGATCCGAGAACGGTCGGCAGCAAGAACGTCGGCTTCACCAACGTCTTGCGGGTTTCCGGCAAGAAAGCCGGCATCCTCACGTTGATCGGAGACATGGGCAAAGGATGGGTGATGGGATTTGCGGCAACGCAGATGCTTCAGCAGGAGTGGATGATTCTCATCGTTGCGCTGGCCCCGTTTCTCGGTCACCTCTTCTCGCTATTTCTCGGATTCAAAGGGGGCAAAGGCGTGGCGACTGCGCTCGGCTCTGTCCTGGGCGTGGAGCCGGCGATCGGATTCCTGTTGCTCCTGGCCTGGATCGGCGCCGTTGCGCTCTGGCGCTACTCGTCCGGCGGCGCGCTGACTGCCTTCGGCCTCTTCCCGCTGATTGCTTCGTTGGCCAGACCAACCGTTGAATTCGTGATCTTCTCCGTGATCGTCAGCGGTCTCATTGTGCTGAAGCACAAGGGGAATATTGAACGCCTCTGGAACGGGACGGAGAGTAAGATCGGCCAGAAGAAGGTATAGGGAGCAGTCAGGCCGTCCTCTATCACTGCCTTGCCAGCTAGGACATTTCTAAAACAATTGAGAGTGGTCAGTTTAATCCGCTATTGGATGCTGGCGAAGCAGGCCCCATGGCTTTCATTTATGATTCTTTCCTTGGTTTCTTCCGAGCTGCTTGAATCTACCCCTTTCGTGGCTGCCTTGTCCGTCATGCATTGGCAATACCTCTGAATCTGAGCATCACTGAACGACGAAGCGGCTTTCCTCTGTTTTACGAGGCAGCCGGCATGGAAACCTTGTAGGAACTTGTTCCATCGAGGAGCATGCTTGGCTTCAAGTGGAAGCGGCAGCGTAGGTAGTCCGAATGCTTTATCACATTGAAAGACACGTGGCATGGCTGTCTTCAGTTATACGGGATCTTCCTCAAGAATGGCATTGGTCGCTTCTCTGACGAATGTATTCTTAACTTCATCCTCAAGGTGAGTCGCTGTTTCTCGTAATTTCTCTTTCGCTCTGGGGTTGTCCTTATTTTCCTGTGGATAGGGCAAAACTGCTTGTAAGCGAGGTTTTGAGTACGAAAGCATCCTCTCATGCTGTGCTTTCTTAGCCGCCTGAAAAAGCGCGCCATAGACAAGGCCGCACGTTACATAATCGTCCATCGTTGCAGCGTGCGAAATCGAACAGAATGAAACTGCGAAAATAGTTAGCCTTGCGGCGGTGGTTAGATATGTAGGGGACATGTTTACTACTCCAAGGGTTTTAGACGCAGCAGGTATTCGATCTTGGCGACGCGCTTCCGTATTACCTCAAGAGAAGCGTTGGATTTATCACCTTCTTCATGCATATAGGTTGAAAGCCCACGTAGCTGAACTGCGGCACTTTCTACGGCATTTTTGCCTGGAAGAGCACCGAAAGATAGCAGGTGTGTCAGCGTGTAAAACGGCACTGCGTGAAGTTTTGCGATGAGATCACAGGAATTTTTTAGCAGGGCTTCTCTTGCCGCATCGGAACTTTCTTTCGATCGCCCAATGGGGGTGTGGATTGTCGGAGCGTGAAATGCCAAGTGGAAACGTACTTCACCAACAGTCTGTCTAAGTTCATGAAGCGGCTCGATAACGAGCTTCGACAAGAGCTGACCAGCGACGTAAACGGTGAGACCTCCGAAGGCACCCCAAACAATTCTCTCTATGTCTGTCATGCGGTAGCCCTTTTGTTAACGCCTAATGTTTGAGGTAAGCGGGTGCCCACTTGAACGAAGGGGGAGGCATCGCTTGGTTCAACTCACGGCAGATAAGAGGCTCATAGGTTCAGCCTCCTCGCTCTCTCCTCACTTACCGTTTTCTCCCTCTCCATGAATTCGAACGGTGGTCTCATCGACAATCCACAGATGACCATCGATGCGTTCTTTTTCAAGAATGGGTAGAAGCCCTCGAAGGGCTCTCAAGACGGAAGTTCGACTTTGACTATTGAGCCGCATGACAATGAGGCCTGAGTATTGATCGGGTGGATAGGTGCGGATATCTGCAAAGTCGAGATCGAGGGTAATGAATATTCGCTGCTCCTCTTGGCAGACTCTAGCGATTGTGAGGTCAGGTTGGCCTTGAAGTCTCTGATCCCAGACAGTGAGTGCATCGTGTCCGCTGTTCTGAAGAAGGGCGGAGGATTCCGGCGGGAGGTTCTCGTCGATCTTAAATCGCACTAGGCTGCACCGGTCTCCAGCGAAACGATACGCCCGCGCGCCAATTCAGCGGCGTACTGCAACGCGGCTTGGACGTCTTCTTTTGCCAGACGATAAGCAGTCGTAATTTGGTCGGGAGTTTCGCCTGCCGCGATGTTATCCAAAACGACCGACACCATCACTCTCGTCCCTTTGATGCAAGGTTTGCCGTGACAGATAGCGGGGTCTACGGTTATGCGATCACGCCAGGTCATAGGGACCTCCTCGATGATTGGTATTGCTATGCTGGCATAGGACCATCAAACCTTGCAATGGATCGGCGGTTCCAGCATTAAATTGACTCTCTCCCCCCCCCTTCCTATAATGCCTTTCCATAACTGTTTTGACTGCCTTTCCACACACTTATGGCTTCCTTCACCAAGGTTTCTCTGACGGAAAAGTGGAAACAGGTCCGTGCGGGACTGTCCCATGCGTTTTCCACTCGATCTGAAGCCGAAGCCTTTACGATTGAAGATCTGGCGCTGTTGCAACGTATAGCGGATGCGGTGGTGCAGCGGAGGATGACCGCTCCGGCGGTCGTGTTTCTGGAATCACTCGGGCCGATGAGTTTTCTTGGCAGCCAGGCGTTGCATTTCTTTGCGCCTATCATTGAACTGGCGTTCAGCGCCCAGGAAGTGTCGCAGGTCGCAGCGCTGCTTGAACGCCGGGATACGACGGTTCGCCTCATTGCATTGATCGAAGCGGCTTCGACTCCTCAGGGGGCGACAGCTCGATGAGCACGGCCATTCACGCTTCTGAAAAACCGAAGATCGACCATCCGCTGAATGTCATCGTTGCCACGGACTGCGGCAGTACCACCACCAAAGCCATTCTCATTGAAAAGGTCGGCGATGAATACCGCCAGACGTTTCGCGGCGAAGCGCCGACGACGGTCGAAGCTCCGTTCGAGGATGTGACGCGCGGGGTGCTCAACGCGATTGCCGAAATTGAAGAACTGTCGGGCCGGAAGATCCTCGACGGCGAGACGATCATCACGCCGTGCCGTGATGCCAAGACCGGTGTCGACATCTACATTTCAACCAGCAGTGCCGGCGGCGGATTGCAGATGATGGTCACGGGAGTCGTGCAGAACATGACGGGGGAGAGCGCCCAGCGTGCCGCGCTCGGCGCCGGTGCCATCGTGATCGATGTGTTGGCCTCGAATGATGGCCGTCTGCCGCACGAGAAAATCGAGCGGATCCGGACGATGCGGCCCGACATGATTCTGATGTCCGGCGGAACGGATGGCGGGGCGGTCACTCATGTCGTCGAAATGGCGGAATACATTGCGGCGGCGGAACCGCGTCCGCGGTTCGGCGCAACGTACAAGTTGCCGTTGATCTACGCCGGCAACAAAGAAGCCCAGCCGCAGGTACGGAAGATATTAGGCGAGAAGGCGGCTCTTGAAGTGACGGATAACATCCGCCCGGTGTTGGAAAAAGAAAATCTCGCGCCGGCTCGCAATAAGATCCACGATCTGTTTCTCGAACATGTCATGCAGCAGGCGCCGGGATACAAAAAGCTCATCGAGATGACCGGGGCGCCGATCATGCCGACACCGGCGGCGGTGGGCCTCATCATGGAAGCCATCGCCAAACGGGAGCATCTGAATCTGATCGGCGTGGATATCGGCGGCGCGACGACCGATGTGTTCTCAGTCTTTGAAGGCGTGTTCAACCGCACGGTCAGCGCCAATCTGGGCATGTCCTATAGCATTTCCAATGTACTGGCGGAGGCAGGGCTGGCGAACATCATGCGCTGGGTGCCATTCAACATTGATGAACAGACGCTTCGCAATCGCATCAAGAATAAGATGGTCCGGCCCACGACAATTCCGCAGACGCTCGACGAATTGCAGATCGAACAGGCGATTGCCCGTGAAGCGTTACGGCTGGCGCTCATCCATCACAAGTCGCTTGCGACCGGTCTGAAGGGTATTCAACAGGAACGCACGATCTCTGACGTATTCGAGCAGCAGATCTCAGGCAAGAGCCTCGTGGACATGCTCAAGCTGGATCTGATCGTCGGGAGCGGCGGGATTTTGTCGCATGCTCCGCGCCGCATTCAGTCGATGCTGATGATGGTGGATGCCTATGAGCCGCTTGGGTTCACGATGCTCTCCGTGGACAGTATTTTCATGATGCCGCATCTGGGTGTCTTGTCGACGATCAATGAGAAGGCGGCGACGGATGTGTTCGTGCGGGATTGCATGGTCTATCTCGGCACCTGTGTGGCGCCGATCGGGCAGCTGAAAGACGGCGAACGGTTGGTGGACTACGAGATCATGTTTTCAGACGGGCGCGCCGTGAAGGATCAGTTGAAGATGGGTGAGTTGCGACTCTTCCCGCTCGGGCCGAATCAGAAGGCCAAGCTGACGATGCAACCGGCGAAGACGGTCAACCTTGGCCAGGGCGCCGGCGTGCCGGTCAGCCGCGAGGTGCAGGGTGGGGTCGTCGGGCTTTTGTTGGACGGCCGCGGCCGGCCGCTGAAGCTGCCGGCCGATGAACCGGCTCGGGTTGCGGCGCTGACGAAATGGTTCAAGGCAGTGGAGTTGTATCCAGGATGAGAGCGATCAGCGGTCAGCAATCAGCTCTCAGTGGGGGGAGCAGAAGGACAGTACGGTGGGAAGGTTTTTGCTGAAAGCTGTTGACTGACAGCTCAATGCTTTCAAGATCATGGCGCATTCATATACACCAGGGCTGACAGTCACCGAACAGACCGTCATCAGGCGGCGGCGGCAATTGCCGTTGCCCGGCACGGTCTTGGTCGCGTTCGGCGATACGGTGCAGTCGAATCAGCCGGTGGCCAGGGCCGAGTTGCCCGGCAAGGTCTATCCGTTGAACCTGGCCAATCAACTGGGCGTCGCGCCTGATGAGATCAAAGAATATTTGATCAAGAAAGAGGGCGAACCGGTTCAGAAGGATGAAATTCTGGCCGAGAACAAGCCGCTGATCAAATGGTTCAAGACGGAGATCAAGTCTCCGATCACCGGCACGGTGGAATCGCTCTCGACCATCACCGGTCAGGTGCTGCTCCGTGAACCGCCGCGCGTGCTGGAGTTGCTGGCGTATGTGGATGGGACGGTCGTGGAGGTGCATCCTCGTCAGGGTGTGACAGTCGAGGCGCGCTGCAGTCTGGTCCAGGGGATCTTTGGTATCGGCGGTGAGACGTCCGGTCTGTTGATGATGGCCGTCACGAAGCCGGATGAAGCCCTGACGCCGGCTCATATCAACGCCGATATGAAGGGGAAGATTGTCGTCGGCGGGTCGTTTCTCTCCGCTGAGACGATGGCCAAGGCGAAAGAAGTCGGCGTTGCCGGGTTAGTCGTCGGCGGGATTCATGATAAGGATCTCCGGGCCTTGTTGGGATACGATTTGGGAGTGGCTATTACCGGAACCGAGCAAGTGGGGTTCACGCTGATCCTTACGGAGGGGTTCGGGACGATCCCCATGGCGCAGAAGACCTTTACGCTGCTCTCCGCCCATGCCGGGGAGAAGGCGGCGATTTCCGGGGCCACGCAGATTCGCGCCGGGGTCATTCGGCCCGAGATCATCATCGCGAAACCTGCCGGTGCGGCACAGGCCGGAGCGACGGCAGCACCGCAGCGCGAGGGCATCCGGATCGGCGATCCGGTGCGCATCATTCGCGATCCGCTGTTCGGCAAGATCGGAGAGGTCTCGGCGTTGCCCACAGGTCTCCAAAAGATTCCCACAGAAAGCGACGCGCGCGTGCTGGAAGTGCGATTCCCGGACGGGCAGGTTGCCGTCATTCCCAGAACGAATATCGAAGTCATCGAAGGTTCGTAGCAGGATGCTGAAAAAGTCCGCCAGCGGCGTTCTCACCTTGAAGGCATCCTCAACGTACCCCAGAGGGTACGCCTCCGGTGCCTTCATCGGCTGCGGCCTTGCTGGACGAACTTTTTGAGCATCCTGTGGAGATGAATGTCGTGATGGGGCCAATGAGTAGTGACAGAGGACGAAGATGGGGCCTGTTCCATCCGGCTATCTTTATCTGCGCCTGTCTAGTCGGACTTGTTCCGTCTTCGGGGTGGGCTGAAGGGATGCTGCCGGCGCCGGTGAATGTGCAGGCGTTCGACACTCCGAATGATGGAGGCGAAAGCCTCACGGTCAACTGGGCGCCGAGTCCGTTGGATGGCCCTGAGGCCCGCTATCAGGTGTTGCTCGGCGATGCCGGTGCCTCGGATGCGGCTTCACTGAAAGTCATCGCCGAGTTCCCGGCCCAGACTCGCCTGGTGAAAGATCTCAAGGGACCCTGGTGGACGAGAACGGCAGACCGCAACTGGCATCAGTTCGTCATCCGGAACGGGAAGGGTGTCGAGCTCAAAGACGGGACTGCGTATACGGTGACCGTGGCGATGCTCAAAGGCGAGGACCGAACGGTTGGTCCTTTGCTTCATGCGACCCCGGCTCCCAACTGGTTCAACTGGAACTCGGTGAACAACCTGGTCTTGACGCTCCTCTTCGGGGGCGTGGTGTTTTTTTCCATTGCGCAAGCGAAGCGCCGCGAGATCTTTCTGCGGCGGATCCCTGGTCTCGATGCGGTGGATGAAGCGATCGGCCGGGCGACCGAGCTGGGGAAGCCGATTCTCTATCTGACCGGTGCGCACGATATGCACGATCCTTCCACGATTGCCGCGGCGGTGATTCTCGGACGGGTGGCGAAAAGGACGGCGGCCTATGAAACGGAGCTGCTCGTGCCGCACCGCGATCCCATTACCATGGCGGTCTGCCAGGAAATCACCAAGCAAGCGTATTTGGAAGCGGGGAAGCCGGATCTGTTCAAGGAGGATTCGAATTTTTTCATTACGAGCGATCAGTTCAGCTATACCGCCGCGGTCGACGGGATCATGTTGCGCAAAAAGCCGGCGGCGAATTTCTTCATGGGGTCGTATTTTGCCGAGGCCCTGCTGCTGACGGAAACCGGGGCGAGCACCGGGGCCATTCAGATTGCGGGAACCGACTCGGACCACCAGTTGCCGTTCTTCGTGACGACCTGTGACTACACGTTGATCGGGGAGGAGCTATATGCCGCGAGCGCCTATTTGTCGCGTGAACCGGTCCAGCTTGGGACTCTGCGCGGGCAGGATATCGGGAAGGCCATTATCCTCTCGGTGATCGGAATCGGAGTGCTGTTGGCGACACTGGGCGTTGTGACGCAGGCCACCTGGCCACAGGACGTGCTCGACTTCTTCAAGGATGTGAAATGATCTTTCTTCGCCGACAGATGCCGCTGCTGATTACGATGATTACCGGGCTGATCTTTGCGGCTCAGTATTATGTGCCGCATCCCGCCTCCGAGCAGTTGCTCACCTCCGCCACAAAGTGGCTCCAGATTATCGGCGGTTTTGCCCTCGTGCTGGGCGTGACCAGTCTGTTCCATGTGCATGCGGCCAAGATTCGCCGGAAAGAGGCTGGTTGGGGCTACAGCGTAGTCCTCTATGCCGGCATGTTGGGCACGATCGCGGTCGGCTTATGGGCCAACGGAAAAGAGAGTGTCGAGGGGGTCTCAACGGCATTCGGTTGGGTCTACAACTTCATGATGGTTCCGTTGCAAGGAACCATGTTTGCCATTCTGGCGTTCTTCATCGCCTCGGCGGCCTATCGCTCGTTCCGCGCCAGAAGCCGGGAAGCCGCCGTGTTGCTGATCGCGGCCGTGATCGTCATGATGGGCCGCGTTCCGCTGGGTGAATATCTGGTGCCGATCAGCGGGGATATTTCCCAGTGGATTCTAAACGTGCTGAACGCCTCCGTACGCCGTGCCATTTTGATCGGCGTCAGCCTGGGGGCCGTGGCCCTGTCGTTTAAAATCATCTTCGGCGTCGAGCGATCGTATCTGGGCGGAGGAAAAGAGTGATGATGAGCGATCAGCTGTTAGCCGTCAGCTCTCAGCTCAGGAGTCGGCGGCTCCTTTGTAACCTGAAGGCTGATTGCTGATGGCCGAATGCTTGATAGCGACGAAGGAGCTTCTGTGACCTTCGCGGAACGCATGCTCAATATCGACCGCCGGATCATCTTTGTCGTGATCGGGCTGTGCACTCTCTTGCCGCTGCTCTATCCGGTCGGCCTGCCCATCAAGATTTCTCAGGAAGTGCGCGGGGTCTACGATCATATCGAAAGCCTGCCCGAACGTTCGGTACTGCTCCTCTCCCTCGATTTCGATCCCGCCTCGAAGCCGGAACTCTATCCGCAGGCCGTGGCCATTCTCCGCCATGCCTTCAAGAAGAATCTCCGGGTGGTCGCAATGACCCTGTGGGTCTCCGGCACGGGCATGGCCGACGAGCTGTTGACCAAGGTGGCGACCGAATCGGGTAAGCAGCGCGGCGTCGACTATGTCTTTCTCGGGTGGAGCCCGGGAGGGACGGCGGTCATCATCAACATGGGGCAGGACCTCTACAACGCGTTCCCCAGTGATTACGGCGGCAAGCCGACCAAGGGACAGCTGGTACTGGAGGGGGTCAACAGTTTGAAGGACGTCACCTATGCGATCAGTTTGGGGGCGGGTAATCCCGGCGTCGAGGCCTGGTATGTCTTCGGGAAGGACAAGTACAAATTTGAGTTGGGCGGCGGCTGCACGGGGGTGATTGCACCGGGCTTGTACCCGTTGCTGCGGAGCGGCCAGATCAACGGGCTGATCGGCGGGCTGCGGGGCGCGGCGGAATACGAAAGCCTGATCGGGCAAAAGGGCCGGGCTGTGGCGGGGATGGATGCGCAGTCGGCCACTCACGTCGCGATTATCGTCCTGGTCGCGTTGTGTAACATTTTCTACTTCACGCTCAGGCGTCATGCCCGACAACAGGGTTCGCAGCCATAGAGGATAGACCAGGCATGGATGCAACGATTATCGGGGCGTGGGTCGCAACAGGGTTAACTCTGTTTATCTTCTCCTTTTTGTATAAGGATAATCCGCTCTTTAAACTGGCGGAGAATCTTTATGTCGGGGTGTCGGTCGGTTATACGATCGTAAAGACCTATGACACGGTGATCCTGCATCTGATCTGGAAACCCATCGTCGAGAATCAGGAATGGACGCTCCTGATTCCCGTCACGATCGGTCTGCTCATGCTCACTCGCTATGTGCCGAAAGCCGCCTGGCTGTCGCGCTATGCATTTGCGTTTATCGTGGGAGTGGGGGCGGGGCTGGCGATTCCGCGCACCGTATCATCGTTTATCTTGAAGCAGATTGAAGACACGGTCCGGCCGTTGCTGATGCTCGTGCCGGGGGATGGCGTGACCTTCTCCTGGAATCTGCTGAATCCGGCCAGCAGTATCAATGTCATCATCGTGCTGCTCGGCGTGAGTTCGGTGCTGTTCTACTTCTTCTTCTCAGTGGAGCACAGCGGACCGGGAAAGGCGGTGGCCAGGACGGGCGTCCTGTTCCTGATGATCGCGTTCGGCGCAGCCTTCGGTTATACGGTTATGGCCCGCATGTCGCTCCTGATCGGCCGGCTGACCGATTTGATTGAATACTCCGATCCCGCCTACGGGCGGCCGACACTCTGGCTGACGCTGGTCACGGTCGGCACCTTGATCGCCCTCGGCCTACGGCGCCGAAGCGAGCCGCCGGACTCTCACTGACTGAGGTTTGAGGCCAAGGCTGAAGGGTGAGGGGGGCCGCGTTCTCTCGACCTCGATTTTACCTGAGCCTTTCCCCACCGGTTGCAGCTTCTTCTTTCCCTCCTTTACAATGGCGCTCGACCAAGGAGCATTATGACTACCACGACTGCCAAAGACCCCAAGCACTATCCAGCCCTGCGCAATCTCCAGTTCTCCCCCATTAAGGAAGGAGAAGAGCAGTACATCGTGTTGTGGGATCCGACCGGCCTGAGCAAGGAACGGCTGGTGCTTCCGCTCAACTACTTCTTCATCATTCAGCATTTCGACGGCGAGCATTCTCTCCAGCAAGTGGGGGCCCTCTATCTGAAACGGTTCGGTGAGTTCCTGATGCCGGATAAGGTTGAGCAGTTGGTAACCGACCTCGATCAGAAACTGTTTCTGGAAGGGGAACGGGCAGAAGAAGCCCGCAGAGAGCAGCGCGCGCAGTATCGTGAGAGCCCGCTTCGCACAGCGTCCTTTGCCGGCCGCGCCTACGAGGCGGACGGCCTGAAATTGAAGAAGCAGATCGACGGATTTTTTACGTCGAAAGAAGGCCCGGACTTTAAACCCTCAGAGAATGCCGGCAAACCCATCAAGGGGCTGGTTGCGCCGACCTACGATCTGAAACAGGCCGGTTCGATCTACGCCTGGGCCTACAAGGAACTGCAAGAGGCGACGCAGCCGGATGTCTATGTCGTCATCGGCACGGCCTACGCCGGTCTCGACAATCTCTTTGCCGTCACGGACAAGGATTTTGAGACGCCGCTCGGTGTGGTGAAGGCCGATCAGCCCTTGCTGGCGAAGATCAAAGAACGGTTCCCCGTGGCGTTCGAAGAGGATCTCTGCCACCAAGCCGAGCATGCGATTGAGTTCCAATTGCCGTTTCTCCAGCAGATCGTAGGAGCCAAGAAGCCCTTTACCATTGTGCCGATTCTCTGCTCATTTTCCGCGCTGAGCATGGCGGAAGCCCCGATCCAGCAATCGGTCGAAGTGTTTCTGGCCGGGCTGCGCGACATCCTCAAGACGTCAGGCCGCAGCTACTGTGTCGTCGCGGCGGCGGAGCTGGCCCATCTCGGGATGCGCTACGGGGATAAAGAGCCGCCGACGGACTTCTCGTTCCATCGATCGATGCAGCACGATCTGGAAATGTTGAAGCCGGTGGAAGAGCGGAAGCCGGAAGAGTTCACCAAGTACATCATCACCGAGAACGATAAGCGCCGCATCTCCGGGTTCGCGCCCATCTATGCTCTTTTGCGCCTCATCGAAGCCGAATCAGGCCAGGTCCTTCGCTACGACCGCGGCATCACCGATCAGTACAACTCGACCGTCACCTACGCCTCGATGAGTTTTTTCTAGCCGAGCCCTCGCCGGTCTCTAGTTCATGTGAAACGCCGCTTGTCCGATGGCAAGCTCCTCGTCGCGACTCCACGCGTGTCGCACAACGGTGCGAATGGCTAAGACCAAAGACTGCGTGGATCCCTTGATCAGGTATCCGGACGCGCCGGCCGAGAATGCCGCCGCCATTACTTCCGGTTCGGTGTGGGAGGTGTGAAAGATCACGCGACAGTCCGGCAGTGTTTTGCGGAGTTCCCGCACGGCTTCGATACCATCCATCCGCGGCATCTCGATATCCGTCAGCACGAGATCAGGTCGTAGAGCTTGCGCGGCCGCGATGAGGACCTGTCCATCCTCCGCGGTCCCGACTACAGAGTATTCGGGCTCCAGGACCGATTGAAGCAACGAGAGCATCTGCGATTCATCATCGCACAGGAGAATGCGAAGGCGTTTCATTGGGTACCTCTTGAAGAGGAGAAGGGGCAGGACCGGCCACCATTGATAACACGAGATCTTTGGCGGAGTTGACGGCTGTGGCGGAGGCCACGCTGCGGCCTCCGGGGAGTGCGGTCGTGACGATTCCGATGATGTGGCCGTCCGCGTTCACCAGCGCGCTTCCGGCCTCATCGGATCGGATGGGGATGCTGGTTTGAATGAGCCGCACTTCGCGCTGCATCGGATAGAGATCGGTGATGCGGCCCCTGCGCAGCTCTCCGCCCGATTGGGTGGCAGCGATGAGAAAGACTTGGTCTCCGACCCGTACGCGGTCAGAATTCCCGGTTTTCAGAGGGGGCCAACGTACCCCGGTATCGACCAGCTGAATGACCGCGAGATCGGTGAACGGATCTCGCCGGACCACGTGCCCTTGCCTGTGTCGACCGTCGGCGAGGCGGACATCCACAGCCGTCGCTCCGTCCACGACCTGGCCATTCGTAATGATGGTGCCCGATGGCAGAAAGATGACGCCGCCACCCGTTCCCAACTCATGTGAGCGGCCGTCTACAGAGATGCCGACGGTGGCTTCCAGCATGGTGCGGGCAGCCTGGCTGTCGAAATCATGATTCAACTCATTCCGCTGAATGGCTCCCTTCACTTCCCACGCAGTGGCAAGGAAGAGGAGCGCTACTCCGGTTATCAAGGTGTATTGAATAGCCGTGTGCCTGCTGTTGAGAGATGTCATAGGCTCCTCCTTTGCGGTGTGGATCGATCGAGGCACCGGTGGGGGCCGTGGAACGGTCACGTGGGCCACGGGGTTCCCGCGATAGCAGGGGCCGACTGGACGGCCGGCGATTGGCACGGATGATCATGTCCTCGAGTGACCCGCAATTCACACAGCGATCACATTCGACCTGTTCAGCGGAGCTCATGCCGTTTACCTCAAACAGGCGTTCCCTCACGAGTAACCCGCCACATCGGAGACAGGACATCTTCATCGCCTACTCAGTCCTCACGCAGATTTGGTAATCCCAGGGGAGCGGGGTGAGGCTGATCACCTGCTGTTGCTCAAGGTGGTTCAGCGCTCGCAAGAGGCTGATCCATCGACAGTCGGAAAGAGCAGCCGCGAGACCGGTGAAGGTGAGTGTCCGCTCCCGAACGACGAGGTCGCGAATTCTGGATTCGATGGTTGCAGACAAAAGGTCGGCGCCGCTCGGCCGCATGGCGGTTCCTCCGTGGGGTGCGTCGGGCCCTGACAGTTCGTGAATTTGCAAGAGTGGGTCCAGCGAGCGAGTTCGACGGATTGCGCCAAATCAGCCGATTTCCATGGAGAGCCGTGAGGCATTAGGCGTCAGGCTCTCTTTGTCTGGCAATTCGCACGGTGCGCATCGAGCGAAATGGCTCATTCCATGGTTGTCGCGGGTAGTATCCGGTCATGCCCTGGCAACTGTTCCTTCGGCCTGTGTCGGAGCGGTCGTCGGGTTATTCGGTTGGGCCACAGGCCGGGAGGGTGTGCGGGAGTGTGAGGTAATGAGGAGACGTGGTGCGCGAGAAATCTGGAAGCGGGAACATCCGCTGCGAAACGTCGGGAGGGGGAGGAGCGGTCAAACGACTACGGAATCAGTCCCCATGTACTCCAAGCGAGTATTCCGGCGATCGCAAGCATGGCCCACGCCAATTCTCTATCACCGAATGACTTCACCAGATCTTTCATCGTCAACCTCCCGTGAGAGTGGATGTCACCGCCTATATCTAGGGTTCTAGCAAAGGCAATGCCGCTATTCTAGGCTGAATTTTCGGCCATATTTAACGTGGGGCTTGATCAATCCGAGCGAATCCGCACAGGTCGCACTGTGCGGCCTTGGTGCGGGGAGGGGGGCGAGGCTGAAGTTTGCTCAGCAAATCGGGAGTGCTGACAGGGGGATCGGCACCAGTTATCTGGAATCGAAGGATTGCCTGCCGTAGTTCTGATCCATGTCCAGGCGGAGTCGGGAGGGGCTGCGTCCTCCCTCCGGTCCCAGTAAGCCGGAACCCGGACCGATGGAGGGGGTCAGTGGAGAGGCTGAGACTCCCAGATCGGGACTGTGCCGCGGAACAAATGAGCGGGAAAGATGATCGACGTGTTCGGACCTCACGGCTGAATCAACGGGGGGCACGGCCTTGGAGGATTTTCGCCAAGTGCCTTGTTCCAGGTCCGCCGGTCGCTTGCTCCCGTCCTCCCGCGCCAGCAACACGTCGTTCAATTTGTCATGGTGTGCGATCACGAGATTATTGGTCATCACTTCTTTCGCCATGGCCTCTGCGGTGGGAAGTTCGTCGGCATAGACATCGGTGGCATACTCGGCCGTCGAGGGCGAGGCTGAAGACGACCACACAGACTGCCCGGTTTCCCCGATATTGATCGTCGTGACGGTGGACAGACCCGGCCTGATCGGATGCTCACGAATCTCCTGTTCCGGCAGCGCGATGCGGACCGGAACCCGTTCGACGATATGGATGAAGTTGCCCGTGGCGTTGTCCGGCGGCAATAAGGCGAATGCGCTCCCGCTGCCGGGCACGAGTCCTTCGACTGTGCCGTGAAAGGTGTATTGCGATCCGTATAGACCGACGTTGACCAGCGCCGTCTGTCCCGGGCGGATATGTTGCAGCTCGGTTTCCCGCAGATTCGCCTCAACCCACAAATGATCCAGCGGCACGATCGTCATCAGCGGCGCGCCGGGATGCACGCGATCGCCGACCTGCGCCTTCCGTTTTGCCACATAGCCGGAGATTGGTGCCTTGATCTGTTGGCGGGTATATTCCAGATAGGCTTCGATGAGCTGATGTTTGGCCAACTCGACGGCCGGATGCGCCATGACCGTCGTGCCGCCCACCTGCGCATCGAGCGTATCGAGTTCCGCCTGCGTTTCCCGTACGTCCGCTTCCAGCGACAGAAGTTTATCAGACGTATTTTGGAGGATTTGCTTGGACACGGCACCGCTCGCCGCCGCCGCCCGATAGCGCGCCATGTCGTGGAGCGCCAGATTCACGCGGGCAGACCGTGAGGTCAATTGTTCTGCCAGCTGTTTTCTCGTCATGAAGAGGGCCGCGATGCGCCGGACTTCCTCTCCGAGATGCCCGCGCGCGCGCCCCAGCGCCGCGTAGGCCTGATGTTCGTCGAGGCGGATCATCAAGTCGCCCCGATTCACAAATTGCGTTTCCTCGGCCAGCACCTGCGTGACAATCCCGGAGGCTTGCGCGGCAACCGGGACGAGGTTGCCGGTTACATACGCATTGTCGGTGCGGACCCAGAACCGGTCGTGCGTCCACCAGTAGTTGAGATAGCCGACGGTGGCGATCAGCACGAGTCCGGCCACGATCAACAGCCGCCGGTTCCGGCGGGCGCGGATGGCCTTGGGGTGGATCCGGGAAGAGCCCGGTGCCGGTGACGTCGTGGAGGGGGGCGGTGTTGTGGTCATTGTGTACTCGGGTTGTGTTGTGGTCTCTTTTCGATATCCTGATTCTTATAGCCGCCGCCCAGCGCTTCTATGAGATCCACGGCCGCGACCAGTTGGTCGCTTTCCAGCGCTCTCAGCGCATATTCCTGTTCCAGCACCGGCTGGCGATGCCGTAAGACCTCGCGATCGTCATCCAGGCCTGTGATGAGCCGCACCTTCGCCAATTGCACGTCTTCGCCGAGGGAGGCCATCAGGCGCTTGTGCGACTCGATCATCTCGCGCGTCGCCTGCCAGGCACTGAGGCTGTCGGCCACGTCGCGCATCGCATCGAGCAGCGTCTCATTGTAGAGTTCCACGGCCGAGTCGTATTCCGCCCGTTGCGCGGCCAGCTCTCCCCGCAGGCGGCCGCCCTCGAACCAGGGCATGCGCAGCCCCGGCGCGAAGCCATAGGCGTTGCTCTGGCCGCTGAACAGCAGATTGGATAATTTATCGGCGTGTTTCATCAGCGTGAGCGCGTTGAATCCGACGAAGGCCGTGAGATCGATCGTGGGGTAAAATTGCGTCTTGGCGACTTTGACCAACCGCGCGGCGGCGTCGGCCCGGTAGAGAGCTGCGGCCAAATCGGGGCGATGGATCAGCAACCCGATGGAGAGATGATCGGGCGCTGCAATCTGTTCGGGCATGACGGCGACCGGTTTTGTAAACAGGTGGAGCGCATAATCGGGGCCTTGGCCGGCCAGCCGCGCAAGAACATGGCGCTGAACATCCAGTTGATCGCGGATGCCTGTCTGGCGTTTAACCGCCGCTTCATAATCGGCGACGGCGATTTTCACGGGATGTTCGTTATCCAGGCCGAGACGGAACCGGATCTCAGCGAGTGTACGCAGGTTCTGGCGGATGGCGACCAAGGTCTTCACGATGCCGAGCTGCTGCTGAAGTGCTTGCCCTTTGAAATAGGACCGCGCAATGGCGGCGGTCAGCCGCAGGCGCACTTCGGCCTTTTCAGCTTCTTCCGCGGCCGCTTGTCCCAGCGCCGCTTCGACCGTGGCTCGGTTTTTCCCCCAGAAATCGAACTCGTACCGGAAGCTCAGTGGATTGACGATCCCCAGCAGAATCCTGTCTCCCGCCACTTTCGGATTCAGAACCGCAAACACGCCGTGTTGCGAAATGCGTTCGTGGGTCAGCGAGGCATCGGCTTCCAGAAACGGCAGCAGCCGCGCGCCTTCCACTTTCACCAGCGCTTCGGCTTCACGCAACCGCGCCGATGCGCGCTTGAGGCCGGGATTGTCTTTAAGGGCCGTTTCGATGAGTGCGTTCAATTCCGGACTGCTGAATTGCGTCCACCAGTGTTCCTCCGGCCATTGTTGAAGCCGGCTAGCGACTTCAGCGAGGGTCTCTTGCATTTCCGGTGGTTCGAGCAACTCGGCGGGAGGATTCCCCGGCGGAATCCAGGCGCAACTGCCGAAGAGCAGCGCGCAGGCGATGCCGAGGTTGATCCGCAGTTGCAGTGCCCTGATGCAACGGGATGTCATGGCACCTCCTCGATCAATGCTTCCGCGCGGAGTTCCCGCAACTCTTCCGCCGGAGTCGGCGAGAGTGGCACGAGAGTCGGATGCGCGAGCCAGACCAGCGCCCCGATGCCGAGGAACAGACCGCTGGCCACCAGAAAGGCATCGTTCAGGCTCAGGATCGCCGCCTCTTGTTTGATCAACGCGCCGAGTTTGGCGTTCACTTGCGACGGCGCGAGTCCCGCCTCCATGAGTTTGGTCGTCAACTGCCCCAGCGGATCGTACGAGATGGACAGCCGCCCGCCGAAGTGGTCGGCCAGATTGAGTTGATGAAAGTGCGCGCGCCGAAAGAGGACGATGCCTTGGAACGTGATGCCGAACGCGCCGGCGGCAACCCGCAAGAGATTGGCGACCTCGGCCGCGCGCATCACCAGAGGACCTGACAGACCGTGCAGGATCAGCACCGTCAGCGGCGTGAAGAACGAGCCGAGGAAAATGCCTTCCACGACCATCGGCCAGAACAGCTCGTCATACGAATGGGGGTCATCGAACAAGCCGATCCAGTAAAAGGTGGCGGCAAATCCGAGACTGTTGAGACAGATCAGCCAGCGCGCATCGATGTATTTGCAGAGCAGGTGCATGACGGCGATCGCAGGGGCGCCCAGGAGAACCAGCGGGAGCAGCGCGAGGCCGGCCAATTTCGACGAATAGCCAAGAATTAACTGGATCTGCACGACCAGGAGCGAGAGCAGGCCTTGGATGGAAAAGAATCCGATGGTCAGGCACGTGACGCCGATGAGGAAATTACGGTGCTGAAACAGCCGGAGATCCAGCGTGGGGTGCCGCTCGCCGAGTTCCCAGATCACGAAACAGGGGAGGGCGATCAACAGGACGACGCCGATCGCTTGGAGAAGGGGCGAGTCCAGCCAGTCGAAATCATTACCCATGTTGAGAAACGTCTGCAGGCCCAGCAGCAGGGTCAGAAGCAGCAGAAATCCCACGAGGTCGAAGCGCCCGTATCGTCGGCGGAACCCGCGTCCGTGGAGGAGTGCTCCGAGCGTCCCGACGATGATCATGGTCAGGACAAAATCCAGATAAAAGAGGGAGCGCCAGCCGAATAGGTACGCCAGGTAGCCGCCGACCGGCATGCCGATCGTAAACGGCGTGATGCTGAACAATCCCCAGACGCTCAGGGCCACGGCTTTCAACCGCTTGGGATACTCGTTGAGCAACATCGATTGGGCGATCGGCAGGGTAATCCCGCCGGCGATCCCCTGCGCGATCCGGGCCGGAAGAAACTGCGAGAGCGTTTCGCTGGCGCCGCACAGATAGGAGGCGATGCTGTAGACCATGAACGCGCCGATCAGCAGGCGATAGTCGCCGACACGGCCGGAGAGATAGCGCGCTAGGGGAAATCCGAGCGCCAACCCGACCATGAAATCGGTTTGTGCCCAGGTGAGAAAACTCGGTAGGACGCCGCCGAGGTCGCCGGAGACATGCGGCAACAGCGCGATGTACGAACCGGCATTGAACAGGACGACGATGTGGGCCAAGCCGAGGACGGCATTGAAGAGCACGAACCGCCATCCCCGCAATCGTCTGAGAAACACCGCTGCCATTGTGCTCCTATCTAGAAGGACGGGGAATAGCCGCGTGGCTCAGGCACTGGGGTTGGGACCACGGCCGGCACGGGGACTGACGCGCTCGCTGCCGGCGCGGCCGCCCGATGAGTCAGATAGATGGCCATGCCGGTGAACAGCATGCCCCCGACCAGATTGCCCAACGTCACCGGGATTTGATTCCAGAGCCACCAGGAGGATGCCGTGACGTTGGCGCCGAGCAGCATGCCGACCGGGATCACGAACATGTTGACGACCGCATGTTCAAATCCCTGGGAGAAGAAGAGGACGGTCGGTCCCCAGATGGCGAGTAATTTCCCCCCGAAGGAGTTGGATGCAAATGACGCGACGACGGCCAGGCTCACCATCCAGTTGCACAGCACGGCTTTGGTGAACACGGTCAGCAGGCCGGCGGAGCCGTGGGCGGCATAGTAGTTCGTTTTGGCTTCGGCAATTGCGATCAGTTTCGCGCCGACCGGAGGGACCGCGCTGTCCCATGCGGTCGTAATGCAGAGGGCGAAGAGTCCCGCGTAGAGCGTCGCGCCCAGCAGATTCCCGAGAAAGACCCATCCCCAGTTGGCCAGCACGCGACCCACTCCGACCCCTCCCTGGCTCGCGACGGCGGCACAGGGTAGGAGCGCGAAGCTGCCGGTGATGATTTCCGTGCCCAGCAGGATCGCCAACGCCAGTCCGAAGGGGAACAGCAGGCTTCCGGCAATCCAGGATCCTGTTTCGACGGCGACCGTCACGGCCATGCTGGTTGCGATACCCAGATAGGCGCCGGCCAGCATGCCTCGGATGACCAGATGGCGAGGGGGCACGTTCAGCTTGACGGTGCCGCCGGCGAGCATGCTTTCCACGATGTCGTGAGGTTTGACGTAGTCCATCACGATTCTCCTTCTGCTCTCAAGCTGCGTTCAGTTTGTCGAGCGCTTTGCGGCGCACGTCACACTGAAGCAACCTCGGTGCCATTGTTGTCGCGCGGAGAAGCGTGGCAATTGTCCGAGTTTCGGCTCGTTCCGAATCGTGTTGAGCGGTTTCGCACAGCCCGCACAGTGCGATTGGGAGTAATCGGGGTGATCTGACTGCGCGCCGAAGAGACATTTGACAGGGCAGGGATCTCACACCTAGGATGACAGAGCTTCATGGAGTTTCCATGCGAGAGCGCGCCGCCCGCCTGTTCAACAATCTTCCGATTCATCGCAAGCTCCTGCTTGCGTCGTTCATTCCGCTGGTCGCGCTCATCGTCTTGAGCGTGATGACCTACCAGAGTGTGCAAACGTTTTCGCAGGACGAAGAACAGCTGGACAGTCTCTATGTGACGCAAAAGAATGCGGCCGAGTACATGCGGCTCGTCGTGGATCTGGAAACAGGATTTCGAGGCTACGTGCTGACCGAGCAGCACCGGTATCTCCGTCCGTATCGTGTCGCGCAGGAAGGAATCGAGGCCATCGGCCGCGATCTTGCAGGACGGATAGCAGGTGACCAGTCTGATCGTTTCAGGGACATTCAAACGCTGGTGGCTCAGTTAGTGACGGAAAAAGAGGCTTTGATCCGCGCGATCAGGGGCGGTCATAAACAGGACGCCTTTCACTATATGGAGGAGGGGCGGGGGCGCGAGCTGATGGTCGAGATCCGTCGGCAGATGGGAACTTTCGACCGGTTCGGGCAGCAGAGCGTCGCCGAAAAGTTGGCGCAATTGAGTCAGGACCGCACCTCCACGCTGTTCGTGGTGCTGGGTGGCGGCATCTTCACCTTCGGATTGATGGTCGGCGCCCTGTATCTGATCGCCCGCTCGATTGCGGCGCCGCTGCTCAATCTGGCGACGACGGTCGGTTCTTCTCCCGCCGGGTTGGTGCCGGCGATCGCCGTGCTGGAGCGGAGGGACGAGATCGGGGATCTCACGAGAGTGATGCACGATATGAGCGCGCAGATTCGCGGCCATCTCAACGAAATGGAAAAGTCCGAGCTCGCCCTTCGAGGATTGAACGAGCACCTGGCGACGTCGGAGGCGAAGTATCGAGGCTTGGTCGATCATGCGCGATTCGGGATCTTCACCACGAAGGGCATGCAGATCACGTTTAGCAATCGCTACAATCAGGAATTGGCGGGCCTGGATCCCGATGATCCGATGGATCCCGATGTGTTCCGGGGGCGGATTCATCCGGAAGATCGCGATCGGGTTCTGTCCGAATTTTCACAGGCGGTGCTGGAGGGCCGGTCGTGCGAAACGGTGTTCCGGTTTCTGCACAAGGACGGCCGAGTGCGAAAAGTGTTGAGCCGGCGGGTGCCTATCGTCGGCGGCGAGGGCGTCCCTCAGGTCTATGTGGGATTCAACGTCGATATCACGGCGCTCGAGGATCTGCAGTCCCGCTTGAGCCGGGCCGAACATCTGGCGATGTTGGGACAGGTGGCGGCCGGCATCGCCCATGAGCTCAGGAATCCCCTGGTCGGGATCGGTTCCACGGCCTCGCTCTTGCTGGATGATTTTGCGCAGGATGATTCGCGACGGATCGACATCGAGGTGATTCTGAAAGAGGCGAAGCGGTTGGATCGCATCGTCAATCAGATCGTTGAATATGCGAGGCCGCGCGAGTTGGCGCCGGTCCGTTTCGACCTGTCCGGGTTAATCGGCGAGGTCGTTAAGACGCTCGACGTCCCTTTGCAGGCCAAACGTCTGACTGTTCAGACCTCAGTGTCTCCGAAGGCCGCTCAGATTCATGCCGATCGGGATCAGATCAAGCAGGTGCTCCTGAACGTCATTCACAATGCGATTGATGCGTCCCCCGCCGAGGGAGCGGCCATCGAAGTGACGGTGTTCGAGTTGTCCAGCCAGAATCGGCCGGGCATCGTGGCGCTCGTCAAAGATACCGGCGTCGGCATTGCCTCTGAGGTGCTGCCCCACGTCTTTGAACCGTTTTATACGACGGGAAAACGACATGGGACGGGATTGGGGCTGGCGATCTGCAGAAACATTATTGAAAGCCATGGCGGGGATATTCATATGACCAGTGAAGTAGGTGCCGGAACATCCGTGAGGATTTGGCTCCCGCTGAGTCAGGATTCTCAGATCGGGAGAGTGTAAGCATGCGTGCGGTGGTGTTTGTCACAGACGATGAACAGGCGATTCGGGCTGCGATCGTCAAGCGGCTGAGCCGGCAGGGTCATCGGGCCGTCGGGTATGAATCCGGCGAAGCGCTCCTGGAGGCGCTCCGGCACGAGTTGCCCGATCTCGTGCTGCTCGATCTGAAGATGCCCGGCCTCAACGGGCTCGACACCTTGAAGCATCTGCGCCAGCTGGCCCCGTCCGCCATGGTGATCATGTTGACGGCCTATGGAACGGTGCAGGATGCCGTGGAGGCGATGAAGCTGGGAGCCTATGATTTCTTGATCAAGGCGGTCGATCTCGAAGGCATCGATCCGGTAGTCGCCCGGGTGCTGGATGTGGTGACGCTCCGCCGTCGCCTCGCCGACGAGCTTGAGCATCGGGACAGTCAATATCAATTGAGCCGCCTGGTCGCGCAGAGTCACGTGATGAAACAGTTGCTCGAACAGGTCCGTGAAGTGGCCGAGAATCCCAAGTCGTCCGTGATGTTGCTCGGGGAGACCGGGACGGGGAAGGAGTTTCTGGCGCGGGTGATTCATCACAACGGCGCCCGGGCGTCGGAGCCGTTTATCGGGGTCAACTGCACGGCGATTCCCAGGGAGCTGTTTGAGAGCGAATTATTCGGGTTCGAACGCGGCGCCTTTACCGGCGCGAATCAGCGCAAGCTCGGGCTCCTCGAAAAAGCGGAGGGGGGGACCTTGTTTCTGGATGAAATAGGGGATCTCGATCTGTCGATGCAGGCCAAGTTGTTGCGGGTCATTCAGGAGCGCTCCTTCAGACGGCTGGGCGGGACCGATGATATCGGCGTGGATTTCCGTCTGATCACGGCGACGAATCGCGATCTGAAGAAGGAAGTGGGGCGCGGGGCCTTTCGCGAGGATCTGTATTTCCGGCTCAACGTGGTCGCATTCGAGCTGCCGCCGCTGAGGAGTCGAGGGGAGGACATTGTCCCGCTCTGCCAGCGCGCGCTGGTCCGATTCGCGCAGGAGTTCGGCAAGCCGGTGCCCGAGATGGATCCGGAGGCCCGCACATTGTTGGAGCGGTATCACTATCCGGGAAATATCCGCGAACTGCAGAATATTCTCGAACGGGCCATGATCTTCTGCCAGGGACGGACGCTGACGCCGAGTTGTCTGCCGGCGGAGCTGCGCGAGACCGGCAAGCAAGTGGCGGTCACCACGGCGCCGGGACCGGAGCCGGTCGTTCGGGTCGAGATGAAGCTGGGGCAGCAATCGCTCGCGGATGTGGAAGGGGCGATCGTGGACGAAGTCTTGCGGCTGGCCGACTACAACAAGACCTTGGCGGCCAAACACCTCGGTCTGACCCGCTTCGCGCTGGATCGCCGGCTCAAAAAAACCCACGACGAGTAACCGTCCCCTCTTTCGCCCGACTAGAGTTTTCTCCCGTGTGGTGATTACAATACCCGCGATGAGAATCCATACCATACGCGGGCGTATCGTCCTGGCGATCGTGCTGGTGGGTTGCATTCCGCTGCTGATCGGCCTTGTGCTGGCCTATGTGTCAGGTATGCGTTCGCTGCGCGACGTCATCGGCGGCAACCTCGAGGCGGTGGCGGTGCAGGCCGCGGATCGTGTGACGATGCTGGTGCAGGGCGAAGTGCAGGGGGTGCGGCTGCTCGGCACAGCGCCGTTGCGTGTGCGCCAACCGGTGGAGGCCGCCAACCAATCGTATCCGGCCGATCCCGGGAAGACGCAGGCGCTCATCGCGGAGCGCATGCAGGCCTGGGAAAAAGGGGGAGACGGTGTCAGGCGGCTGGTGAATGCCGAACTCTCTCGCTTCCTGCTGGAAACCAAGGTGCGGGACGGGGACAAGGTCGTCGGTCTGTTGATCGCCGATCAGCACGGGGCGCTGGTGGCGGCGAGTTCCGAGCCGGACCACTATTCATTCGAACGTGAGCCCTGGTGGACGGCCATTCATGCGGGCGGCGTCGATCAGGTCTATGTCAGCGGATTGATTCCCGCACAAGAGGGCTCCTTTAGGACGCCCGAGGAAACCATCGACATTGCCGTGCCGATTCTTGACGACCGGCAGCATACGGTGATCGGAGCCGTTAAAGCTTCCTATCGATTTGACAGTCTCTTCGCGATGATCAATCAGATTCGGATCGGGCAAACCGGCCACGCCATGCTGTTCGATGCGGCGGGCAATCCGCTCGTCTGTCCGATTCTTCCCCGGCAGGCGCATCGTATCCCCGGTCAATTGATGACGATGATTGTGTCCTCGCAGCCCGGATGGGGTATTGCAGAGGACGATGGGCATGGCGCAACCGACACTGTGGTGGGCTTCGCTCCGGTCACCGGCCTCCCGTTGCCGGATAACTCCTGGCATATCTTTGTGCGGCAACAGCCGGGGGAGAGCTATGCACCGATTCGGGATCAGGTGCGGAACTTGGCGGCGATCGGCCTGGTGATGCTGGGGCTGCTCTGGGCGATGGGGCGCTATGTGGCCGCGAGGATCGCCCGGCCGATTCAGATTCTCCAGGCCGGTGTGGAGGCGATCAGCCAGGGCACCTATGACCGTCCGCTGAATATCCGGACCGGCGACGAATTCGAGGAACTGGCCACCGCCGTTCACCATATGGCCGATCGGCTGAAGGCATCGCGTATGGAGCTGGAAACGCTGAACGCTGATCTGGCCCGGCGCGTCGAGGAAAAAACCGCTGAAGTAACGGAGCACATGAAACAGCTGCAGTTCTCCGAACGTCTGGCGACGCTGGGCAAAGTGGCCAGCGGGATCGCGCATGAAATCAATAATCCGTTGGGGATTATTCTGAACCGGATCGAGTGCATGGAGGTCGAAGCCGCACAGTTGGGGGTATCAGATGAGCAGCAGCGGGACTTGCTGGCGATCCGGAGTCAGGCGGATCGCATTTCACGGATCACCAAAAGCATGCTGGCGTTGTCTCGCGGGTCGGCCACGGTGTTGAAACCCATGGATGTGAATTGCATCCTCCGATCCTGTGTCGAGGCATCCAAGGAGAGGGCTGCCACGAAGGGGGTGAACATCGAATCGGCGTTATTGCCGGGTTTGCCGCCGATCATGGGCGATCGTGACCGGATCGAAACGGTGATGTTGAACTTGATCAACAATGCGATCGATGCGGCGGCAGACGGCTGTCCTTCCGGTCTGGTGTCGGTTCACTCCGAAGGATGCCCTGGCAAAGAGGGTGACCAGGTGCTTGTACGGATCAGCGATTCGGGACCCGGGATTCCGGAGGAGATGTTGGGCAGGATCTTCGATCCTTTCTTTACGACAAAAGATGAAGGGCAGGGCACCGGCCTTGGATTGTTCCTGAGTTACGGGATTGTCGCCGATCATCGTGGTCGGCTTGAAATTACGAACGGCCGGCGCGGCGCCGTAGCAACGGTATCGCTTCCCGCGCTGGTGTCGGTGGCGGAATCGCAGCAGGAGGCCGGATGGCAGCAGGCAAGATACTGATCGTCGATGACGAAGTCGATGCGCTGGACAACTGTCGCCGCATCTTGAGCCGATTGGGGTACGACTGCCTGACGGAACACGATCCGTTGCGCGCCGTGCAGCGAATCCAGCAGGAACGGCCCGAGCTGGTCTTTACGGATCTGCGTATGCCGGGTCTCGACGGGATCAGTGTCTTGGTCGAGGCGAAGCGGGTTGATCCAAAAATCAACGTCGTGTTGATGACCGCTTATGCGACGGTTCAGACGGCCGTAGCCTCCATGCGGTACGGCGCATTGGATTATGTGCTCAAACCCTACTCCAGTAAGAATCTGGAGGACGTGGCCAAACGAGCCTTTGAGCAGACCGGACAGCCGCGTATCGGCAGTTCCTCTGTGGCGGGGCTCGATCGGCCGGCGGCGGTCGATACGGCCAGAAAGAGCGGCATCGGGTTCATCCTGGGAAACAGTTCTGCGATTTCCGCTGTGAAGGATCTGGTCAGAAAAGTCGCGCGGACGGACGCCAACATTTTGATCTACGGTGAGAGCGGAACAGGCAAGGAATTGGTGGCGCGGGCCATTCACGATGAAAGCGATCGGGCCGCCCAGGCATTTGTCCCTCTTGATTGCGTGGCGTTGCCGGACTCCTTGTTGGAGTCTGAACTCTTCGGCCATGAAAAGGGAGCGTTTACCGGCGCGCATGCGGCGAAGGTCGGATTGTTCGAAGTCGCCAATCGAGGTACGGTCTTTTTGGACGAAGTCAGCGGGATGAGCCAGACGCTGCAATCGCGGCTGCTCCGGGTGTTGCAAGAACGCCATGTCCGCCGCGTGGGCGGGACACGTTATGCGGATATCGATGTGCGCGTGATCGCGGCGTCCAACCGCGATCTGGAAGACGCCTGCCGCAAGGGCGAGTTTCGCGACGATCTGTTTTATCGTCTCAATGTGATTCCGATCCTGTTGCCCCCGTTGCGGGAACGTGAGGGCGATGTGCAGGTGTTGGCGCAGGAGTTTTTGACCCGGTTTCGGGGGCGAGGGGGTGAGGGGGCCGAGGCTGAGCCATCCTTCGATCCGGCGGCGATGGCTTGTTTGAAGGCGCATACGTGGCCGGGCAATGTCCGTGAACTTCAAAATGTGATCGAGCGGGTGGCTGCGCTGGCCGATGGACCCACGATTCAGGTCGAGCATCTCCCTGAACGCATTCGCGCTGTGCGATCGGAGGAGCCCGATGCGGAGGAAGCGGGATCTTACAAGCAGGCTAAGCAGGAAGTCGTTCGTTCGTTTGAGCGCAGTTTCCTTCTGGAACTCCTGAAGCGTCATGGCTGGCACATGAGCCATGCGGCGCAGGAAGCCGGCGTGGACCGTAAGACGATCGAACGGATGGTGAAACGGCACGGTCTTCGAGAGCCCAGCTAGTCAGAATCCCATCTGCCTCCTCGGCCAGTATGAGCCGACGGCTCCATTCTTCATGTGTGTCTCGCCAGAGTTCCTCAGTCACATCTGCATGCGGATGGGGGGATGGGGCGTCATTGTCCCATATTCTCGTTCTCAGCGGCATCGCAATTGCTTAGCAAGAGAGGCTGGAGCTCTTCATGCACTCGAGTGCTGAACAGCAGAACATACTCGACCCCATTTACTTGCGACAAAGAATGAGGACCGTATGGAGATTGTGGCACCAGAGAAGATTTTGATCGTCGATGATGAGCCTGATGCCATTGAGAACTGTCGACGGATTCTGAGCCGGCATCGGTACCATTGCGTGGTCGAAGCAGACTCGAATCGGGCCTTGGCGGTGATCGAGCGCGAGCGGCCTCAGGTCCTGCTCACCGATCTCCGGATGCCGGGCCTCGACGGTATCGGGTTGTTGAAAGCCGCCAAGCTGATCGATCCGGCGATCAAGGTGGTCCTATTGACTGCCTATGCGTCTATTCAGACCGCAGTGGCGTCCATGCGGCACGGCGCGTTCGATTATCTGGCTAAGCCGTTTACCGGGCAGGAACTTCGGACGGTGGTGCAGCGTGCTCTCAACCGAGAAGGGGAGAGCGGGCGTGCCTGCCTGGATATGCCGCTCGCTCCGGCCGCGAATTTAGCCGGGAGTCACGTTCCCGCGTACGAGGGGGTCTTGATCGGAAACAGCACCGCCACTCAGCTGGTCCGTGAAGTTGTCGAGCGTGTGGCGGCGACGGACGCGGCACTGCTGATTTCCGGGGAGGCCGGAACGGGCAAAGAATATCTGGCGCGAACGATTCACGCGCGTAGCGTACGCCAGTCAAAGCCGTTCGTATCGGTCGGTTGCATCGCCGGTGACGAATCGACTCTGGAAGCGGAGTTGTTCGGTGCAACGCTATCAACCGGTCAGCAGCCCGGCCTGTTGGAAACGGCCCACGGCGGCACGCTGTTTCTGGACGAGGTCGGCGGCCTTAGTCTCCGTCTGCAGGCCAAGGTTGCTCGGGTCCTAAAAGAACGCCGTGGGCGACGGCTCGGGCAAGAAGGGTATTACGATGTTGATTTGCGTGTCATTGCCGCATCGACGCAGGATGTGACGTTTCTCTGCGGCAGAGGCACGTTCCGTGAGGATCTCTATTGGCAGCTGAGTGTCGTTCCG
Organism: Nitrospira sp.; assembly: GCA_030653545.1. NCBI lineage: Bacteria > Pseudomonadati > Nitrospirota > Nitrospiria > Nitrospirales > Nitrospiraceae > Nitrospira > Nitrospira sp. The sequence goes on along the minus strand of JAURZE010000026.1, from coordinate 238,246 downwards.
ATTCTGCTGCATCCGTTGCGCGAACGAGTCGACGATATCGATGTCTTGGCCCACTGGGTTCTCAAGACTTGTCAGGCGGGCGGCACGGACGACCAACTCATGTGGCAGAATTTCACACCCCGGGCACGGCGGCGTCTGCGCCACTATCCCTGGCCCGGCAATCTGCGTGAGCTACGGAGCGTCATCGAACACGCGGCGGTGCTTGCCGACCGATCGCTCATTGATCTGACGCATCTGCCGGATCGGTTGCGTACAGCGCGGTAAGGTTTGTGACGTATCGACATATGATGGAGTGGCCGGCACATTGCGCCGGTTTCCGGTCATGAACGGGGCGCAGCTTTGGGAACATCGGGTTTCGGCGCCAGGGGGCTCACCGCGTTCTGATCTCGTCCGGGCTGATAGCTCTCCAGCATTCTGGTGATGGCCGGCATCAATTGGCCTTGTGCCGAGACCGGCACCTTGATCCGTACCCCGCGGCCTTCGTTGCGTCCCAAAGAAAAAATATGGAGCTCCAGCATTGCGTGATGCTGGTCGTCCTGGTAGGTGAAGGCCAGGCGCTTGGCCGGGAACCCCGCGAGGGTCGTCATCTGATCCGGTTGCCACGCGATCTCGACCTTCTTCTTGCTGTAGAGGTCCGTAATGATCCGGCGATGCGCGGCGGCGAATTCATCGAGGGTCTGTCGGCTATCCTGGCTTGTGCCCTCCAGGATATTCATGTGGCCGGACAACGCGACGAGGCTCTGATCGATCGGCGGCTGGAACGTGATGCCAACGCCGTCCGGCAGCGGATTGCCGAGTTTCCAGGTGTCAGGGTAGCGGACAGAAAATCCGAAGCGGGCGTTGGTGTAGCTTCTCCAGCCGGGGAGTTCGCGGTCGAGTGAAGCAGCTGGAAGCGCCGGCGTGATCGGGCCGAAGCTGAGCCCGATCGTAAACAATAGGCACATCCAATACATCAAGGTCCTCATGGTGTCGGAAGGGTGGCAGACGTAATGGATCGCGCGCAGCGGAATCCGATTGTCGTAGTCCGCCGGTCCGGCGATGCGCCGCTTCTCGTGGCTGCACGCAGCAATGCGGGCGCGCTCTTCCAGGATCCTCCGCGCGCCACCTTGTACCGTCCGGAGGACGGCCCGGGCGGATTGCGTTCCGGCATGGTCATGTAATAGTCAATCCCGAACCAGTCTTCGACCCATTCGGCCGCATTGCCCGCCATGTGATGCAGGCCGTAGGGGCTGCGCCCTGTCTCTCCACTGTCAACGGGCGCTACGATGGGAATCTCGCTCACATGATGCTGACCGAACATTGCCAGCGCCGGCGTGGGCGGTTGTGATCCCCAGGGAAAGAGGCTCGCCTGCTCGCCACGGGCGGCTTTTTCCCACTCGGCTTCCGTCGGGAGCCGTTTCCCCTGTGCACGGCAAAAATCAGACGCCTCGGACCAGCTGACATACAGCGCGGGCCAGCGTGCCAGGGTATCCGGCGGCAGGGCATGGACAGTCGTGACATGCTCAATCAATTTGCGCATGCCCTCGGAGACCGGGCGCTGTTGCTGTCTGAGCCACAGCAGGAATTGTCCCAGACTCACTTCATCCCGATCGATCTCATATCGGTTGAGCCACACGCGCCGTTGCGGTTGTTCCGTGTCGTCGTATTGAAGATCGAGACTGAACGATCCGTGGTGTGTTCGGGCCGTGCCCATGAAGAACGGGCCTTCTGCCACGGTCTGCATCGGAGAGCTTTTAGCGTGTTCCGTGATTGCTGCGATGTGACCGGATACATCGGGCGGCGCCGCGGTTGCTGCGAGCAGGCACGAGGTGCCCGCGAGCGTCACGCAGAGTACGGCACTGATGGTGTCGCGATGCTTCGCAGGTCGTGATGTGTATGCAGAGCAGCGGGGATGTCTATGCATGGGAGTATGCACCGTGAATAAGAGAAGGGGCACTATAATGCGGAGGTTTCACCGGCGCAAGATGAGTCGCGACTGAATGCGGTGTGTCTCCTCTGGTTTCTAAGTCGGTCTGTACTGCTGCGCAAGTCTCTTCATTTTCTATTCACATCCATCAGTTCAGGTGACGGCTGAGTGGGGCGCTAGCGCCCCATTCAGCCTATCTTCATAGAAATCTGAGACATTCATAACATCAAATATTTGTGTGTTCGGCACCGGTTCAATGGGGCAGTGCCGCCCCATTGCACCAGGCGCTCGTGTTTCTACTTTGCCATCGATTCCTGGCAAATCGCCGAAACGTTCCTTGTAGGACAAGGGGAACACAATTTGCTCTAAGCCCTGTCCACATAAGTATACGCAGTCAACCTCCTATGTGGATGAAATTGAGAGCTGTCTGGTGGAGGAGCGGGAAAGAAAGGACCGGCCTCCTGACGATCCCTCCGATGAAAGTTGGCCTTCACCAGACTTCGAATTCGATAGGGTCGGGTTTACGCGGTCGGTAGAAGTGAACGGTGCCTAGACGGTTTGTTTGATGGAGGAGGCTGGACGTATGGGTGTATCTATGGGTGTATCAATGAAGTGGGTGCGAGTGGGAGTGTTGGGACTGACGACCTGTCTTGAGTTGGCCTGGACCATGCCTGCAGGCGCGGTCATGTCGCATGATGGGCATATCGCCGTCGATCACAATGCCGATGTGGCGACGCCGGTGCATGCGCAGGCCGGTCCGGTGCTGCAGGACAAGATGTCGAAGGCGATCGAGCAGATCGAGCGGGAGGTCAAGAGTAAGGGGCCGTTCCAAGGGGCCGGGGCCCATGCGATGCAGCAGGGTGTGCTGCTGGTGGCGGAGGATCCGGATAAGGTGCAAGTCACGCAGGGCGCTCGCTGCCCGGTGACGGCGCCGGTCCGCGCGTATGATCTCACGGCGATGAATGTCGAGATCACCGTGAACCGGTTCGGCGATTTTTATCCGGGCTACATGTATGCGTTGACCGAGAATGTAGCGGGTATTCGTGAGGAGGAAGCAAAGAACAAGGCAGCGCGGGACAGCGAAGATCCGACGTTTGCCGGCGGCGCCATTTCGAACGGGTTGCAGGGCGATCTGATTCAGCCGCTCGTGATCCGGGTGAACCAGGGCGATTGTCTGCGGGTCACATTGCGCAATCAGATCGAGAACGAGCCGACGAACATGATCATCAACGGCTCCCAAATGCTCGTGGCCAGCACGGGGAAGCCGGCGAATGCCATGAACCCCGAGGCGCTGGTTCCGGCGGGGAAAACCGGTGACTTCGAGTGGTACCTTCCCATCGATCTGCAGGAAGGCGGCCGTGCCTTCCATAGCCATGCAAGCCGCGATCAGTATTCACTGGGCTTGTTGGGATCGATCGTCGTCGAGCCGCGCGGATCACGGTTCCTCAGCCCGTTTACGGGAGAAGAGATGAAGAGCGGCTGGGAGGCCATGATCGATGTGGAGAAGGGATCAGACTTCCGCGAATTCGTCATTATCTATCATGAGGCGGGCGACGAGACGTTCCGTCTCCTGGATCGCAAGGGCGACATGTTGCCGCAGCGCGATGCCCATACGGATACCTATCGTCCGGCCGCGCGATTGCTCAATTTCCGCAGCGAACCGCACGGCGAGCGGTTGGAAATTCAGGCGCACCTAGTGGGATTTGCCGACGAGTCGCAGGGCTACGGGTCCTATACATTCGGCGATCCGGCCACCACGATTCCCCGTTCCTATCTTGGCGATCCGGCCAAGTTCCGCATGGTCGGAGGGTCCGAGATCGTGCATTCGCACCACTTGCACGGCGGATCGATCCGCTGGGCCAGACAGCCCGGCACGAGCAAGCTCGATCCGACGCTGTCGAAGAGCGGTCCCGTGAAGTTCCCGCCGATCAGCGACACGTCAGACCGGTTGGATGTGCAATCTATCGGTCCGTCCGAGATCTACGATGAAGTGATCGAAGGCGGCTCGGGCGGTTTGCAGGCATTGGCCGGTGAGTTCGTGTTCCATTGCCACATTCCTCAGCACTATGTGACCGGCATGTGGGGATTCTGGCGTGTGTACAACACCCTGCAATCGACCGGATTCCAGACCGATGTGATGAAGCCGCTCGTTGAGCTGCCGGATCGCAAGGGCAAGATCAAGTTGGCGGTCAGCTCCGACAAGCTGGTCGGGACCACCGTCGATTGGTACGGCGGGAAGAAGTACGAGATCACCAAGGACAAGACGGATTGGAAGGCCAGTCCCGTGAAGGTGTCGATCAAGGATTGGGTTGAGTACATGCTCCCGCCGCAGGGGTTGCCGGGCAAGACCGAAGACCAGGTCAAGCAGGCGCAAGCGCACGATGCGACGGTGGTGAACTGGAAGTGGGACGGCACGAAGGCGATGAACGAGCCGGAAACCCCGCACAAGTGGGCGGATTATGTCTCGCCGACTCCGCTGCAGCGTCCGGCGATCACGTTCGATCCGCAGACGGGCAAGCTGGCATTCCCCTGGTTGCGTCCGCACCTCGGGAAGCGTCCTCCGTTTGCGCCCAATCACGGCGGCGCGCCATGGTTGGAGCCGTTCCGTGTCCGTGAAGACGGCACCAGAAGCACGGAGCCGCCCGTGCCGGGTGCGCAGGGGCCCTGGAGCCTCTGTCCGGAAAATGCGCCGAGAAAGTATTTCAATATCCATTCGATCACCTTGCCGATTACCCTCAAGCCGGCGACCCCGAAAACCGCCGCGGTCGTGGATCCGATCGGCATGATCTATGTGCTGCATGAAGAGGAAGAGGAAGTCCGCAAGAATCCCAAGAAGCAAGTACCCTTGGTGATTCGCGGGAACGTGCACGATTGCGTGGACGTGATCTTCAAGAACGAAATCCCGGACGATGCGCGGACGGGATGGGCCAACAAGATCAATCTCCATCCGCATTTCTTCCAGTTCGACACGAGCGCGTCCGACGGTCCGACCATCGGATTCTCGTACGACATGTCGCTGCGGGCTTTCACGATGTTGGAGGATCCGCAACCGGACAAGGGAATGCCCCTGCCCGGCAACACGACTCTGACGGCGGATACGAAAGCCGGTTCACGCAGTATCACGGTGAAGAATTCGTCCAAGTTCCATGTCAATACCGAACTCGGTGTGGGCATGGATGATCCGAAGTATTTCGAGATCGTGCGGATCAAGGACATCAAGGGCAATACCATCACCTTCGATGCGCCATTGAAGTACGCGCACAAGAAGAACGACATTGCGAGCGTGGAGTTCATCCGCGAGCGCTGGTATGTCGATGCGGATCTCGGAACGGTGTATTGGCACGATCACGTGTTCGGCACCGATACCTGGGGACATGGTCTGTTCTCAGCCTTCATCACCGAACCGCCGCGATCGACCTATCATGATCCGTACACCGGAAAGGAACTCCGGAGCGGTCCTATCGCGGACATTCACACCCTGGAGCCGGTCTCGGCCCATATCCGGGGCAGTTTCCGCGAAGTCATGATGCATATCATGGACAGCAACGCGCGGTCGGCTGAGTTGATCATGACCGACAACCCGCAGGCGCGCATGGGAGCGGTCACGGTCGACGGGCCTCCGTCGCACCAGTTCCCGGAGCGCATCAACAAGTCGGCGATGACGTTCCTGAACGGCGGCGAAGCCACGACGGGCAGCGGCTACAGCATGCGTGTGGAGCCGTTGAGTGTGCGCCTGGCCAACAATCCGGATCCGTCGAAGCTGTTTGTGTCCGGTATTCACGGAGATCCTGGCACGCCGTTGTTGCGGAGCTATCTCGGTGATCCGATCCTGGTTCGGGCGCTGGTCGGATCGGCCAACGAAGTGCACACCTGGCACGTGACCGGGCACTGGTTCCCGATGGAGCGGTACGCCACCATGGCGATGCCGCGCAGTACGGTGCATCTGGTGATCGGAGAGCGGTACGACCCGGCGATTCCTGCCGCGGGCGGACCGCAGAAGCAGGCCGGCGACTATCTCTACTATAGCGGCCGCGCGTCCCACTTCGCGGAAGGCAGCTGGGGTATCTTCCGGGTCTTCGACGAACTGCAAGGGGATCTGAAACCCTTGCCGAGCCGTGAAGAAATCCAGAAGTCTGCGCCGTCGGTCTGCCCGGCGGATGCGCCCGTGAAGTCCTTCAACGTGTCGGCGATCGATCAAGTCATCCGGTATCACGAGGGTGCGCCGGGTACGATGGAAGTCGATCTCGAACGCAAGATGGTCTTCGAAAATCAGCAGGGCAAGATGTACGTGCTCGACGAGGATCGTGGACGGGTCAAGGCCGGTGAATTGCGGCCGAGCCCGCTGACGCTGCACGTGAACGTCGGGGATTGTGTGAAGATCAATCTGAAGAACGAAATGGCCAAAGAACGGGCCGGATTCCACGTCGATATGATGGCGTTCGATCCGAAAGATTCGTTCGGCGCCAATGTCGGCAACAACCCCGGCGATCAAACGATCGCTCCGGGTCAGAGCAAGACCTACACGTACTTCGCGCATCCGGAGTACGGAGAACTGGCCGCCCTCATTCAAGACTGGGGGAACGTGGTGGAGAATCCACGGAACGGCTTGTTCGGGTCGATCATCGTCGGTCCGAAGGGATCGCGCTACCGCGATCCGGTGACGGGCAACGATATTACGATGAAGAGCAGCTGGCGCGCCGACGTGATCGTGGATCGGACGATCCCCGGGAACGACAATCGGAAGAACTACCGCGATTTCTCGTTGATGTTCCAGGACGAGGACAACATCGTGGGTGTCAGCTTCATGCCCTATATCCAACAGGTCGCCGGTATCACGGCGGTCAACTACCGGTCTGAACCGACCGCGTGGCGGATGGAAAAGGGCTGTGACGTGTCCGAGGTCTTCAGTTGTGTGAAGACCGGCGACTCGCCCTCGACGCCGCTGTTGCAGGCGCATGTCGGCGATCCGGTGGCGGTGCACGTGCTCGGCGCATTCAGCGAGCAGGTGCAGTTGTTCACCGTGGACGGACACGAATGGCCGCATGAGCCGTACATGCAGGGTGCCGACCAGGTCAGCACCATGGAGTTCGGCGGTTCAGAAGTCATCAACGCCTATCTGACGGGAGGAGCAGGCGGTCCGAATAAGATCGTCGGCGACTACATGTGGAAGAACCAACGTCCGGGCTTTGCGAACGCCGGGCAATGGGGACTCTTCAAGGTCCTTCCGACCGGTGACCAGCGGGTCCTTCCGTTGGCCCCGCAAGTTCCGTCCAGCCAAAAGGCGGAGCGCGGGAGCGACAACGGAAGCGTCGCGCGGACATCGATGAGTGGACGGTAAGTAGCAATCAGGCGGCGTCCTCGCTCACGAAGCGAGGGCGCTGCCGACACAGTGTGCCAGGCCGGTCTAAATCACTCAGACCATGGGGGAGCATTCACGCTCCCCCATGTATGTTTTACGGTGGGACATATGGCAACACGTATAAATCGATTCGTGACGTATTTCTTCGGCTCTCTGATTCTGAGCGGATCCATGATCGGGGCAGCTCCGGCAGCAGCCTATGAGGAAACGGCGGTATCCAACGGGGGGACGGTGACGGGAAAGGTGCAATTTGCCGGTGACATTCCGGATCCCCAGCGGTTTGAGCTGCGACGGTATTATGATCGGGTCTATTGCGGGGCGCTGTCCGACGGCTCGGGCTATCGACTGTTGCGTGAGGTGGCGGTCGGCGAACAGCAGGGCTTGAAAGATGTGGTGGTGACGATCGAGGGAGTGACGAAGGGAAAGCCGTTCGAGTTTCAGGAGACGAAACTCGAGGCGAATATCTGCCAATTCGTGCCGTTCGTCTCGGTCGTGAGAAATGAACATCCGCTCAGCGTGGTGAATCTGGATTCAGTCGCCCACGATTTGCAGTTCTATGAACGGGACCGGGAGCATATTTTCATCATGTTTCACCGGCCGGCCCTGACGAAAGCCGGGACCAGCGACATTGTCCGGTTCACCGGAAACCGGCGCGGGGTTACCATGCAATGCGGCATGCACCCCTTCATGCAGGGGCACGGACTGGCCGTGGACAATCCCTACTATGCCATCACTGGAACGGAGGGGACCTTTGCCATCAAGGATCTTCCGGCCGGTACCTATCGCATCAAGGCCTGGCATCCCGTGTTGGGTGAGAGAGAGCAGGAAGTCACGGTGGCCGACAATGGGAGCGCGTCGGTCGGATTTACCTTCGACGCGAGATAGGGCATGACGCTGAAAACATATGTGACTGCGTTTGCAATGGCCGTCTGTACCGGCACGATGGTGACATCGGCTGTCATCGCCGAGGGCCCAGCAGTTTCCTCTGTGAGCCGTGTCGAGGTCGTACTGGCCGATCAGTATCGGAGCCAAACGGCGACACTCACCGAGGAATTTACTCAGGCAGGATTGACGAACGTTCATTTTCAGTTCGCCAGGCTGGGCCAGCCGCCGCAGAACATCGGCCTTGGTCGGGACGTGCCGGCCGACAAGGCGCGGGAGGCGATCCGTCTGGCGCTGAAGTATAACCTGGGGGTGGGGATCCTGTTGCCGGAACGATTGTTTCCTCCACGCTTCGTGACGATCGCCTCGTCGAATTACGACGACACGGTCGAGTCCAGAATCGACCAGGCGGCGCTGGCGCAGCTGCAGAATCCTGCGTTGACCACGGAAGAGTTCCATGCACTATATCGCACGTTAACGACCATGAAAGAGTCGCCCGGGCGCTATTAAGGAGAGCCGGTGAGAAAGCTTCATGTATCCGTCGGTCGTATTGTGTGTGCGAGTCTTCTTGCTACCGTTTTTTCCGGCGGTCTTTCGTTCGGGCCTCGTACGGCTCATGCATCCGAGCCGACACTGCAAGAACGGAGAGATGCGTTGATGAAGAACGTGGAGGACATGATGGCCCATGGCGGCATGGGGGACGCCAAGGCGATCGTTCATCACTGCGAAGCCGCCGCCGGTGACGCCGAAGCCATTCTCAAGCAGCTGCCGGATTCAGATCCCCGCCGGAGTCAGGCCCTTGTGCCCCTCACCGATGTGATTCAACAGTGCAATCGCGTATCGGCCGCCGGCGTTCACGCCGATCCCGGTCAGTTGCTCAATCCTGCAAGTAAAGCCAGTGCCGCTGCTAGGGCTTCAATCAAAGCTCTGGGATTGGCAAAGACGAATTAGGGCGGGGTGCTGAGGAGCGGCTATTCTTTCACCGTCACGGTCATGCTGACTGGCGGGTCGGGAGGGGTGCGCCGCTATGCCAGATGTTTGACCTCGAATTCATTGCTGGATACGGGGGGTAAGACTAGGTCGAGGCGCTTGGCGAGCCGAATGATGACCGTATTGATTCCGGTCTCGGCATCGAGCTGGGTGACAAATTCATCAACTTCGATGCCCAGAATGCCTTGGAGCCGATCGCGCAGCTGGGCTTCTCCGGAGCGGAATGCTGCGGTATGCATCTGTTGGAGTTGGACTTTGCCTTCAGGCGACTGCGCGAGGAGTTGCTCTGCCGGGATCGGGCGGCGGGGGGCGAGAGTGACTTCAATCACATTATCGATCAACTGAATGCGGACATGGGAATAGTGCAATGCAAGATAGTCCCGATGGAAGTTCAAGACCGCCAACATCACCTGGTATTCCACATCCGCTTTCGTTTTGGTTGCAGCGGGAACCATCGGTCTTGTCTCCATACGGTCAACTGATCCGTTTACCGGTGCCGGGGGCTGCGAGTGAGCGGCTGAGCCGGTCATCCGGGAAAGCCTCTTGTTCCCGGGATAAGGCTCAGGGGTCGTGCTGTTGCGCGGCATCAGGGCGTACGCCGTCAGGTGCCGGTAAATCAGGAGCTGCGTTCCTCTAGCGTGAGTGCTGAGGCGCCGCTGCGAAAGGTACGCCCTCTCGCAGCGGCAGCCAATGGGCCAAGGCTAGTACGCCTTGCTGAATCCGGCTTCGCCGTCGTAGTTCCATAACTTCTGCGCGGCAGACCACCACCAGCCCTTTTTCGTCAAGGCGTCCAAGAAGGTGTTCACGTCCGCGTCTTGCACGTCTTTGGTCGCCATAAACCTGCAGCGATACCAGTTGACCTGCAGCAGATCGGGACTGACGAAGCCGGGCCAGACCTTCGTGCCACGGTTCGAAATAAATTCACATTTGAACGGCCCGATGTCGTCGAACTTCGGGATCCCCTTCTCGGTGATGATGTACATATCGATGCCGACTAATTTGATCTCACGCTTCTTCTTCGTCGCTTTCGCAATTTCAGTGCATGTAGGCATGGGTGTTCTCCTTGTTCATTCAGCCAAAAATCTCGAACTCAGGCCTTCGCGTGCATCTTATCCACGATGGCTTGCGCATACTCGTCTGTCGTTGCCGTCCCGCCGACGTCGTACGTCACGTGCTTCCGCTCGTCGAGAACGGCAAACATCGCCTTTGTGATCCGATCGGCTGCCGCTTCTTCCTTCATCCAGCGGAGCATCATGATTCCGGAGACCAGCACGGCCGACGGATTCACCTTCTTCATCCCCGCATACTTCGGCGCAGAGCCGTGGACCGCCTCGAAGATCGCGCAGTTGTCGCCCACGTTGGCACCCGGCGCGAATCCCAAGCCGCCGACCAATCCTGCGCAGAGATCCGTCAGGATGTCCCCGTACAGATTCGGGAGCACCAAGCAATCGAATTGCGCAGGATTTCTCACGAGCTGCATGCAGCAATTGTCCACGATGATGTCGCCGGACTCGATATCCGGATATTTCTTGGCGACCTCTCTAAAGGCATCGAGAAAGAGACCGTCGGTCATCTTCATGATGTTAGCCTTATGAACGCAGTAGATCTTCTTGCGCCCATTGGCTTTTGCCCACTTGAAGGCAAACTCGGCGATGCGATAGGAGCCAGGCCAGGTGATAACCTTCAAACATTGCGCCACTTCGTCTGACACCATATGCTCGATGGCCGCGTAGCAATCTTCGGTGTTCTCACGGAAGTTGAGGATGTCGATTTTGTCCCAGGGCCGCTTGAGCACGGGAATCAACTTGGCCGGCCGCACATTCGCATAGAGATCGAACACCTTTCGGAGTGTCACGTTCGCGCTCTTGTGGCCTGTCCCGATCGGCGTGGTCGTGGGGCCTTTCAACGCGATCTTGTTTCTGGCGATGGCTTGGACCGTCTTGTCAGGCAACAACGTGCCGTGCTTCTCTAAACAGTCCAGTCCGATCTCTTCATACTCCCATTTGATATTGACGCCGCTCGCATCGATCACCAGCCGGACCGCTTCGCAAATTTCCGGACCGGTTCCCTCTCCCGGCAACATCGTCACTACGTGCTGTGTACCCATTGAACAACCTCCCTTAAGCAGCAAGGGGGATCGGACCATCCGCTCCCATGACTTGTCATGTTTGCAAGTCAGATTCCAGACTGAGATGGGAATTCTCAGCGAGCGCGTATCGAATTATTACCGATAATTAGCGCAATCTGACGATAGGGTGAGGGTGGCAAGTATGGAGTTCTCTTGTTGCAGTGAACGTCGCGTGCATCGGTACACGGGCTGCACTGCGAGGTGTGCGCTTATGCTCGGTTGCCAGCTCTGCTCAGATTGTCTTAGACCGATCATAGGGGTGTTGTGAGTAGTCCCCGCACGAGTCTAGCCAGGTCCAGGTGTTCTGCTAGGGAACGGGGAGGGTATAGGCCTGAGAGTTTATCGAGCGGGCGATCAAGCCCGGTTGCGGAAGGCTCCGAAATCCCAGTTCAGTCAGATCTCGTCTCGTCTAGTTTTCAGGAGCGGGTTATCAGCTGCCACGGTTTCTCTAGCGATAGCTCACCCACGGGCAGGCCGCAGAGACGCATCGCTGCTTGCAGATGGATATGTGGGGGCTTGCTCCGTGTCTAAGAAAGAAGTGAATTTAGAATCTCTAAGTGTGATTTGTTCTTAAGCCTTGACTCCCGCACCCGTTGGTTCAGCTTGGAAAACAGTTTATACATTCCGCCCCCCGCAATCAGATATTCGAACCATCCCTTTTGCCGAAGTCTCAGGGCAAGAGAAGAAACGGTGTCTTGTGTGGGCAATGCGATGTGGCTTTGCCGGCCTTTCCGTTTGAATAAAATTCGGAGGTTCGATCGGGCCTCTATAACCAGAGGGTCAAAGTATTTGCTGGCACAAGCAGAGAGCGTCGCTCTATTAAAGTAGAACAGGTGTGCTTTGAAATATATGTTGTGCGGCGAAGCATCGTTTGTTTCTATATTAGGAACCTCAATGAATAGAGATCCGCCTTCGTTCAGCATGGACCACGCCATCCTAAAGGACTCGAAATTGGGCATATGCTCTAGTACATGAAACATTGTAATGATGTCGTAGGTTTCTCGTGTCTCGCATAATTCTCCAGTCTTGATTTCCACGCCGTACTGATTTCTGGCAAACTCTGAATAGCCGATATTCGGCTCAATACCTTTGGAGTCATACCCTCGGGTTTTGGAAATATAGACAAACTCTCCCCCGCCTGCACCTACGTCAAGCAATTTGCCGCCATGAACCCCATGAGATTGTAAGAAATTGAGTCGCTCGATCGCCGCCATGCCAGCCCTGTAAATATGCTTGGCTTTTGGCGTATATGTCTTCTTGTAGTCTGTTCTATAGGTATGAGCGTAAAAATGGCCAAGTTCCGTTTTCGAAGGCATCGGATCTTGTTGAACAAGCCCGCAACCGCCGCATATGGCTACATTCAAGGCGCCGTGTGATTTGGCGTCTACCGTAGAGATCGTTGAGAGCGATGTCTGTCCACATAAAACACACGGCATTATCTTGCCTTCCTTCTCCGCGTTGTTATCGGGGAAAGCGTCACCACGGGGCACGTTTGATTTTCAATCGGAACAGATACGGGGGACGGCAGGACTGTCGCCCCCCCGTGAACTCCGTTCCTGTTCCAAGCCGTGATGGTGAGGCAGGGATGGGGTGATGCGGTATCTGTCGGCAAATGCGGCAACAGGCGCTCCCTATTCGTTGGCCAGCACATTGATGCGATGGGCCAGACAGCCAGCGCTAAATCCGTTATTGATGCTCACGACCCCCACGCCGGAGGCGCACGAATTGAGCATGGTCAAGAGAGGGGCGATCCCGCCAAAGTTAGCCCCGTAACCGATGCTCGTTGGGACTGCGATGACGGGACAGTTAACCAGTCCGCCGATGACGCTCGGAAGGGCCCCGTCCATACCGGCCACCACCACCACGACATGGGCCTGCATGAGCCTGCTATGGCGGGCAAGGACTCGATGCAACCCCGCCACTCCCACGTCGCAGATCGCCTCAACCCGGCTTCCCAAGACTTCGGCCGTGACCCGGGCCTCTTCCGCAATCGGGGTGTCGGCTGTGCCGGCGGTGACGATCAATACGTCTCCGCTTGGCCTCCGTGTCGGGTGATAGATCGTGACGGCGCGGGACAACTCGTGATAGACGGCTCGGCGATGCAATCGCAGCAAGGCCCGTGCGACCTCGGGTGCAACGCGAGGCACCAGGAGATGCTGATGTTGAGCCAGCACCTTTCGCGCAAGGCTGACAATTTCTTGCTGGGTTTTGCCGTCACAGAACACGACGGGCGGAAATCCCTGCCCGGCGGACGGCAGCAGCCCCCGGGATGCGCCATCGCCGCTTTCACAGGGCTTCTGTGAGTGTAGAGCGGCAGCGTGTGTGGCCTTCCTTCTCATCCCGTCAGTCCTTGTCGTGTGAGGCGAACAGAAACACCATCACCTGCTCACCGGTGGAGACGGAAAAATCCGTCAAGACATCCGCCACCTCCATGCCCGTGAGTGTTGCCACTTCCTTGGCCAGGACATGGCGTTGTTGCGCAAACAGAGTCTGATACAGCTGTTTCACTAGCGCCCGGCCTTCTTCTGTACGGATGAGCTTCTGTTCAGCCGTTGGGAGGACACCGTGCGACCGCACCACCATCATGTCGGGCATATCGGGGGCTATGGTCACGCGAATGTGCTCGGCAAAACTCCCTCCCATGAACTCCAATTGAAACTGGCACACCGCCTTGCGAACTGCCGCTGTAAGGGATTCCTGTCGCTGTAATGACTCGTTATGCATCGTCTCAAATGGCTCCTCTCCAACAGCGTCGCTCCTCTTGGACGGCCGTACTGCTCTCTGTGGGGCCTCTGCCGTGAAGGCACGACCGCCGTCAGTCGAGCGGTGCCGCACAGCGTCGCAGCCGGTCCATGATCGCCAGACCGAGGCCCTGATCCTCGCAGGGCACGGCGTACAGACGGTCGAGGTCTAGTGCATCCAGCCGCCGCAGGGCGGCGAATAAATTCCGCGCGGCCTCCCGCAGATCGCCCGACGCCGAGAGCACGTCGATCGCACAGAACCTCTCGTCCCCATGGCCTGGTGTCGACATGGCCAGCAGGCCGGCGCGCTCATGGGCATGCAGAATGGGTCTGACTTCCGGGGCCGCCAGAACCGTCATCGGAGTGCGGGTTGCGTAATGGCGGGGAAGCTGGCCCGGCGCGGCCACGGTCCGGCCGGCAGTGGCTCGCACAACCGGTCCCATGACTTCCCGGATATCCGCAAGCGTGATGCTGCCCGGTCGCAGGAGTTCCGGCCAGGTTCCCACCATCGACACGATGGTGGACTCCACGCCAATCGGGCAGGGGCCTCCATCCAGAATCAGGTCGATACGATCGCCGAGCCCATCCACCACATGTTGGGCGCAGGTTGGGCTGACGTAGCCGAATGGATTGGCGCTGGGGGCGGCGATTGGAACTTCCGCTTCACGGATCAGCGCCCGTGCCACCGGATGAGACGGCATCCGGACGGCAACGGTAGGGAGCCCTGCCGTGACGAGATCGGGAACCTGTTCTCGTTTTTGCATCACGAGCGTCAGCGGACCTGGCCAGAAGGCATCGATGAGCCGGTGGTCGCGCGTCGATACGAACGGTGTCAGTGACTCCAGCGTCGCCCGGTCCGCGATGTGCACGATGAGGGGATCGAAATGGGGCCGCTGCTTGGCCTCGAAGACGCGCGCCACAGCCTCTGGATTCAGCGCATCGCAGCCGAGCCCGTACACAGTTTCCGTCGGGAAGGCGACGAGTCCTCCCTGGCGGATGATTGCGCCGGCTATCCGAATCGACTCCGGATTTGAGGCAGGAAGGACTGTCGCCGCCGCCATTATGCTGCCCTGCAAGCGGGGGGGAGTGGATGTTGCGTCGGCGCACTCATGGTGTCACCGTTCAATCGTATGCCCTCCCTCGTTTCGCCTGTCACCCCTCACGGTTAGCTTTATTGACTCGTGCTGGCATCGGGGCGGTTATTCTCCCAATAGCCTTTGTCGGGCAGCCCCTTGGCTTCGATCGTAAACGACCCGGCCTCAATGGTCAGCCACTGTTTCTGCGAGCAGCAGGTGCCGTCCGGCAACACATCCCACGAGCCCCGCCGGACCACCAGCGGCCCGGTCGAGAGATCGTCGAAGAACGCCCCGCGCTTCCCGATCCCGTAGAGGTTCCGATGGGGGACTTTCACGACAATCTCGGTATCGGTCCAGGATTGGACGAGGGCCGCCGCGCCATTAAAGAGCACCTCCGTCCGCGAGACGTTGGAGATGACGGTGCTGCCGGAATCCGGCTCGTTGATCTCCACATCCAGCCGCCGCTTATACGCCTTCTGACTCAATTCCAGCCCGGTATGCTCCGCCGTCTTCAGGAACGTGCCGAATCCCTTGCCCTTGATCGTCACCAGATCGTCCAACCCGGCGGACTTCGGCGTATAGGAGTCCACCACCGGGGTGACCACGGTGAACATGCCGGCTTCCGTCACGAGTTCGCCGCGCTCCTGGCAGCAGGACCCATCCGCCTTCGGCTTCGTTGCACTGCGGTAGATTCTGACCGGCCCGCTCTTCACGCTGAACGGCACCCAGACATCGATGCGGTCGTCGTGCCACCGGTAGATCACCGCCGGCACGCCGCCGATCTCGACGCGATTCTCACCCTTGTTGAAGTCCGTGAAGCTGTAGGGGGTGGAGCCACTTTCGGAGTAGAACCCGAAGTGCTCGCCATTGATCCGGAGCAGCGTGCCGATCGGGGCACTGGCCGGCGCCACGGGCAGGGCCTTGGGCACATGGACGGTAAACGTCCCCAGCGCCCGGTCTTTGCCCTGCCGTTTCAACACCAGCGGCCCGGTGTCGGCCCCGAGCGGCACATGCGCCACGATCACATCGTCTTTCCACTGGGCAATCGTGGCGAGACTAGTTCCGATCACCACGGCATCCTCGGCCCCTTTGGTGCCGAATCCCTGGCCGAACAACACCACCTTGGTGCCGACCGGCCCGTGCATCGGATCGACCCGGATACTGGGCACCAGCGCAAGCGCCACCGCGTTACTCGCCAGATATTCCACCGGCGCACAGCAAGAGCCATCGGGGAGGGGATCGGAGGAGGCCAACCGCACGACGACGTCCCCGGGCGCGGCATTCGTGGGAATCTCGACCTCGATCTGGTCGTCTTTCCACCGACGCGGCCGCACCACCACGCCGCCGATCACCACGTCGTTCACACCGAACATCGTATTGGGATCGCGCGCGCCGGCCGTGGCGCCGAAATGCTCGCCGGTGATCGTGACCATTGTGCCCCGTTCGGCCTCGGTCGGGGTGATGGACTGAATACGCGGCGTCACCACCGTGAACGTCCCGGCGGAGAGTGTCTTCTTCCCGATCATCATCTCGACCGGACCGGTCGTCGCCTTGAACGGCACCTTGACCTCAACCAGGTCGGACTCCCAGCGCTGAATCAGCGCCGGCACCCCGGCAAACGTGACTTTATTGAACTGGACGGATTTGAACGCGCCCAACCCCTTGCCGCTCACGACCACCGTCGATCCGGGGGTTGCATGATCCGGTTGGAGCATGATGTGTTGAGCGGAAGCGCCACCTTCCTGAAGAAAGCCGGCAACTCCGAGCGTGATGCACAAAGCCATCATGCCCCACGGTCTCCGGCACAGACTCATGGATCGACTCATAGGGACTCCTCGATAGTGTTGTGTGTTGTCACTCATCTTTCCCCCATTTCAAGCCAGCACAGGTTGTTACCTCCGGCGTGTCAACTATCCGCAAACCCTGACGGGGGCGCGAACGCCACGAGCAGAGCCGATAGAGTTCGGGGCTCGATCGGCTTCACGAGACAATCCATCGCGCCCCGGCTTCGCCAGTCGATGCGCAACTTCTCCGTCATCACGGTCCCCATGACGATGATGCGAAGGTCGTGCGGTCGAACTCGAATGGCAGCGAGGACGTCGGCGCAGGCCATCCCTTGCGATGCCGCGTCCAAGAGGACCAGGTTGATTGCATGGCGCTCCAGGGTGTCCAAGGCTTCCCGGCCTGAGGAGGCTTCAAAGACGTCCCACTGCCAATCAGCAAACATGTCGGCCAGCAGCGCCCGATAGCCGGCATCATCGTCAATAATGAGGACACGTGGTGTGCGCCGCCACGTGTCGCCAGGCCCAGCCTGCCGTTGGGTGGTCATGCCACCACATGAGATTGCGCCGCCTGGGCGAGGGGGCGGCAATAGCCCCCCAGTTCCAAGGAGCCGGTGACTACCACCAGCCCAAGAGGCCCTGCTTCCTGGACGGCCTTCTGAAACGCATCAGCGGGATCGTTCACCATCTCCGCCGCAGCCGGCGTGTAGGTTCGCCAGATAGCGGCAAGATCCTGAGGGGCGGCCGCGCGGTTCTCGGGATACCGGGTGAAGATGGCTCGGTCAGCTTCTGCACCGGCCAGATGCCGGATGATTGTGTCGATCTCTTTCTCTCGCGGGAGCGAGACGAGCAGGACCGTTCGGCGGCTGGCACGGATGCTTCGGATCGTCGAGGAGAGATTGGCGGCCGCCGATGCATTGTGAGCCCCATCAATGACGATCGTCGGATTTCCGGTCAGCACTTCGCAACAGGCTGGCAGCCGAACGTGCTCGAAGGTCTGGCGTATCGCGGCAGCATCCAATGCAGCGACCAGCCCGCGGCGCCGGAGAACCTCGTACGCCGCCAGCGCATGGGCTGCGTTGGTGGCCATAAACGCAGCCGGGGAGCCGAGGGGGATTCCGTCCCAGGTGGTGTCATCGACTCGAATCGTGCACGTTCCCTGATAGCCGGCACAGACGAAGTCGGTGGCGTCGTATTCGTGTCCGAATGATAAAACCGGCGCCTTCAGTTGCTCCGCGCGGGAGAGCACCAGCGACCGAGGCCCGTCCTGCATGGGCCCGCACACGACCGGGGTGAAAGGCTTGATAATCCCGGATTTCTCCGTCGCGATTTGTTCGAGGGTGTCTCCGAGGATCTCCATGTGATCGTAGTCCACGTTCGTGATGACCGAGACCTCCGGCGCGATCACGTTCGTCGCGTCCGCTCTCCCGCCGATCCCGACTTCCACCACGGCATAATCTACATTGGCAGCGCGGAATGCGAAGAAGGCGGCCACGGTGAGGAATTCGAACGGGCTCATCAAGACACCGGCGCAGTCCATCAGCGATTTAAGACGGTTGCAGGCATCGACCAGTTCCTGATCGCCGAGGGGCTGCCCGTTGATAGAGATCCGCTCCCGAAACTGCCCGAGATGAGGGCTGGTGTAGAGTCCGACCTTCATGCCGCCGGCCTGGAGAAGCGCCGCCGTCATGCGACACACGCTGGTTTTGCCGTTGGTGCCGGTAATGTGCACGGACCGGTAGGCTCGATCCGGACGATCGAGCGCCTGAAGACTCCTGGCGATCGCTCCGAAATTCACGGTGCCATCCGAGGGCCGGCCACGCAGCATGCAGGCGGTTTCGAGTTCGCGAAGAAAATCCGTGATCTCCTGGTACGAGGAGAAGGCGACGGCCCAGTATGGCGGATCCTTCTTCAACTCTCTGTCCGGCATCGCTCCCTCATTCGTGCGCAACTCCGGCTGTCCGGAACGACTTACGCCTGCCCGACCTCGACGCCTGCGATTTGATCGGCGGTCTCTACCGTGACGATGTCCCACCCGCCTGCGCCGTTGTAGCGGTAGTAGGATTGCGTTGCAGGCTCCAGCACGACCAGCCGAAGCCAGTGATTATGAAACAGCGTCTCCAGCAGCGGCTGTCTGGCGATGATGGCCTGCACTCGCGACCGGGGCGCCTCGATGATCGCGGTGAGACGCAGCGGGTCGTGATAGGGCATGGCACCGTTCATAACCGACTGAACCGGTAGTCCCATGCGGAGATCGCTCTGGTTGCCGGTCATGACGCCGATCCGGCCGGTCACGTTGTGGTACACCTTGCTGCCGCTTCCATAGGTTTCGGGCGCCACGGTGGAGAAATAATATTCGCTGTTGATCCATTGGGCCACGATCAACGGCGCCGTCATGATGATTTCGAGCAATTTGCCGTCCAGATCGGCCGCATGGTCATACGAATGGAGAAACGCGCGGCCCTCCAGATTGTGACTGGTCGTTAAGCGGCGGTTTCCGATAATGAACCAGCTGTTTCTCGCGAGTCCCCATTCCGGACGGACTTGAGCCCAGTCGAGGCCGCGCCGTTCGATGGCCCGAAGCGCAGTACTCCGCACCGGATCCGCCGCATAGCCCGGTAGTCTCGCATACCGTTCCAGAGCCGCCTCGGCGCCGGCCATCGCAATGTCCTCCAATATCTGGGCTAACTCCTTGCGGTGTGTGGAGGGCACGTCCTCCAGGTCGCCGACGGAGAGACGGTCGGTGGTGGTGTCGTGGCGTGCCGCGACGAAATGGGTATCGCCGGGAATGACGAAGCCCCGCTTCGCCAGGAGATCTCGAACTTGCGGCCTGTTGGCGATGGTCGCAAACACCCGGGCGTTGGGCAGGCCTTGGCTGCCGCCGCAGGCGCCGCAGTCGAGCGCCGATTCGTAGGGGTTGTTCTGAGAGGTGCTGCCATGCCCGCAGAGAAAGACGAGCCGCGCGAATGAGGAGGTAAGCCCCATCAATCGCAGCGAGGTTTCCACATAGTACGCCTGCTCGCTGGGGGTGAATCCGGTGCGGGTGATGCGGTCGATCCGTGCCGCGTTGTCGAATCCCGTCATGCGGCAGTCGCGCCGGAGATCCTCGAGGACCAGGGCTTCTTGGGCCGGGCTGAGAACCAGCAGGTGGCCGAGATCGCCGGGGATCACCGGGGAGGGAGGCTCGTCGGACAGCGCCTGCAAGCGGATGTGCTCCAGCCGCTGAGGTGTAAGAAGGGACCCTTCAACCCGGTGGTGCGTTCTGAGCCACCGCAAGATTCTCAACCGTTGCTCGGCCGCCAACATCTCTTGGGCCTCGGAGCCGGTAAGCTTGTCCACCGTCATGGACGTGGACACGGGCGGCACCAGCGTGCGTTCGACCCATGCTGCGATCCGGTGATACCAGCGGGGGAAGAGCGTCTTGCCCAGCAGCGACCAGCCGAAGAACCATCCGACCGCCTCGACCATGACATAGGGGGTGACGACGTTATGCTTCAGATCGTGCAGCAGCTCCTGTCCCGCTTTCACCGCCGAGGCCGTGGTTTTTCGACGTTGGGCCGTGTCGCCGTCATAGGTGCGGGGCACTTCGCGCAAGACGTGCTTAGGCTTCAGGAGGACCGGGCACAGCGCGGTCTCGTGCGGCTCGTCGAGAGATCGGTAAGAGATGGGCAGGCCAAAGAAGCCCGCAAAGCCGTACGTTTCATAGCCGCCGCGCTGCTCGAGCCGGCGCCGGAACACCTCAGATCGGACGTCGATGCAGAACACAAACTGCGCCAAGGGTCTTGCGGGAGCAGAGGAGTTCGTCTGTGCGTTGTGTGATTCGGCCGGCGTCAGTCTCGCGAGGACCGTCCGTTCGGCGGTCAGTTCGGCTGCGATGAGCCATCGCTTGTTTCGCTCTGGGGCGGGGAATCCGCGCAGCCAATTCGTCAGTTTCTTGCGTACGTCAGGGGAGGTGTCTGCGAGTTGTTCAGCGGCAATGCCCAACTTCTCGGCCAGGAGGTCGAGGGCCTCTGTGATGGTCTTGGCCGAGTGGGCCTGCCGAGTACTGCGCTGTTGGGCGTACCACTGTTGCCCGGCCTGTTCCCATTCCTCTGCGCGCGCCGCTGTCCACTGGCGGCGGAGGCGGCGGGCCTCGGCGACGGCTTGTTTGGGAGCCCGTCCTGCGTTCAGGACACGCTTGAACCAGAATGCATGGGGGAATCGGCGTAAAAAGGTGTGGATCGCCTGGAAATCCCCCGGGCAGCCGAGGGCTGAACGGCATGCGAGTGCAGCCAACTCGCGCTCGTAGAACAGGCGGACGGCAAGATATTTCACCAGGTCAATGCGATAGGCCTCCTGCCAGGGATCCGATGTCTGGTCGGCGCGCCATTTGATGAAGCCTGACCAGCCGGGTAGCGCCGTCAGGTGCAGGGCCAGATATTCCTGCCACAAGATCTTGGGGATCTGCATCAGATCGAGGGATTCCAGCAGGGCGTCTTCCGGACGGTCTGAGAGCGCCCGAATCTTCTCCGCCCGCTGCCTGATACCCATCAGCGAGAGCGTCCAGTCGTGCTGCGCCGACGCTTTCCACGCTCGGAAAAACGTCTCCTCCCGATGGGGCATCGACCAGGCCGCTTCCCCTTCGTCGCAGAATGCAACGCACCACTTGATCATCTCGCGGTCTATCCGTTCGACGAGCCGGGTGCCGAGTGTGCGGTCGCACCAGGTGGCCAAGGTTTCCCGAAAGGGCCATTCCTCGGAGGGCGTCTCAATCCGGCGTTCGTGTTCTTCTCCCCGACGGGCAGACGGGAGTTGCTCCATCCAGGCGTTCAAGATCGTGAGCGGCCCCTCCGCATCCATCTCGGCGGGAGATGATGTCTGCGTGAGGATATCGGACAGGTCGATATCGTGAATCAGCGCCGCCCGTAAGACCTCCCGATGCGACAGGGTCCGGTGTCCCAACTGTACGGAATCATCGAGCACCAGTGGCGTCAGCGCCTGGTCAATGGCATTGTCGGCGATACGTCCCGCACGGTGGGCCTCACGATAGAGCTGGGGCGAGAGATAGCCGGCTCCGCCGAACAGCTCGGTCCCTCGTTGGACGGCTTCGGAAAAGGGCAGGTGTTCAAGCCCCTGCAGCGGGTTGCGGGAGATGAATGTCCGCATCGGCCAGAGGCGCGCCACGACTTCTCCTGCCAGGTTCACGTACGAGCGTAACTCCATGCGGTCGGCGTCAGTGTAATGGTGTGTGCGGTTCATAGTCCCCCCCGTGATGACCGTATGGCTCAGCAAGAATGAGGCCGATCATTCGGCGGTGGAGAGATTGCGGTGTTTGCAGGGAATTTCAGAAAGAATAGATGAGCCGAATCCGTGTGGCTGTGGATTGTGCAATGGGCAAGTCTATTCGTCAGTGCGAGGACGCACGTCAGTGCAAGTGTGCACGGTATGGATTGGCATTAGCAGGTGACGGTAGTGGGTTCGGCTGCGTTAGAGGAGGGACGGATTACATGTGGCCCAATTTCCTGAGCGTTTCCATCCCGCGCCCTTCGTCCTGCGCGCGGCCGGACCGTTCGGCGGTCGTCGTGGTCCGCAACTCTGTAATGATTTGTGGAATCGTGTTGGCGCAGGAGTTGACGGTCCCCGTGCAGGGCACGCAACCCAAGCTGCGATACCGGGTGCCTGCCCCCCGGTCGAAATACAGCCCCGGCAGGGGAACCTGTTCCTGTTCGAGGTATTCCCAGATATTCAACTCGGTCCAGTCGAGCAGCGGGTGCACGCGCACGTGCGCGCCGGCGGGAAACGTCGTCTTGTATTGATCCCACAGTTCCGGCGGCTGGTCACGGAAGTCCCATTCGCCGTGCTTGTCGCGCAGTGAAAAATAACGCTCTTTTGCCCGCGTGCCTTCCTCGTCGGCGCGGATCCCCAGAATTACCGCTGTCCACTTATGTTTCGCAATGGTCTGCTTGAGCGCCTCGATCTTCATCGCCGTGCAGCAGGTGACACGGCCCTGGTCCGGGCTCATGCCGCCGGCCAGGGCCTCGCGGTTCTGGCCGACGACGACATCGAGGCGCCACTCTTTGGCGAGTCGATCGCGATAGTCGATCAACTCCGGCATTTCATAGCCGGTATCGATGTGCACGAGCGGAAAGGGCACGTGACCGAAGAACGCCTTTCGAGCCAGCCACAACAGCACCGTCGAGTCCTTGCCCATCGACCAGAGCATGGCGAGGTCGTCGAAGTGCTTATAGGCTTCACGAAGAATATAGACGCTCTGATCTTCCAGCGCTCTCAGGTGCTGCACGGGCATCCTCCTCTTCAATAGGCCGCCGGCCCGGAGAGCGTGCGATTCGACACCAGATCGAGCAGATGCAGTCCGTCGAATTGCGCCGCTGTCTGTCCCACGGTAATCAGTCCGATCGATCCCTCTTGCGTGATCCACTCGTCCGCCACGGCGGCGACCTGGGCGCCGTCGACAAACACGCTCAGGCGCCCGCGATCCAGGTGAAGGAAGTTGATCCGTTGAACCCGCAGGCTGTGCCAGGGACGCGGGGCGAGCTTTACGGCGATTTCCCCCAGCACGGTCGTACGGCCGTCGGTGACGCGCCTCGTGGTCAGCTTGCCCGTGGAGGGATTGAGCGTGACCGAATAGAAGTTCTTGTTGTCGAGGACCGCCAGCGCGATCCCGGCTTCTCCGCCGCTGCCCGGCGACAGTTCGGCGATCTGCACGGTGGCGTCCGGATAGGTGGTCCGGATGCGCTCGGCCAACAGGAGATGGGCGCAGTCATTGGTTCCGCAGGGGCGGTCCTGGACGACCAGTTTGTTGCCCACGGGGAGCTGACGGTCGGCCTGCACGCGCCAGCCTGAGGCGTCCGCCCCGGGCGTACTGAGCGCGACGAATCCCGTCGGCACTGATTCGGGAGTGTCCTGCTCGAAGTTCCACTGCCAGACGATATTTTGCTGCGGCGGTTTGGCATGGACTTCGACATTGAGCACATCGGGTGCGCGGACCGGGGTGGGCAGAGTGACGCGCTGGCCGTCCGGAACCAACGCCTTGACCACGTCGTTCCCGACGAGGTAGGGCCATAAGCCGGTCACGCCGCTCAGACGCTCGTGATGGTCTTTCACCGCCTGGAGGCGCGCCTGCAGGCCATCGGGCGTTCTGGTAAAGGCCAGGGCCTCGCCGAGAAGCAAGGCTTGCGCCGGGACCAAGCGCGCGATCGGCGTATTGGCCAGTTCCATCGCCTGGCGCGCTTCGTCTTGAGCCTGCTGCAGCCAGGGATGATCATAGCGCCGCTCCCAGCTTACCCATTGAATGCGGTCCCAGGCGAGGTCCGCAAGCAGCCGGCTGCGTGCGGGCAGATCCTCTGGCTTGATGGCGCGCAAAAGGGATTCATGGAGTGCGAGGGCCGCCGGCACATCGTTATTCCACCGGTGCAGCACTCCCAGTTGACGCTGTAACTCCGGTGACGCAGTTCCGGTCCCGACGGCCGCTTCAAGCGCTTGGAACGCGGCATAAAAGGCTTCCGCTGCAGGTGAATGCCCGAGGGCGACGTCGGTCAATTCCTGGCGCCATGTTTGCGCCTGCAGATTCCAGTAGAGCTCCGCCACCTGCCGCTTCATGGCTTCATGAGGCGCGTTGATCCCGGACTTGGCCAGTCCTTCGAAGAGAAAGGTCTCGAATGCCAGCGTGCCCAGCTCGCCGTTCACCTGAGGGTCGGTGGGATCGAGGAACAACAGGGAGGCCAACAGCGCCCGCCTCTCCTGCTTGTCCGCGGTCATTTCCGCTTGCTTGAGCACGGCGGTATACCGCTCGCCCGCCAACGCGCGCGTCCACCATTGGGCGGTGCCCAGGACGAACTGTCCTCTGATCTCCGGCTGACGCGATGCGTCGGTCGGGTTGATGCCGTATGAGGTGGCGGGAATGCGCGGCGCGTCAGGAAGAACTTCGTTGATGACGGCGCGATCTTCCGCGTAGCCGAGGCGGCGTAGATTGCTGACGACGACCAGCCGGATGACGACGCTGTGAACCGGCTGGTAGCGGCGAGCCGATCCGCTGGCCCACCAAACCTCATTGGGCGCCAGGGCGATGGGCGCGGCGAAGGGATCCGGGTAGGTAACGGCCAATTCGACCAGCGTGCCGCCGACGGTCGAGGCTGTGGCGGTTCCCTGCCCGATGGCAATGGGACGTGTCGGGGAGACGGTGCGGAGTTCGACCGTCGGAGGCGTCTTGAGGCTTGACCGGACCGCGGTGGGCGACAGGAAGAGCGCGGGTGGATAGTCTTTCCAGAGACTGGCGTGGCGATGGGTTTCTGACAGCAGGCCGAGGCCGCGCCCGCGCGCAGTCGGTCCGAGCACACCCGGCTCGGCGGTGTCTTCGATCATGGCCCGATAGGCGTTCACGGTGTCGTCGTAGCAGGTGCGTGCGATCCGTGCCCGAGCGTCCGGCGAACCGGCTGCCTGTGCGCGCAAGCGGCTGAGGCAGCCTAAGTCGAGACGCGCCCAGTCCTCGGCGCGGCCTGCTGCCAAGGCTTCGGCGTATCGCAATGCCAGGCGGGCCGATTCGTCTGTACGGGCTTTCCCCTGCGCCTGTCCGGCCTCCGCTAATCCGCTGTCATGCAGCGTGGTCCCCATCGCCGCCAGCAAAACAACCAGACACATTCTGAGATAGGTGTGCATAGCGCCTCGATTCTTTCCTTATGGAGCGAGTGAGTACTCCGGCTTCCCCCCGTGAGGGTAGGTCCGCTTGCAGCGCACGATCAGGGTTGGCGTGCCCCGTCCATCCACGCATTGATTGAGCGCCGGCGCATAGTCCACCATACCCGCCGGCGTAACGTCAAAGGGGAAATCGAAGGTGAAGCTGATAAATTTGTATCGGCCCGGTTTTAGCTGAAGCACCCGGGCATCCGTCGTCCGATAGGCGTCGGACGTTTCAATGTCGGACGTCCAGATGGACGGGGTCGCGCCCGGCACGTGCCACCAGCTTTGCGATACGATCGCCGTGGCATCGATCGTAATGGCATACTTTTGTTCGGCCGTCTCGGGTGGTTCCGCCTTTGCCGGAATTCCCCAGTCGGCACAGACCAGCAGGCTGGTGAGGATGCCGGCCACCAGCGCGGTGGTTTCCCTGATGGACCGTTTGTGTAGGAATGCAGTCATAGGCGCCTATCGTCCTTTCGTCGCAATCGTGGCGACGCCGGGTGCGTCGCGAAAGATTTCTTCGACCGCGCGGCTGTCCCATTCGGTATGTGTCTCAAGTCGCAAGGCTCGCAGCACCGTGGCGCCGGTATCGACGATCGAGACGGGCTGGTGAATCGCATGTCCGTGCTTGATCCCGGCTCCGGAGGCAATCCACGGGACGAGCGTTGAGGCCGTCGTCGATTGTCCTGGAGCCGCGCCGGTCCCGCTCAACGACGTGACGAATACCGTGGTGCGTGTGAGCAGTCCGTGGTTTTTAAAAATCGTCAGGACCGACTCCATCGCCTGATCGACCGACCGGAGCGCGGTGCGATAGGACCCCGAAGACCAGCCGTGTTCGATGCCGGCACGAGCCCCGTCCGGCAGGTGCACCACGAGGAGGTGCGGCAGGGCCAGAATCGCATGCCCGTACCCTTGTCCGCTGTCCGCCTTCCTGATGTACTGCTTGATGTAGGACACCAGCCGATCCGGGCTGCATTCCGGTTTGAGCGGTCCGCACACCTGATAGTCGGTGTAGGGTTCCGGTTTTGCCAGCTGGTAGAGCGACTCGTCCATGAAGAAGATGGCGCTGTCCCGTCCCCCACTGAGATCGAGGTAATCGAAGATTGTCGGGGGGCGTGGGTATCCCCGGCTGAATTCAAAGGTGTCCCAGGTAATGCCGTGCTTCTCCACGGGAAGTCCGGTGAGGAGCGAGGCCATTGCGGGGAGACGGCTTGAGGATGTGACCGTACCGGCCGACCAGGTCGCGGCTCCTTCCTTGGCCAGACGCGACAGGGCAGGCATCGGTCCGGTCTTCAAGGATTGCCGGTCAACCCCTTCCAGGACGAATAGGATCACATGATCCGCTGCTGCGGAGGGCTGTGGCGCCGGATGGCCCTGGGGGGCGGCTTCGGATTCCGGGCGGTGGACGAGCAGGCCGATTAGGGTCAAGACGAGAATTGTGAGCCTCAGATTCATCGCGGCCTCCAGATTGGACTCGTGCCGTGTCGCTGAGAGCGCATCGGCTCTTTATCGTTGCGCTTGGCGCGTCGATGCCGGATCAATGCAATCGCCGGTCCCGATTTTCATGGCGGTCAGGTCGTCCGGTGGTGTGTGATTTCATAGGAAATTGAGGGGTGCGGCTCTCTATGGCTTGAAATGGAGATAGCGATATCTGCTATCAGGTGCGTGCGTGCACGGTTGGATTGGCGATGCAGTGCGCCAGCGCTCAGCTTCTGGTGGAGCTACGGTTTCCGGCGCCGGTCCAGCATCCAGCGGGTGATGCCGAGGTGTTTGGCCGCAAGGGTTTTGTTGCCGTCGGAACGCCGAAGGACTTCGGCGATGATGCGGTCTTCCAAATCCGAGAGAGACTGTTCACCGAGTCGAAACGTCAGGTGCACGTTGTTCGGGTCGTCCGGCGCGGGGGCTTCCGGCGCGTGGAGGGGCCTCGTGCGGGGACTCGCGGAATGCTCGGCTTGCACATCGGCTGGAAAATTCCCGGCTTCGAGCGAATCGCCGGGGCAGAACAGCACGGCCCGCTCGATGAGGTTGCCCAATTCGCGAACGTTACCGGGAAAGGCATAGCGGCGCAGGACTGCCTTGCCGCTCTCTCCGATCATGCGCACCGGCTTTTTGAGGGCGACGGCGGAGCGGGCCATGAATTGTTCGGCGAGGGGGATGATGTCTTCCCCGCGTTCGCGCAGCGGCGGGACGGTCAACGTGACGACGTTCAATCTGAAGTAGAGATCCTCGCGGAACTCGCCTTTGGCCACGGCCTCTTTGAGATTGCGGTTGGTGGCCGCCATGAACCGGACATCCACGGGGATGGTCGCCGACCCACCGACGCGGCGCAGGGTCCGTTCTTCGATGACGCGGAGCAGCTTGGCCTGTAACGGGAGCGGCAGGTCGCCGATCTCGTCGAAGAGGACCGTTCCGCCTTCGGCCATCTCGATCAATCCGGCCTTTCGTCCCAGGGCGCCGGTGAATGATCCTTTTTCATGCCCGAACAATTCGCTTTCGAACAGCTCGCGGGGGATCGACGGACAGTCCACCTCGATGCAGGGCTTCTGTCCCCTGGCGCTGTTGTAGTGAATCACGCGGCTCATATACTGCTTGCCGGTGCCGGTCTCGCCCTGGAGCAGCACGGTGACCCGGTCGGTGTTGGCCAGTTCCCGGAGCTGACTCAGGAAGGCCTGGGTAACGGGGCTCCTGGCGATAATCCGATCCAGCGCATACCGTTCCGCGTCCTGTCCGCTCTGTAACCGGACCTGGCGTTGCAGGGTGAGCAGTTCGGTGGCGCGGCGGAGCGCATGCTGCAAGTCTTCCATATCGATAGACTTGGCGACGAAGTCGAAGGCGCCGAGCTTGGTTGCCTCCACGGCATCCTTGACCGTTCCCCTCGCCGTCAAGAGAATGACCAGCAGATGGGGGGATGTCTGTTTGACCCGGGCCAGCACATCGAGCCCCGAGAGGTTCGGCATGACCAGGTCGAGAATGAGGATGTCCGGTTCAAACGAGCGCAGCAGGGCGAACGCCTCTTCTCCGGAGCCGGCGGTTTGCACGATATAGCCCTGATCGCTCAGCCGGAGGGCAAAGGCCTCGCGCACCGAGGGTTCGTCTTCTACCAGTAAGAGTTGCCAGGTCATGCGAGGCCTCGTGTTCCAACGGGCAGCCATACATCGACCACGGCGCCGCTGCCAGGCGGGCTGCTGATGGACAGCTGCCCGCCATGGCGCTCGACGATGTCATGCGTGATCGTCAGCCCGAGCCCGACGCCCTTGGCCTTGCCGTTGGTGAAGAAGGGTTCGAAAATCCGCTGTAAGTTGTCCGGGGCGATGCCCTTGCCGGTGTCCGAGAAGCGGAGGAGCACCCCGGCGCCGCGCTTGGTTTCAGGCCCGATCGTGATCTCCAGCTCGCCTCCGTCCGGCATGGCGTCGATCGCATTCATCGTGATGTTCAGACACACTTGCTGAAGATGGGCGCGCGAGGCCTCGACCATCGGCAGGTTATTCGCAATCGTCTTCCGGACGGCGATGCGCTGCTTGGACAGATTGGGACGGAGCAGGGCCAGCGTGTCGTCGATGAGCGAGGGCAGATCGCAGGGCCGGAGATCGAACGGCCGCGGCCGCAGCTGTCCCAGGTGCGATTCGAGCAGTTCGTCGATCCGCGCCGCCTCGCGCGCGATAAGACGGCAGCGGTCTCTGGCGGACTGGGGGAGCTGGTTCTGCTCGGCCAGATGGGTGGCGAGGCTGCCGAGGCCGATCAGGGGGTTGCGTACTTCATGCAAGATCCCTCCGGCCAATTGTCCGACGAGCTTGACCTGTTCGGTATGGCGCAGCGCTTCCAGCATCTGTTCCCGTTCGCTCAAGTCGGTGAGGATGGCCATATAGAATTGGGTGGTGCCGTCCCGGTCTTTCACGGGGCTGACGCTTTCCCAGACCAGAAATTCGGACCCGTCTTTGCGCCGGTTGACAAAGCGGTCGGCGAACGCCTGGCCTGCGCGAATCGCTTGCCAGAGTCGATCGTAGAACTCCGGCGCATGTTTGCCGGATTTCAAGATGCCGGGACGCTGCCCGAGGGCCTCTTCGCGACGCCAGCCCGTCATCCGTTCGAGCGCGGGATTCCATTCCAGGATGCGGCCGTCGGTGTCGGTGAGCATGATGCCGTCCTGCGCGGACATGAAGAGCCGGTGATAGAGATCCCGCTGCGTGTCGGCCCGCCGCCGCCGTTCCAGGACCGTGGCAACCGTGTTCGCAACGGCGCAGAGGAATTCCTGTTCTTTGCCGGTGAAGTCTCTGACCTGTTTCGAATGAGCCGTCATGACGCCGTAGACGCGGTCCTCGACGAGCATGGGGACGCACATGCCGGCGACGCCGCCATGTTCGGTGAGGAGCTTCGAAGGGGTAAACCGGGTTTCATTCCGGAGGTCCCGCACGACCACGGGCACGCGCTCGCGAATGGCAAAGCCGGCCTGTGAATGCGTGCCGCCTTCGATCGTCAGTTTGCCGATCAGCTCCTCTTCGAGGCCGATCCCCGCCACGACGGCGAGGTGATCGTCGGACTCCCTCGCGATCAGGATCTTGCAGAGCTCGACGCCCAGCGCTTGTGCCGTATGTCGCACGGCCTCGTTCATGAGGTCTTGAGCCGAGGCGTCGCTGACGGCCAGGGTTCCAATGCGGGCCAGCACCGTTTGAAATCGGGCGACCTGGGAGGCTTCATGCTCGAGGACGGTCCGCTCCGTCACGTTCTGCAGGACGAGGAGCACGCCGGTATCTCCGTGGTAGGGGACCACGTTGAATCGGCAGTCATAAATCAGTGGCTGTCCGTCACGATGGGTCAGGTGATAGGTCCTGGTCCCGCGAGTCCCCAGCGACTCCTTGTTCCATGCGAGCGCGTCGGCGAATAGCCGTGCTCGCATGGAGCCGCCGGACTTCGATGGAGCAAGGTCTTCCTTGGCCGGGGTTTCCACCAATTCGCCGAATTGCGCATTTTCGAAAATCAATATGCCGCGCGCGATCAGACAGAGCCCACCCTCGATGCAGTCGCTGACCCATGCCAGGATTTCAGCGGCGGCGACTTCCGGTTTTGCTACGGCAGGTTCGCGGGAACTGCCGGATTGTGCGGGCGGCATATCGAGCTACCTACGAATCGGGCTTGGGGTAAGTATCGGACCCGGTCACGTGCCGCCACAGTATACCGAGTCGAATAGGAAGCCGTCGAGAGAAGGGGAGAGATTCCGGCCGAACGGTCGGCTCACTTGGATGCAAAATGGTCCCGCCGGCTGACCGCCACGTCGGTCACGAACATGGCGCCGGAATGCCGATTGAAGAGCGGGCCCAGGCCGGCCAGAATCGGTTCCACCTTGTCTTCGGGTACGACGGTGAACACCATCACCTGGCTGCTGGTGTCGTTGAACAGCAGATGCCCCTCGTGAAAGCCGTGATGGCCCTTGCCAGAGATATTGTTGATGATCGTATAACCGGTGGCTCCGGTCCGGTCCAACAGCTCGGTGATAAACTTCAACTGGTCGCCTTGCACGATGATCTTGATTTCTTTCATCGGATGCAGTGTCAGGCCTCTCATGGTGATTTCCTCCTCGGTTCAAACTGTCGCATGTTCATCTTGCTTGTCTACACCGGCGCTCGATCTGCCGGTGATGTCCCGTTCGAATCTTGTAATCTTTTCTGTCAGCCGGGCGGCCGACGAGATGCCGCACGTAACGGTTTGAGCCCCGGGCGCAGGGCCCGCAGCAGATCCTCGACATAGAGGCCGGCGAGGAACCCCACGTAGAGGCGCGTGTATAGAGTGGTGAATCCTGTGGGGAGCATCGGCTGGTAGCCGTGCGCCTTGCCGTAGAGCAGGATCCAGACTCCGATGATGATCAGGGTTGACGCGACGATGACGGCATCGAAGAGGCCCTCGTGCCAGGCGGCCGCTTGGAAATAGGCGGCGACATGGGCCGGCGCCGGATAGAGGAAGTGCGTAAAGGCGTCCCCGGCCCAGAGATAGGTGAGGACGATGAAGGTCAGGGTCGCGAGCATCATGAGCGAGACTTTCCAGGAGGCGGCCACGTTCAGCCGGTAAAGGCTGAAGATGGCCTGGGCCGAGGTGACCCAGGCGAAGAACAGAAAGATCATGGTGCTCTGTGATTCGAACAGGGAAATATGGACCAGGCCGTGGGTCATCAGCAGAATCAGGAGCGGCAGAATGAGCGTGATGGCGAGTCCGGTTCCCCAGGGCACGAACGAGAACCTCGGCGTGTCGCTGACCCTGCGAGGCTCGGGCAGCTTGTACTCGGTTCTCGCCTTGTGGATGTGATCGCCTGAATTCAAAAACAGCGTGGCTTTGAAAAGACCGTGGGCGCAGAGGTGAAAGATGGCGAGGGCGAAGGCGCCCAGGCCGCATTCCATAACCATATAGCCCATCTGCCCCATGGTCGAGTAGGCGAGTGTGCGTTTGATGCTCGATTGGGTCAGCATGGTCGAGGCGCCGATCAAGGCGGTGAGCGCGCCCACCACGAACAAGATATAGAGCGTGGTCGGAGACTGGCCGAACAGCGGCGCCAGGCGGTTCACCAGAAATCCTCCGGCATTCACGATGCCGGCATGCAGCATCGCCGAAACGGGGGTCGGGGCCTCGATCGTGCCGGGCAACCAGATATGAAACGGAAACTGTGCGGACTTGGTCATGACCGCGAAGACGAGCAGCAGCGTGCCGGTCGTGATCGCATCCAGTTCGAACCGGGTTCCGGTCCAGAGGGTCGGACGGCTCGGCATCTCATCCAGCGCATGGAACAACGTTGTCAGGTCGAGCGTGCCGAAGGCTGCATAGAGCGCCACGATCGCCAGCAGGAGCGCGATATCCCCGAATCCTTGGACCAGCAGGGTTGTCCGTCCCGCTCGGCGGGCCGCGGCGCTGGCGCGGTTAAAGGAAATAAATGTGGCGAGCAGCCAGGTCACGGTGTGCCAGGCAAGGAAGAGCCACAAGAGGTGCCCGCTCGTGACCAGGGTCAGGAGCACGAAGGTCAGCAGGCTGAGCAGCCCGAAGAATCTGGTATAGCCGGGATCGCCCTGCATATATTGCCGGGAATAGACGTGAATCACTAAGCTCACGACACTGATGAGGACCATCATGATTCCGGCAAGGCGATCGACGAGTATCGTAGGGGTCAGCAGCGCCGGCAGCCCTGGAAGGGCAAGCACGAGCGGGTCTGCATTGAGGATCTGATAGAAAGACAGCAGCGCCGTTCCGGTCGAGAGGATCAACGCGGCGATGCTGATGTTCGCAACTCGCTCGCCGAGCAGCTGTCCGAATAAGACCGTCAGGACGCTGGCGAGCAGCGGAGCCGCGATTGCGATGAGTATGGGTATCGAGTCCATGACACCTCACGCCTTAAAAGTGACTTGGTCTCAAGCCTCAGCAAGAACAGTACCGTTTCAATCCAGGCACTGATTCCCGATGAAAAAGTGAAAAACGATGTTTCGCTGTGATGCCGCGGAGGTTGGTTGATGGGAAGTGTCCTGCAAGGAGGAGAAGTCGGGTGCGCAGATGCACGGTCGTGCAGGCGCGCACTAAAGTTCAGAGAACGCTATTCCTTTACCGTCACGGTCATCGTGATCGGCTCAATCGGATTGTCGGCGGCGTCGCGGGCGGCGGCGACGATCTTATCCAGGACTTCGATGCCGCGAAAGATTTCCCCGAACACGGTGTAGCGCCGGTCGAGTCCGCTGTTATCCCTTATGCCTGCGCGGACAGCTCGTGAAGCTCTTGAGGAGCTATCACGCATGTCGCTATAATGGATCTCGTGATACGGTCGTTTAAAAGGCAGGGTACGGAGAACATTTTTGATGGCCTCGATACTTCGGCGGCTAGAAAAGTGTGCCCAAGGACGCTCTGGCGCATCGCCAGGAGGAAGCTGGATCAGATTAATCGAGTGCGAGTGGTGAGTGAGTTGGCCGTGCCACCGGGAAATCGGCTTGAGCGGTTACGCCGGGATCGGGTCGGGCAACACAGCGTCAGGATCAACGATCAATATCGAATTTGTTTTGAATGGGAGGATGGTCATGCCTGGGAAGTTGAAATCACGGATTACCACTGACAGCCTACGCGTGACCGGTCGATCCCACGCTTCGAAACAGCTTGTTGGCCGACGCTTGCCTCTTCATCGGCCTCCCACTCGTCCTGGGGAGATGCTGTTGGAAGAGTTCATTAAGCCGCTTGGCATCACGCAGGTGGAAGTCGCGGCTCGTCTTGGGATATCGTTTCCACGCCTGAACGAGGTCATCCGTGGCAAGCGGGCGGTCACGTCAGACACCGCGCTTCGACTGGCGCGTGTCATAGGGATGTCTGCAGACTTTTGGCTGGGGTTGCAATTAGACTGGGATCTTTGGCATGCGATGCACAGCTCAAAAGCAAGCGAGATCGATCGCCTTGAGCCGCTACGCACCTCGGCCTAATCACCTTGTCCATTGGGATCTATTCCGTCAGCGCGGAGGCGTTCCTGATCGCCATGGTGAGTATGATGATGGATGACAAGATGGACCATCGGTCAAAGAGAAATGTGCCTGCAGAGACACTAACAGCATGTATGGCGAAGATAGTCCAAGCCAAACCACATTCAGATTATAGCGTGTTGAACGCGGGCTATCTGGCGGCTCGAAAAGAACGTTAGCGGAAAATTCTCAGTAGGGACTGGAACTGCATGGATAGCGAAGAATGGCCCAGGTGATCAGGTTGTTCCGGTGGGAGAGTGCATGGGGAAAGGAGCGGCTCTCTCACTTCCTACTATAAGCCATCAGCTCTTCACTCTTTCACCGTCACGGTCATCGTGATCGGATCCAGCGGGTTGTCGGCAGCGTCACGGGCGGCGGCGACGATCTTATCCAGAACTTCGATGCCGCGAAAGATTTCCCCGAACACGGTATAGCGCCGGTCGAGTCCGCTGTTATCTCCCACGCAAATAAAAAACTGCGAGCCGTTGTCGTTGAAGTCGCGCGTGCTGTTGCTCTCGCGCGGCATCTTCGCCATCGAGACGGCGCCGCGTTTGTGGGGGCGATCGCTCGGCTCGGGGGTTAGAAAGTAGCCGGGGCCACCGGTGCCGTGCGTCGTCCTGTCGGCGTTCTTGCTGAAGGGGTCGCCGCCTTGAATGAGGAAACCGGGGACGACGCGATGAAACGTGGTGCCGTCGAAGAAACCCATCTTGGCCAGATTGATGAAGTTCTCCACGTGGCGCGGGGCATCGTCCGGATAAAAGCGGATCTTGATCTCGCCGAACTTGGTGACGATCGTCGCGCGAGGATCCTTCTTTTGAAATTGCATAGTCATAGCCGTGCAATGTAGCAGGGGCGCCGCTTTCGAGGCAAGGCCTTGGGGCAGTGTTGAGTGCTGAGTAGGCTCGACTCAGGACGCAGTACTCAGCACTTCTCTTGCGAGAGACCTTTTTCAGGGTCGATCCAGAGCCAGAGTATCCCGCCGAGGACGGCAACCAGGGCGGCGGTGGTGCAAGGGGAGCCAGCCCCGGCGCGGTACTCAGTGCGGTTTTCCCGCGAGACCTTTTTCAGGGTCGATCCAGAGCCAGAGTACCCCGCCGATGACGGCAATTAGCGCGGCGGTGCCGAGCGACAGGGGCCAACCCCACTGTTCGGCAATCCAGGGCGTGACGGTAGGAGAAATAGCCCCTCCGATATTGGCCCCCATGTTCATCAAGCCCGACAGACTGCCGGCGTGTGTCTTGGACAAGTCGCTGGTGGAAGACCAGTAGGCGCCGACGCTGAAGTAGAGCCAGCCCGCGCCCAGCGACAGGCTGGCGATGGCGAGATAGGGCGAATCGATCCAGGCCCCGAGTCCGATCGCGCAGCCGGCGAGGAGCATTCCCGCCATGCCTGCCTGTCGCCGACCCGCCGTGAGTCCGTGGCGGCTGGCCAATCGATCCGTGACCCAGCCTCCGATCGGACAAAAGACCAGAATCGCGAGAAAGGGCGCGGATGCGAAGAAACCTCCGCGCAGGATATCGAAGCCGCGCACGTTGACAAGATAGAGATAGAACCACGACATATACACATAGGCTACATAGCCCAGGCAGCTGTAACTCAACACGAGCCACCAGACCGTTGGAGTCTGTCGCAACGCTGCCCATGGAATGGAAGGGGATGGAGCCTGGTCGGTTGTGGCTGTGGTGCCGGTATTTCGCTTGGTCATCCATGGATGCTCGAGCGGATGATTGCGCGCGATGAACCACCAGATGACGGCGAGGCCTAAGCCGAGGACGGCTGAGAGATAGAAAGCCGTCTGCCAACCGAAGTTCACCATGATCCACGCAGTGACAGGCGGCGTGATCGCGGCGCCGACGCCGATGCCTCCGATCGCGATGCCGATCCCGAGCCCGCGCTCCCCCGCCGGGAGCCAGTCGGTGACGACCCGATTGAAATTCGGCAGGGCCACTGCTTCGCCGACGCCCAATAGAAAACGCGCAAGCGCGAGCGCTCCCATGATGCCCAGCCATCCGGCCAGCGGAGAGGCCGGAGCCATGGCCGTCCAGGCGGTGAAGATGGACCACCAGAGCAGCGCCAGAGTCAGAATGATCCGCGCGCCCCAGCGGTCGCCGAGCCAGCCGCCGGGAATTTGAAACAGGGCATAGCCGATGACGAAGGCCGAAAAGACAAACCCCATCTGCTGATCGGTCAGGCCCAGCGCCGGCATCATATGACGGGCCGTCACGGAAATGTTGACGCGGTCGATATAGGTGACGACGCTAATGGCAAAGAGCAGCCCGAGAATCACCCAGCGGATGCGCGTGAGAGGCGGAGAGTCATGATCAGAGGAATCGTGTGGGTGCAACGCTAAGTCGGTCCAGTGGAGGCCGGCATTATAGCGAGTCGAGGGCAGGGGCTCTAGCGCAAATTCCATGTAGAGCGGTTATTGGTTGACTATGAATTGGCAGAAAACTCCTTGTTCGACGCAGGGTTGGTGGATTTAACTAGAGGCTTCCGGTAATATCCGAATGGCAATTGTACGTATGGTGCGAGGGGGGAGAGTGTCGCGTCTTCGGCTGTTTCTGGTCATGGTCTTGGCCCTCGCGGTGGGTGTCGGTACCTTCCTGCTCTTTTCCAATACGCTGTTCGGCGAAGATTACCTGAAAGAGTTCGTCTTGCAGCAGCTTGAGGAAAGCCTCGGGCGCAAGATTCAGGTGCATCGCGCCAAGTTTGTCATCTTCCCGCGCATCCGCGTTGAACTCACCCAGGTTGCGATTCACGATCCCAATTCCGATGAAGTCGTGTTTTCGGCGAAGCGGATTGATCTCGTGCTTCGTCTGCTTCCCTTGTTGCGCAAGCAGGTGGTGGGGAAGCGGCTCCTGGTCGAAGATCCGGTCCTCACGATTCACCGGAATGAAGCCGGCCACTGGAACATTCTGGATAACACCAATCAGGCGGCGACGGATCAGCGCACGTTGGACATGATGACGCGCGTCTTCATGATCCGCCAGGCCACAGTCGTGAACGGGAGCATCACGGTCATCGATGAGGGAAGGCCCGGCGGGACCAGAACGCTGAAGCTGGAGCGGGTCGAAGGCGGGATGATGATTCGCCCGGAGCGCGCGATGGCCGACGTGCATCTGTCGGTGGCGCAGACCGGCCAGGATGGTCTGTCGGCCGTATCGCTTGTGGGGCAGATCAAGCGAGGTGAACGGTCTGTTGCGTTGACCGCTGAAGAGCCTGCGGCATCGGCAGAGCCGCCGCCTGCGGCGGCGCCCACGTCAGTGTTTCAGTTCGAGGGGCAGGTGGATGCCGCGAATGTGGTGCTGCGAGACATGGCGGATTTCTTCGGCCCTCGTCCGGTCCCTGAACAATTGGACGGGATGGTTGATTTGCAAGGTCAGGTGCGGATCATGCCGGGGCTTGCCGGATACGATGCGGTGTTGTCGAGCATGACGGCGCGCCTGAATCAGCTGACCTTGACCGGCAAGGCCAATCTCGCCGGATTGCTCACCGCGCAGCCGACCTTTGCCGTGACGTTTAATTCGTCGCTGGTCACGCTGAAGGAATTGCTCAACACCATTCCGGCTCAATGGATCCATCCCCAGCTCCCGGCGGTGTTGGCCGAGCGGCAGATCGACGGAAGAGTGCAGGTGGTGAATGCCTCGCTCACCGGATCGGCGACCTCGGGGCCGCAATTGTCGGTGACGGGGGAATTCCGTGTTCAAGAGGGACAGGCCTTGCTGGGAGAGGATCACGTGCCTACCAAAGACTTGGCCGGTGTCATCGTCGTGGAGACTGGTCGGGTGCGGGCCGCGAATTTCACCGGTCGATATGGCGCCATTCAGATCACTGAGGGGAAGGCGACGGTATCTTTTCTCGAAGCCGGACCGTGGCTGGAATTGGAGATCACCGGCAGCATGGCGGCCACCGATTTGGTGCAGCTGCTTGCCAAGACGGTCAAGGCCGAGGGGTTCGTGCATCTGCTGGCCGGTCTTCGCGATGTCGAAGGGACGGCCTTGCCGACATTTCGGTTGGTGGGGCCGCTGAACGAACCCGGGGGCGTGACCTTTGCCGGCGGAGAGATCGCGGCCCGGTACATCAGCCTCACGCATCCGTCTTTGCCGGAACGTCTGACGGCGGTTCAGGGGAAGTTTGTGTTAGCCGATGGCGGAACGCGATTTGAGCAGGTGACGGGTCATCTGGGCGATACGATTCTTCAGGTCCAGGGCGGCCTGTCAGGCGGGCCGGCGAGCGTGTTTCAAGAGTTCGTCGTTCGTGCGAACGGCGATGCTGGCCATATCATGCGATTTGTTCCCGCTAAGGTGATTCCGGTCGGGATGTTTGAAGGGTTGCTCAGTGCGGCCGTGCAGCTGAGCGGTGCCACGACGGCGCCGCATGTGCGCGGCAATCTGGTGTTGACGGAATCCAAGGTGGTGGTGCCGAACGCGATCGAGAAGCCGATCGGCGCTCCGGCAATCCTTGAGTTTGAGGGCAACCTGACGCGGGCGAATATCGCGACGGTCACACGCGTTGAGCTGGTCTTGCCCTCCGTGCGGATCCCCGTGAAGGGTGCGATTCAGATCGGAGACAAGTTTTCCATTGATGCGACGCTGGCCACCGGAGAACTGTCCTTGTCAGGTCTGCCTGAGTGGATTGCGAAGGGCGGGTTCGAAGCCGGCAATGTCGAGGTATCGCTGGATGTAAAGGGGAAAGACACGGATTGGAAAACCTGGAAGACGACGGGATGGATAGCGGTAACGAACGGCCTGGTGCTGGTCAAGGGGGCCGGACATATCGACGATCTGTATGCCCGGGTGAAATTGGTGCGGAACGGGGCGGAGGTGAAGCGGCTGTCTTTCAAGGTGCAGGACAGTGATCTGGCGTTGGAAGCGACGGTGCGGAACTGGCCGGCCAAACCGGTGATCACCGGCAAGATCGAGTCGAATCAGCTGGACCTTGACCTCGTGATTCCTAAAGGCGAGCGCTCGCCGATGCGGGAATTGTTGGAGACATTGGCTTCTTCCAGCCAGGTTACTATGACGGCATCGGCTGCCCGGGCGCACTATCGGCATCTCAAGTTCGGCGGGCTGACGGCGCGGATCACGATTCAGGACGGCGTGCTGGATATCGACCGGATCGGCGGAGACTCGACCAACGGCCAAGTGGCCGGCCGGGTGGTCGTGCAGCTGCCCGCCAAAGCGCCGGCCGAGACAGAGGTTTCCCTGCGGGCCACCGGAGTTGCGGTCGAGGATCTCCTGCGGCTGACTCACGCGGACATCCAGGGCGTCTCGGGCCAGGTGCGGCTGAACGGAACCATCCGTGGGCATGGGCGTAACCCTCACGGGGTCTATCCTTCGCTGAATGGGAAAACCGAGATACTGTTGGAGAATGGACGAATCTTGAAAGCCAAGGAGCGCGCGATTTGGAAGATCTTGAGTATCCTGAATCTTCCTGCCGTGCTGCAAGGAAAAGTGGATCTGGAAAAAGAGGGGTTGCCCTATAACCGCATCGCCGCCACGGTGACGATTCAGAACGGATCGTTCCAGACGGAGAATCTGGTCGTCGACAGTCCGATCCTCAAGATTACGGCGGCGGGCAACTACGATCTGCCTACGGATCAGCTAGATATGGTGGTGGCAGTCAGTCCCTTCGGGTCCTATGCCACGTTTCTCAAGACGATTCCCTTATTCGGACGTATCTTTGCGGGTGACCGCAAAGGGATAGCTACAGCCATTTTTTCGATCAAGGGCGCCGTGGAAGATCCCGAGGTGACGTATTTGCCGATGAAGTCGTTCACGGCTGGATTGTCAGGATTGGCGCAGCTAGCCGTCGATGTCTTAAAGAACACACTGACATTGCCGATGGATTTCATGGCGCCGAACGAGGACAAGCCTGCCGCGCCTGAGCTTGAGTTGGTGCCGGAAGGCGCACCGGCGACGCCTTGACCGTCATTAGACCCCATGTTAGCATCAGCCCATTCATGCGCCGAACCACCTCAAGCCGGTCCGAACTCCCTCGTCTCACCCATCCATGAAACGAACTACGGCCGCACAACCTGACGTTGCGACGCTCTTTATCGCCGCCAGCGAACTTGATTCGAATCTCTATTATGCGACGCGGTTTGTCGCGCCGGACCCCTTCATCTATATGGAGGTTAAGGGCGAGCGGCTGCTGGTCATGAGCGATCTTGAAATGGATCGGGCCAAGTCGCAGGCGTCGGTGGATCGGGTGTTGTCGTACTCCGAACTGGAAAAGAAGGCGAAATCGAACGGGACCAAGGAACCGAGCACGGTCGATATCGTCCATGTGATCCTTCGGGAAGCCAAAGTCCGGCAGTTGCTGGTTCCCGCTAATTTCCCCTTTATCCACGCCACGCGGCTTCAAGAGCTGGGTTACAGTATGAAGCCGAAGCGCGATCCCTTCTATGAGCGGCGTGTGGTGAAGACCGCCGACGAGGTGCGGTGCATCGAAGCGGCGCAGCGCGCAACGGAAGAAGCGGTGGCGGCGGCCCATGCGACACTCAAGCAGGCAACCATTCGCGGCGGCGAGCTGTGGCTGGACGGAGAGGTACTGACCTCCGAACGCATTAAGAAGCTGATCAACGTGAAGTTGATGGAGCGTGATTGCGTGGCGCAGCATACCATTGTGGCCGGCGGCGAACAGGCCTGCGATCCGCACCATGAAGGCACGGGCCCATTGCCCGCGAACCGCAGCATTATTTTCGATGTGTTTCCTCGATCCGCCAATAGCCGGTATTTTGCCGACATGTCCCGCACGGTGATCCGTGGTGCCGCCAGTCCTGAACTCAAGCGGTTGTATCAGACCGTGAAGGATGCGCAGGAAGAAGCGATCACCAAGGTCAAAGACGGCGCCGACGGCATGAAGATCCATCAAGGGATCTGCGACCGGTTTGAAAAGGCCGGGTACAAGACGGGGCTGGTTGACGGCCGCATGCAGGGCTACTTCCACGGGACTGGTCATGGCGTGGGGTTGGATATTCATGAAGCGCCACGGATCAGCCGGACCGGCTCGCTCTTGCAGGAAGGCCACGTCGTGACGGTCGAGCCGGGGCTCTACTATCCCGGGTTGGGCGCGGTACGGATCGAAGACATGGTGCTGGTCACAAGCGATGGTTGCCGCAACCTGACCGATTTCCCGAAGGTCTTCGAGCTCGATTAAAATGAGCGATCAGTTCTCAGCGATCAGCTTTCAGTTTTCGCTGATGGCTGACTGCTGAAGGCTGAAAGCTTATTCCATGCGCCTTACGATCACTCTCCAACGTTTCAATCCCGAACAGGATGCGAAGCCGCACGATGAAGAGGTGCGCCTGGATGTGCGGCGCGGCGCAACCGTGCTCGACCTGCTGATCCGGGTCAAAAACGAGCTCGACGGCAGTCTGGCCTTGCGGTATTCCTGCCGGTCGGCGATTTGCGGATCTTGCGCCATGAATATTAATGGAGGCGAGAAGCTCGCTTGCCGCACGTCGGTCCGGAAGGAACTGGAACGGCACGGGCAGCTACATATCGCTCCCCTGCAGCACCTTCCGGTCATCAAAGATCTTGTCGTCGACATGCGTCCGTTCTGGGGCAAGATTCGCGACATTACGCCCTGGTTGTCGACGTCGATGGCCGTGCCAGCCGACCGCGCCGCCGCGCACGATCCGGGTTCAACGGGACCCGGTTATCACAATGTCGATGCCTGCATCATGTGCGGCGCCTGTGTGGGAGCCTGCACCGTGCATGCCGTGTCGCCCGGGTTTGCCGGACCGGCGGCGCTCGCCAAAGTCGATCGATTTCTGTCGGATCCGCGTGAGCCGGAGAAGCTGAAAGGGGCGCGGCTTGCCGTCTTGCAAGAGCCGAACGGGATGTGGGATTGCACGCGGTGCAATTACTGCGTGGAAGTCTGCCCGAAAGATGTGAAGCCGATGGAGGCGATCATCCGGCTGCGAAGGGCTGCGCTCGACCGGGGATTGGCGTCAACGGGTGGCGCGCGCCACATCACCGCATTTGTCTCGATCATTGAACAGCAGGGGCGGCTGAACGAAGCGATCATGCCGCTTAAAGTTGTCGGCTTCGATCTGTCCCGCTTTCTCAGGATTCTTCCTCTCGGCGTCAGGATGTTCTTCAAAGGGAAGGTGCCCAATCCATTGGCGCACCGGATTCCAGGATTGGCGCAAGTGCGAGGGATCTTTCAGCGGGCTCGCCGTCCGACGGCGTTATAACGATCATCGATGCCGGCTTCCTTCCAATTTCTTGATGACGTGGCCCTGGCGGATCTGGCCTTCGATGCCGAGGGCGATTCCGTTCAGGAGGTCTTTGACGCTGCCTCAAACGCGGTGATGGAGGCGATGGCCGATCCCGCGACGGTCGGTGCGACCTGGGAGCGCCGCATCGAACATGCGGAGAGCGATCTCGCCGAGCTGCTGTTCGATTGGCTCTCCGACTTCGTCTATTGGAAGGATGCGGCGGGCGTTGTGTTCAGTTGCGCTTCGATATCGCTGACCCGTGAAGGCGGCCAATGGAAGCTCGATGGGACGCTGGTCGGTGAGCCGGTGAATCAGGCGACGCAAGTGTTGCGCAACGATGTGAAGGGTGTCACCAAGCATTTGTACCGGCTGCATCAAGATAACGGGCGCTGGGGCGTGAGAGTGGTCCTCGACGTATGATGGGGACGGGGGCTGTGGCAGATGACAGGCGGCGCGAGCAGAGAATAGGTCCAGGATGAAGTTCAGCACGACGATGAAGGTCAATCGAGTTACGGACGAGGTGTGGGAGATTCCCGTCACGGAGAAGCCCGGTATGCTGGTGCCGGCCCGTATCTACGGGACCGAGTCTATTCTCCGGGCCATGGATACCGGTGTGTTCGAGCAGGTGACGAACGTGG
Source organism: Nitrospira sp. (assembly GCA_030653545.1). NCBI lineage: Bacteria > Pseudomonadati > Nitrospirota > Nitrospiria > Nitrospirales > Nitrospiraceae > Nitrospira > Nitrospira sp. The sequence continues at coordinate 195,374 of JAURZE010000026.1, read as the reverse complement.
CCTGTCTCCCCGGCATCCGCCGGTATGCGCTCTGCATGCCGGACGGCCATTGGGGCTATGGATTTCCGATCGGCGGAGTGGCCGCGTTCGATGTGCGTTCGGGAATCATTTCTCCCGGCGGGGTGGGATACGACGTCAACTGCGGGATGAGGCTGATCCGCACGGACCTCACGCTGGCGGAGGTGCAGCCTAAACTCGAGCAGCTGATGACCGAACTCTTTCGACGCGTCCCGGCAGGTGTCGGAGCGAGCGGCTTTGTGTCGATGGATCGGTCGTCCTTCGATCGGGTCATGACCAAAGGCGCCCGATGGTGCATCGAGCAAGGGTTTGGTTGGCATCGCGATCTGGAGCGGATCGAGCAAGGCGGGTGTCTGCCCGGCGCCGATCCGTCCAAAGTCACCGACCATGCGGTGGGACGCGGGATGAACCAGCTGGGGACGCTGGGTTCCGGCAATCACTACCTTGAAGTGCAAGTGGTCTCGAACGACCGCATTTTCGACCGGGAGACGGCGACAGCCTTCGGCATTACCGGACAGGATCAGATTGTCATCATGGTGCATTGCGGGTCGCGCGGCTTCGGCCACCAGGTGGCCAGCGACTATCTCAAAGCCTTCGAGAAGGCGATGCGGCGATATGGGATTACGGTCAAGGATCAGCAGTTGGCCTGCGCGCCTTTCTTGTCTGAGGAAGGCCAGGACTATTTCGCGGCGATGAACTGCGCCGCCAATACGGCGTTTGCCAACCGGCAGGTCATCACGCATCAGATTCGCGAGGCCTTTGCCGCGGTTTTCGGCCGGTCGGGAGAAGAGTTGGGCATGGAGCTGGTCTATGACGTGGCCCACAACATTGCCAAAGTGGAGCGGTACTCTGAAGGGGAGTTGGTCGTGCACCGAAAAGGGGCGACGCGCGCGTTCGGCCCGGGTAGCCAGGATTTGCCGGCCTGTTATCGGTCAGTCGGCCAGCCCGTGATTTGCGGCGGCTCAATGGAAACCGGATCCTATCTGCTGGTGGGCACGACGAGGGCTTCGGAAGAGACCTTTGGTTCGACCATGCACGGCTCCGGACGCACGATGTCGAGGACGCAGGCCAAGAAATCGATTCGCGGCGAGCAGCTCCAGCAGCAGATGAAGCAGCGGGGCATTCTCGTGAAGGCGGTGTCGATGTCCGGGCTCGCGGAAGAGGCCGGATTCGCCTACAAAAACATATCGGAAGTAGTGGAGTCGGTTGAGCGTGCGGGAATTACAAAAAAGGTAGCGGAACTCCGACCTATTGGCAATATTAAGGGGTAGACACCTTCAGGCTTTCAGGCTATGAGGTCTCCCCGTGGAACATCGGCAACATCCTCGCTTTCCTGTCCAGTTTCGCAGCTCTTTCAGCTCCGCCAACATTGTTTCCGGTGACGGCAACCTGACCGATCTCTCCATCCGAGGCTGCTGCGTGTTCAGCGCAACCGCGGTGAAGCCCGGTACCACGTTGTTGTTGCGCGTCGACGTGTCGGACGACGAGCCGCCGATTCAGGTCAAGCAAGCGGTTGTCCGGTGGTGCCGTGATCGCAGCTTCGGGCTGGAGTTTGCCAGTTTGACGCCGGATGAATGGGCGCGACTTCAGCACGTGGTAAAAGAACTCGAATTAGAGCCCTATCAGCGTGCCGGTACATCGGATGAGGCCGTCTGAGGTTGTCCTTCCTCAGCGCGTGCCTCGAGGGTAACTTTCCTGTCGGCCCTTCGTAAGTCCAACTATCTGAGGAGGTACTCTCCGATGCTTCGTGCACTCATGGTCAGTCTCTTGGCGACGGCGATTATCGGGGGCCTGCTCTATTACACGCTCAAACGGTCTGACGTGGCGCAAGGGCAGCAGCGGGAGGCGCAGGTCAGTCAGGCCGCGCAGCAGGAAGCGTTGATGGTAAGCCGAGCCTTTTCATCCATCAGTGCGGCAGCGCTGGTCGTGGATGTGGCCAAAGTGCAGGAGGCGCTGGCCGGGGCCTGGCGGACCAACGGTCTTGCCGATGCGATGGTAATCGATAACGGCAACCGGGTATTTGCCGCGTCCAATGCCGGCTATGTAGGGCAGCAGATTCAGGATGCGAACTGGGCGGCCATCCGCGCGCAGAATCGGGAGGTCCTGATTCGAGACGAGCCGGCGCCTGGTCAGGAGCGCCTCACCGTCATTGAGCCGATTCAGGACAAGGGATCTACGATTGCGTGGGGCAGGCTCACCTTTGTGGGGGCGAGACAACAGGGTGCTGTGCGCAGTCCGCAAGAGCGGCTTGAACAAGTCGGCCGGATTATGGTCCCGGTGTTCGTGTTCCTGGCTGCGGCCATCGGTCTCGCGATGCGGTTCGCGACGTCGCGTATGCAGCAGCGGATTCAGTCCGTGGTGGCCGCGGCTATGACCGCCCAGCCGTCGTCACAGAATGGCGAGAGGCCGTTCGGGGATGGTTTGGTTAGGCCTGATGTCGATAGCCGTAAAGCAGCGTGATGTTGATGCGTCGGCTGAGGTAGTCGTCACGGAAGGTCACGTCGTCGGTTTCATGAAACAAATCTGAATTGAAGACCACCGCACGGTTGGCGCGATAGGGCACCCGGATCGTCTGCGCGCCGGCTTGCGTGAGCCATTCGAGAATCTTCGGTTTGTTCTGCTCGCTGTTATAGGCGGCGAAGTTCCAATCGGCCGGCGCTTCTTTGCTGTACACCACGAGCCCGCCTTTCTCAGGATCCAGGTTCGCCTCATCCGGTGTAATCCAAAAGTTGACATTGACGGCTGCGGCGTCGGCATGGATGGAGAGGCCGCGTCTGGCGCTATCCTGCTTGAAGGCCCAGGCCTGGGTCAGTCGATGATCTTTGAAGATGCCGGGAAGCGCGCGACGGAGTTCTTCGGCAATTTGCAACAGGAGGGGTGTGGCGAATCCATCGCCGAGAAACGCCCCGAGGTAGCCGTTCTCGTAGTCCTTTTTCCAGATTGTGGATTCCAAGCAAAAGGTGCGTAGGGCTGCCAGGGCCTCCGGCTTGAGCAGTTGATCGATGAATGTGACTTCTGGCAGCTGCCCCAGGTAGCGCGCTTCGATCGCCCGGACATCCAGTTGCGGATTCAATGCGCCATCCACCAGCCGTTCGCAGGGGGCTCGATAGAGAAATTGATTGAAGGACGGCGCAATCGCCGCGAGCGCAGCCGGATCGACGGGACATCGGTTGCGCGTCGGGAAGGTCGCGGCCAGCGTAATTTCCAATCGCTCCAGCGCATCGACATAACTCCGGTGCGAGGCATCGAGGCGGCCCCGCTCGATGAGCAGTCGGGTTTGTTCGGCGTCATGCTTCAGCCGCGACCGGAAGAGGGTGGTCTCTTGAATCGGACCGTTGTGATCGTGCTTCGCCTTAGCCACTTGGGAGAAGCGGGCCATGGCGCCGGCATGGTCGCCGTTCCACATCGCCGCAATTCCCAGGTTGTAGAGTGTCTTCGATGAATCCGGCACGATGGTCAAGGCCTGCTGGAATGAGGCGAGGGCGTCATCGATTGCGCCGGTTTCCATCAGCGCCAGGCCGAGATTGTTCCAGGCTTCGAAGTGCGCGGGTTTCAGCCGGATGGCTTCGCGATAGGAGACGATCGCATCCCGGAGGGCATTCTGCTCTTTGAGTGCGACGCCGAGGTTGTTGTGGGTGTCGGCGTGGGCCGGGTTCAGGGTCAGGGCTTTGCGATAGGTTTCGACTGCGGCGACAAGGCGATGCTGGTCTTTCAGGACGTTGCCGAGATTGATGAGGGCGTCGACGTATTTGGGATTGAGGGTGATGGCCCGCTCATAGGCACGGATGGCCTCTTCGGATTTTCCCGCACGCTGGGTGACGACGCCCAGGTTGAACCAGTACAAAGGGGAATTGGGTGTGCCCTCGATGGCGTGGGTGATGAGCTCGATGGCTTGCTCGTAGCTGCCGACGCGGTAGGCCAGCAATCCTAAGAGGTGGAGCGCTTCAGGGTGGCCCGGCACCATATTCAGGGCCAGTTGATAGTTTCGCTCAGCCTCGGCCAATTGGCCAGCCTGGTGATGGCGTTTCCCTTGGTCGAGTAGCGTATAAACGGCGAAACTGTCGGACACGGAGCCGGTCTTGGCCTGGCGGGATTCCTGTCGGCGGCGGTCGGATCGATTCATAGACTGTCCCTACCCGGCATCGACGGGAGTGTCGATCGTCAGGAGCAGCCTATACGAAAAAGACGCGCGGGGTCAAAGGGCGGGGAGACTATGCCGCTGCTGCGGTTTGGCGTTTGGCGACCTGGCCGAGGATATCCAGCGCGGCAACGCGATAGGCTTCGGCGTAGGTGGGGAAGTTGAAGACGTTGTCGATAAAGGATTCGACCAGCGCGCCTTGCTGCAGGGCCATCTGGCCAATGTGCACCAGTTCTGTGGCGGAATCTCCGACGACCTGAATCCCCAGCAATCGTTCGCCGCTGGGATCGGCGATCATTTTCAGGAGCCCGTGACCGGCTCCCGAGATTTGTGCGCGGGCGACTTCTTCGAACTTGGCCCGGCCGACGAGGGGATTCCGAAATCGTTCGCTGGCCATCTTTTCATCCAGGCCGATACTGGCCATTTCAGGAATCGTATAGACACCAATCGGAATGGTCGATGCGGCATCGCCGATGGGGAGGTTGAGGGCATGGCGTACTGCGCGGCGGCCCTGCTCCATTGCTTTTGACGCGAGGGCCGGGGCACCGACCATGTCGCCGACGGCGTAGATGTGTGGCGCGGTCGTCTGGCAGAATTGGTTCACCGAGAGGCTGCCCTTCCCATTCACTTCAAGCCCGGCGGCGCCCAGGTTGAGATCTTCCACATTCGCCTGTCTGCCCAGCGCCACGAGCATTTTCTCGCTCTTGATGATCTGGCCATCGCCAAGCAGCGTCACCACATGGGTGGCGCCATCCCATTGCACACTTTGAATCGATTGTCCGCCGAGGTAGTGTCCGCCGTGCTGCTCAAAACTGGCGACGAACTGCGCCACGAGTTCCTGATCCATGAATTGCAGCGGCGCTTTGGCGCGGTCGATCAGGGTCACTTCAACGCCGAGGAGGGCGAAGATCGAGGCGTACTCGCACCCGATGACGCCTCCGCCAATAATCGCCAGAGACCGCGGGAGGTAGATCATCGACAAGAGGGAGTCGCTGTCGAGGATATGTTCATGATCGACGGGGATCTCTTGAGGATTGCGCGGGCGCGAACCGGTGGCGATGACGAAATGGTCGGCCGTAAAGTGTTGACGGGCGCCGTCCACGGTTTGCATTTCTATGGTTCGGTCATTGAGAAAACGCGCGCGGCCGTGAAACAGCGAGATGCCGTTCCGCCGCAGTTGTTTGCTCATATAGGTGTCGTGCGTCTGGACGACTTCTTCCAGGCGGCTGAGCAGCGACGAGATTTCCGCGTCCGGCTTCAAGCTGAATTCAAACGCCGCGCTGGCTCGGCGCAGGCGGTCGAGGTGCAGGGCGCTCTCCCGCAAGGTCTTGCTGGGAATGGTGCCGCGGTAGACGCAGCTGCCGCCGATACCCCGTTCGCGCTCCAGCAGCGCCACGCGCTTGCCGGATTTCGCGCCTTGAATGGCGGCTTTTTGCCCGGCGGGGCCGGCTCCGATGATGACGATGTCGAAGGCTATTGGTGCGCTCATAGGTTCATTGCATTGACCAAGGCCAACGCCTTCTCTTTACCGGCCAGCAGCTGGTCGATATCGTTGGGGTAGAGGTTGAGATCGGCGAAGACCGGATGCTCGCGCAATTCTTCTTCGGGGAGCGTCTCCGGTTCAAGGAGGTGTGTCGCCAGACGGTCTGCGACGCAGGTGAGCAGGCAGTCCTGCCTGAAGGAAGTGGCGTGATCATATTCCTGGTAGCACGCAATGGCTTCGGCCACTTGTTTGGGCAGCCCCCATTTGTCGGCAATCACAGTGCCGACGCGGGTGTGGTAGCCGTCGAGTAGCTGCTGCATCACGGCTCTATCGGCCGAGAGTTTGAGGTCTTTGGCAAGATTCGCCACCGTCCGAAGCACGACCGGCTTGCCGATTCCGTGCAAGAGTCCACAGAGGTACGCGGTTTCGACATTGACCCGCCGCATGCGGGCGACCTCTTTGCCAAAGGCGCCGCTGGCCAGTGAGTGCCGCCAGAGCAGCTTCACGTGATCTTCGTGGCCTGGAACTTGGAATGCCCCGTTCTTCAACGAGGCCGTAAAGGCAATTTCAGAAAGCAGATTGATGCCGAGCATGGCCACGGCGTGCTGGAGCGAGACGACCGGGCTGCGCGGCATATAGGCAGGCGAATTGGCAATGCGCAGGACGTGGGCGGCCAAAGCTTGATCTTGATGGATCAGCGATGACAGCTTGGCGGCATCGGCCGTCGCGTCGGCGGCCAGGGCCATGACTTGGCTGGCCACTTGAGGCAAGAGCGGGAGTTCGACTTCTCCTGCCTCGAGCTTCTTAACCAGAGCCTGTTCCAGCTTTTCGGTGGCGGCAGAAATTTGAGTATCGGGGGCCATTGGTGTTCTGGCGCTCCTGTTGTTTGTCGACGGTGTGAGCTTGTGACGTGTCTTTGTCGGTTGGTTCCTCGGAAAAGTTGAGCGAGAGGGCGCCCGGCGTGACAAGTTCACGGAGGCCTGACTATACTGTCGGTGAGATTCCGCGTTCATTCGGACGAGCAAGGGAGATAGGTCTATGAAATACCGATGGATTATCGGTTTGTTGGGTCTATGGGGCGGACTCATCTCAGTGGGTGTGGAAGCAGGGGAACAGCCGGTGACACCCGGCACGATTGCCAAAGAAGCTCGTGAGACGATTGAGGCGACGGCCCAGTATACGGCTCAACAGAAAGAGGCCTTTCAGCGGAAGGCTCAGGAAGAGCTCGAGTCAATCCAGCAGCAGATGGCGGCGCTACAGGGAAAGGCCGACAAGGCCTCGGCCTCGGCCAGGACGGAACTGCAGAAGTCGATTCGTGAGCTGGAGGTGAAGAAGGAGGCCGTCAAGCAACAGCTCGATGGACTCAAGTCGGCCACCGATGCAAAGTGGAATGAAATGAGGGCGGGCGTGCATTCTGCGATCGAAGAGATGAATCAGTCGTTTCAACGGCTGCGCTCGAAGCTGCAGTAAGGGTGGACATGGATCTGCGATGGCATTGAGATTTGCGCTATACCCCGGCTGTGCGGCGAAAGGTGCGACGCCGGAACTGTATCAATCGACGATGGCGATCGTCGGCCGGCTTGGCATTGACGTGGTCGAGCTTGCGGCGTCGTCTTGCTGCGGGGCCGGGGTGGTGACGGAGGCGGAGCCGGATGTCGCCTTGGCGTTGAATGCGCGGAACTTCGCTCAGGCCGAAAGCCTGGGTCTCGATATCATGACCATTTGCGGGACGTGTCAGGGCGTCATGGCGGCGGCGAACAAGCGATTGAAGAGCGAGCCGGGATTACTCGATCGAATCAATCGTGTGTTGGAGCCGGACGGCATCGCCTATCGCGGGACGATTCAGGTCAAACATCTGCTGTGGATTATCGTGCGTGAGATCGGGCTGCGCCAGCTTGGCGCGCAGGTCGTGACATCTTTGCAGGGGCTGCGCATTGCGCCGTTCTATGGCTGTTATATTCTCCGGCCCTCCTGGGATCTCGGTTTTGACGATCCGGAAAACCCGTCGTCTCTCGAGCAGGTGATTCGTGCGTTGGGCGGGGAGGCGGTGGCCTATGCCGGGCGCACCAAGTGCTGCGGGTTCCCGATCATTCTTGAAAAGGAAGCGGTGGCGATGGCGATGTCCGGAGCCAATATGAAAGAGGCCAAGGAGCAAGGGGCCGACTGCATGGTAACGCCCTGCCCGCTCTGTCATATGAGCCTGGATATCTATCAGGATCGCGCGGGGCAGGCGGTGAATGCACAGCTCAGTCTTCCCATTCTCCACTTGCCCCAGCTCCTTGGTCTGGCGATGGGGATACCTGCCAAGGAGTTAGGTCTTGCGCGTCATTTGATCCCGGTCGATTCGATCGTCAGGCGCATCAATCAGTCCGTCCGTCATTCTTAGATCAGGAGGATCGCAGAATTATGAAGGTCGTTAATATCTCGGAGTATCAGCAGTTTAGTCAAGAGAAGATGAAGAAGAACAATATGTTTCAGACGGAGCGGTTCTTCTGCGACATCTACTGTTTTGAGCCGGGGCAGGAACAGAAGGGCCACATCCATGGCGAGCAAGACAAGGTCTATCTCGTTCTCGAGGGGCAGGGGACTTTTCAGGTTGGTTCAGAGAAGCAGGTGCTGGGGCCTGGACAAGGGACGATGGCGCCGGCTGGAGAAGAGCATGGAGTAAAGAATCACACGGATCAGCGCTTGAAAGTCCTCGTGTTCGTCGCGCCGAATCCGTAGGCGCAAGCGGCGAGCGCACCGCTTCTTTGTTCGGCAGCATGCGGGAGAGATCCATGGTGAAGAGCTGCGGGCGCGTTCACTCGGTTCGCAGAGGGATTTTGACACTGATGGCGCCAGCCAGGTCTCCCTCCTGGGCACCCTCTTTGGGGTAGCCTGAAATATCCCATTCTCCTTTTGGGGCGCCGTGGCAGGCGAGGCATTCGCGCTGGTAATAGATCGGCATCATGACCCGTAAGGTTCCACCCGATTCGGTCAATTCGCTGACATAGGCTTCCCCATTCGGTCGTCCGGACAACCAGCGGAGGACGGACGATTCGTATTCATCCGGCTCATTCTTGGGATTGCGCGGTTGGATCGCCGTTTGTTTCAGTTGGACTTGGGACCGTTTGGAAAAGCGCGCCGCCGCTTGGCTGCCGAACGTGGCAGGAATGAAATTCTTGTAGCCGATTCCGCGCTGGTTGATGACGACCTGTGCCTCGCGGACGACGTCTTTTCCGGCTTCGATCAAGGCCGGCAGGAGCGTGCGCGCGAGAGGCGGCACGGCCAACGACGTTTTTGCTGCAGGCGCGCTCAGGTCGATCCCGGTCCGTTGTCGAAAGACCTCGTACATCTGCCGTTCAAACACTTCCGGGGTAAAGCCTTTGTCTCCTTTGTGGACATCGTCGATCAGGGCCTGATTCTGTTCGATCACCAGGCGGCCGGCTTGGAGCAGTTTTGCCAGGAGCCGCGCGGTCTCTTCCGCCTCAGCGCGGAGCTGCTCAGGCGGGGAAGCCTGAACGGGCGCGATTCCAACAACTATTGCCAGAGTGATGAGTGAGAGCCATGGGCGGTGGACCATACGATCTCCTTTGTCTCGGTCAGTGTGGCGACGATACCCGGCAGGCTCCCTGGGCATAGTGAGCCGGCATCTTTTGCACGTCGAACGGGAGCCCTTCCGTCGATGCCCGTCGTGGATAGGCATATGCGTCCTCGATCCATCGGCGCCGCATCTGTTCCAGTCGTCCTGATTCGTGGAGCTGAAAAATGACGTCGTTGATGAACCACCGCAAGGTGTAACTTTCCTCCGCCATCACGACGGCATAGTCGGCGAGCGTGAACCATAGCGGGGCGTGTTCATCCTTCGCCAAGAGTTGCCAGTCTCGACGTGTGGTCTTGACCATGAATTTCAAAACCGGGTGTGCTCCCAGGATCACATCGATCGGCGGTGATAGGCCGGCCGTAGCGTGCTCAAAGGCGGCGGGAAGCGAATCGCACACAAGGACCTTGGCAGCGCTGATCTTGGCGTCGGCATACAGGTGTGCCGCCGTGCTGTCTTGCACCGCGATGGTCAGGCCATTCAGAAGCTGTTCTCGGGCGGTGGTCTCGCCGGCGGTCCCGACACGAGTCCGGATCAGGTCGATGACCTCCGGTCTTGTGGCAATCGCGCCGATGCCGCCCTCTGAGAAGTACGGAGTGGAGTAGGCAAATCCGGACCGGCCTGGTGAGGGCGTCCCGGCTGCCACGGCGGAGACGAAGAAATCCAATTGTCCCTCATTTAAGAGCAAAAATAAGTCGCGGAAGCGAACCAGGTGCAAGGCGGGAACGACGGAGCTGCCGCAATGGATCGTGAGGGCGTCACTCACGGCCCGTACCAGTTCGGTATCGAGTCCGGTCACTCGCGCGCCCTCGTCGGTCCAGACGGCGGGAAATACGAATGGTCGAAACGGTTCGACCGCCACCCCGACCTGGATTTGCTGGCGGCGGCAGATTTTATTCAGCTCATTGGTCGTCACCGGGTAGATCTGGTGGATGGCATCGAAGAGCAAACCGCAGCCCGGCAACAGCGGGAGGAAGAGCAGTAGGGCGATAGTGGGCCGTATTGGTTTCCACCGACGCCGGACCGCGGCGATGAGCGGCGAGCGGGGTGAGGCGCACCCTGCGCCCTGCCGTTGGCTGTGTCGGAATGGGCTCAATACCGGAATCCGGTTAGAAAAAGCCATTGCTGTGTTTGCCCCGCCTCTCCGAGGAAATTGACATCATACTGTGTAAATTGCAGGCTCAGGTCGAGTGAAATTCCCCGCGCCACAGGAAAACGCACACCGGCTTGTCCGCCGTACAACAGACCGGGCGAGGTCCGTCCTTGTCCCGAGATGACCGTGCCGATCAATGCGCCCACGTAGGGCACCGCACGGTCTTCGAGGGGACCGAAGAACACATGCTTGAGAAGGCGGCTGATCGGCATGGAGGCCGGGAAATCTAGCAGGTCGAGTATGTTGTTCCACCGCGGGTTGAGAAACACTGCATGCTGATCGGTCCGGAAGTCGGTAGTGCGAATGCTGAAGTACTGATACCCGGTCCGTAGTTCTCCATCGCCATATCGTACTGCGGTCACGCCGGCCTGCAGCGTGACTTCCCGGTCATTCGGTGCGAAAGATTGCTGCCGCAAAGCCACATCGAAGTTGAACGGTCGTATGGGCAGAATTTCGAACAGTGCTTCTTGTGCCAGGGCCGGAAAGGGACCGAGGAGCGTCAGCGTGAGTGCGCAGAGATAGAGCCGACAAAACGATCCGTGCAACCCAGATCCGCGATTCTTGGTCGACATGGCATGTCTGTTAGTGAGTATGGGCCTGTCCATCGGACGGTCCGGGCGGATCGATACCCTGAACGGGCGGCCCTGCAGTGATGCAGGACTTCATGATTTCCGCCCGGCATTGGGCCCCGGCGAGAACGGCATTGGCCATGGTGACGAGTTCGGCTTCAGACAGTTGTTGGCGCGCATAGTCGATGAGTACATGGTTCGGAACGAGATCGGGGTCAACCTGTTGGACTCCAGTTTGCTTCGTAAGAGTCGAGACGAGTTGAGAACGAACCGACAAACACGCTTCACCCATCAGCATCAACGCCACCCTATCATAGGGGCCTTCTGCCTGAATAGACGAAACCCCGCTCACCAGGAGTATTCCGCTGATAACGGGGGTGAAGAACGCGTGTGTCATGGAATGAAGCCTCTGGATGTGAAATCCGGCCGGTTTTATGCCGGCCGGATTTCCGACTCTCAACTTACTTCGCTTTTGCGGGGAGCTCCCACGGCACCATGGGCATCAGGTTCGTCGAGGGCTTGGCATCGGGGGATGCCAAGAGGACGGCGATTGCGCCGCGGAGCGCGCCGGTCAGGGAGTGGGTGACCAGCGGGTAGGCACCGGCCGATTCAACGACGACGTCGAAGGTGGCGGCGCTGCCCGGTCCGACCACATAGGTCTGCACGCCGGTCAGCTTGTTGGCCGGATTCCCGCTTTCATACACATTGTCCCAGATTTCACCGATGGGGTGGAATGAGGAGAACTCATTCGGACCGGCATTCACGAAATAGACGCGCACGCGCTCGCCCGGCTTCGCGTCCAGCTTGCCGCCGCCCGTGACGAACGGATGATACTTGAAGATACCGCCGTTGAACATGACGCCGTCGAATTTGCGGTCAAACATGGCCTGCACATCGCCGGGGTTCTTGAAGTATTCGGACTGGACCAGAACATATTCCCGATCCGCCTTGGGCCAGACCGATGCGTCTTTCGGATCGACAATGATGGCGCCGAACATGCCACGCGCGACGTGCTGAATCATGGGCGGCGCGCCGCAGTGATAAAAGAAGATCCCGGGTTTCTTGGCCACGAAGGTGTAGCTGATCGTCTCGCCGGCATTGATGGCCTTGTAGTTCTTCAGGAAGTCGATCTCCGCCGCATGGAAGTCCATGGCGTGGGGATTCTTATTGGTGGCGGGGTTAGTCAACGTGAAGTTGATCGTGTCGCCTTCGGTCACGCGGACGACCGGGCCCGGCATGGTGCCGTTGAATGTCCAGGCGGCGTACTTCTCTCCGCCGCCGTCGATGACGATGTCGGATTCGACGGCCGTCATATGGATGTCGTGGGTCTTTGCGGATGCGGAGGACGGTTGTCCCAGCAATCCGGCGAGGGCAATGGCAGCGGCTCCTGCGAGTGCCATGGCCTGGTGTGATTGTTTTCTCATCATGGTGAAACTCCTCTCTGGATGGTTGGTCGAACTCCTGCAGCGATGTGCCGACAGCCCCTGTTGTGAGGGGCGCGGTCTGACGTCGTCTGTGTGCGTGTGAGGATACGGAGTGTGCAGTCAAAAGAATATGACGTACATCATGTTTTGAAAATATACCTGGAAGGAGGATCTTAGGGAAATCAGGCGGAGGCAAGGGCCTTGAGCCCGGCGAGATCGCGGATGATGAGGCGGGTCGCCGTTCCGGATACGAGTCGATCGCGTTTGAACCGACTCATGATGCGAATGGCGGTCTCGGTCGTCGTGCCGACCATGTTGGCCATATCCTGGCGGGTCAGTCGCATCGGGAGCTTGAGGCCTTGCGGGTCTTTCACGCCGTTCTTGGTCGCCAGGTCCACCAGGAGCGAGGCCAGTCGCTGGTCGGCCCGGTCGAGGGCCAGGACCTTGGCTTTCTCCTGGGCTTCGTTGAGGCGATTGCCGAGATGCTTAATGACTTCAATGGCGGCCTCGGGATTGCGGCGCAGCATGTCGAAGTAGGACTTCTTGTTCATGCGCAAGATACTGACGTCGCCCATCGGTTGCGCGGTCCCCGGATGGCGGGCTCCCTCAAAGGCGGCGGCGTCGCAGCAAAAGAGATCGCCGGGCATCAGCATTTTCAGCGTGCACTCTTTCCCTTCCGGGCTCGATTTGACGCACTTGACCGTGCCTTCCTTCACGATGTGGAAGAATTCGGTCGGATCGCCTTCACGAAAAATGACATCTCGTTTGGTGTAGTGCTGCTCGGTCAAGTCCTGAAGCACGCGTTGGCGGTCTGCGCTGGAGAGAATCTTGAGCAGAGGGATATGGTTGAGCTCATCCGCGGGGGATGAGCTCAACCGACTACTTGATGATTTGCTTGGCCGCTTCGACAATGGATCGCACTCCGATGCCAAAATGATCGACGAGTTCATCCGGCTTGCCGCTGTGGGGAATCGTCCGGACGGCGAGCTTATGGAGCTTCACGCCTTCCGCACTCACCGCGCTCAACACGGCATCGCCGAGTCCGCCGTGCGCGTAGTGGTCTTCGACGGTGAGGAGACGGCCGTGGGTCGCGCGGGCGCTGGCGATGAGGGTGGCTTGGTCGATCGGAGCGATGCTGTAGAGATCGACGACGCGCACGGCGATGCCCGCGGCTTTCAATTGATCGTAGGCTTTGAGGGCTTCAAATAATGTCACGCCGGCGGCCACGATCGTCAGTACATCACCGGCGCTTTGGCGGATGACTTTGCTTCCCCCGATCGGGAATGTCTCTTCCGGTCCATAGAGTACCGGGGATTTCGGGCGTCCGGCACGGATGTAGACCATCCCTTTGTGGTTGGCCGCGGCTTCGACCAGACGATAGGTGCAAGTGGCGTCTGAAGGATAGAGGACGACGACGCCTGGCTGTGCCGCCATCATCGCAATATCCTCAAGCCCCATTTGCGAAGGACCGTCTTCGCCGATGCTGACGCCCACGTGGGTGCCGACCAGCTTGATGTTGGATTGACTGATAGCCGCCATCCGGATGAAGTCGTACGCGCGGGTGAAGAAGGCCGCGAATGTAGCGACGAAGGGAACTTTTCCGCAGGCGGCGAGGCCCGCAGCCGCGCCCAGCATGTTCTGTTCGGCGATGAAGTTTTCGAAGAATCGATTCGGAAACTTCTTGCCAAATTTGTCCGTGTAGGTGGAATTCTTGACGTCGGCATCGAGGCCGACCACGGCGGAGTGTGCTCCGCCTAACGCCTCAAGTGCGACGCCAAAAGCTTCACGGGTCGCGGCGGCCTCGCCTACTTTATAGGGTGAAGGCGGCAGCGCAGATGTGGTCGCCGGCGCCGGCGTGGCGGCGGCGGGCCGGTTGATCTGCACGGTTCCGTTGCCGGGTTTCAGCTGCCTGGTCAATTCATCGATCGCCTTTTGGGTTTCCTCTCCCTTGGGCACCGGTTTCCCGTGCCAGCTGGGGCTGTCTGCCATGAAGGAAAGCCCGTGTCCCTTGAAGGTCTTGGCTAAGATGACGGTCGGTTTCCCTTTTGTGCGGGACGCCTCATCAAAGGCGGCCACGAGCGCGGCGATATCATGACCGTCGACCACGATGGCGTGCCAGCCGAATCCTGACCAGCGGGCGCGATAGCCTTCCATATTATGCTGCAACATGGTGGGATCGCTTTGCCCCAGCCGGTTCACATCGACGATGGCGCAAAGATTATCCAGGCCGTGATGCCGAGCCACTTCAGCCGCTTCCCAATTTGATCCTTCGACAGACTCGCCATCGCCCATTAGAACGTAGGTTCTGTGGTCAAGCTTATCGATGGACTTCGCGTTCAGGGCAATGCCGATACCGACAGGAAGTCCTTGCCCCAGCGAGCCGGTGGCCATGTCTACGAATGACAGGCGGGGAGTTGGGTGACCCTCAAGATCAGATGCCAATGTCCGCAACTTCAAGAGGTCGCTTTTGGGGAACAGTCCTGCTTCGGCCCAGGCGGCGTAGAGGAGGGGAGCGGCGTGTCCTTTTGAGAGGACGAATCGATCACTGTTGGGCGCTTTGGGGTTCTTCGGGTCGTAACGCATTACGGAGAAGAAGAGTGTCGCCACGATGTCGGCAGCGGAGCAGCAGCTCGATGGATGGCCGCTGGCCGCTTCAGATGTGGCGCGGACGCTTTCGATACGGAGTTGCGTGGCCTTGTTATGGAGGGTATTGAGGGACTCTGGGGACAGGGCTGCACTGGCCATCGGAACTCCTTTCAGGAATTGAACGCGTAGTAGGTTGCCGGCGCATGCTTCTCTACGTCAGAGATCGGCAGGGACGCGGCGGGGCTTGAGGCTAACAAAACGATGGAAGGGAGTCAATGAAAGGACTTGCGATCTGCTTCCTTGAGCCTCGAACGTCTCAAGGAAGCAGATCGCAAATACAAATGGATGATTCTGGCTAGGCTTGGGAGGAGGGCGTCACGGTTGAGACTTCACTCGAGCAGGCGCTCTCAAGGCCGTTGTAGGCGCTGACCGTAAAGAAGTAACGGGTGTTGGGTTGGAGATCGGAAATCGTGGCGTTCGGGGCCTCGACAAATTGGGCCGCTTCATACGAGCAAGAGCCCGACTGCCCGGGAGATTGCCGTCCGTAGTGGACGTAGTATCCGACTATCGACGAATCCTGTATCGGATTCCATGCGAGTGAGGCTGTCGGGAGTGCCGAGCTTGAGGAGGTTGAGACGGCAGGCGCTCCGTCCCCGCCGCCACCGCAACCGGTTAGCAGCATGTAGGCCGTCAGCAACGTGCATGTGGACAACGTACGCATAGATTGGCTTCTCAATTCATTGCTCATGTAAGGGGGTTCTTTCTACTTGATTGACGGCTGGAGCTACAACATCAAAATGTCGAACGGTGCGGACTGTTCTCTGCAGGCGTTGAGCTAGCGCTCAGTGCAACAGCTGCCATGATGAGTAAAATAAACAGGATCATTACTTCTTACTCCCGCATTGATGGATCTACCATTTAGCAATACATAGGCCAAGAATAAACTTGTCTTTATTCAGCGTGAATATGGGGGTTTCTGAATGGAGTTCTTTCTCTGCCTTGTAAAGTTTGAATGATTTGACCTTCAGGTGGACGAGTATCTTGAGAGATTTTACGGCAATCTCTCATTCTGGCTGTGTAGGGATAAGCCTTCACTCCTACACATGTATTATCGAATTAGGGAGTGTGTGATTGAGTGTGGACGGCAATGGGAGGAGGGGGATTCGTAGGCGCTAGATTTTGGATTGTGAGGCGGCCCTCTCTTGAAAATACCGATAGAGAAGCACGGCGTTGAGCAGGACGACGATCGAAAGAATACTATAAGTGGTGAAGGTGCTTGCGAGATTCAGCTCGACGAGAACTCGTGAAAGTCCAAATCCGACGACGACGGCGTCAAAGCTCATGCAGAGCCGCCGAAATGTTTCAGGGTCCATCCAACGGATCAAGAATACGCCGAGCGGAATACCCAGTAAGACGCTTGGCACGATGTAGGGCATGACCTTCATGCTCTCAACGCTGTAAAACCCGATGATGCCGTAGGCGATGGCGGTCAGCGTCGCTTCAGCGACTCGGATCACGCCCAGGGCCGCGCGAAAATCCTGCTTTTCATATCCTTGATTATTGAACAGCAGCGCCAGCGGTGGTCCGGAGATGGTCGTGACAGAATAGAGCGTGCCGATGCCGACCCCGAACGGGACCCCGATGGTTTTTTCTGCTTTGATCGGTTTGCGGATGCCGGCCGCTTGAAGCAGAATCAACGGGAGCAGCATGAAGTAGGTGACGAACTTTACCCAGGCCGGTTGCACCATCGAGAGGATGTAGCTACCGATGGCGACCCCCATGGCGAGGCCGATCAGGATCGGCACGACACGCCGGAAAATATTGGGTATGTTTTGGCGATTGAGAAAGAGGACATAACTATTCAGGACCAGCTCCACGAGCACCATGGCCGGATTCAAAATACGATTCGTATAGAACAGCAGGGCAACCGGCATGGTAATCGAGGAGAAGCCGTAGCCCAGCGCGCCATTGACGGTCGCGGCGACGAAAGTAATGAGAACGAGGACGATCTGATCCATGGTTATCCTCTGCGATGGCTTGCTGCAAAATCATTGAGCGTACAATTATCTAGGATGCCGGCAATGGCATCGCGGACCGGACCCATCACATGTTGGACCGGGCACTCGGCCTTGTCCGTATAGGGGCAATCCCGACATTTTTGATAGGCGGTCTTGCTCACGCAGCCGATGGGGGCAAGCGGACCGTCCAGGATGCGGATCACTTGCCCGACAGTGATGTCACCAGGGGGCTTGATCAAGGTATAGCCGCCTTTGAGACCTCGCCGACTGGCCAGCAATCCCGCCCGTTTCAGTGCCAGAAGGATTTGCTCTAAAAACTCGATCGGGATGTGTTGGCGTTTGGCAATTTGATGCCGCTGCAATGTCGTTTGCTCGTAGGCAAGCGTGAGCTCAATGAGGGCTCGGAGGCCATATTCGCTTTTCTTGGAAAGCTTCACGCCTTGTCTTTCTAAAATGAATTGACTTAGTCAAGTTTCGCCACATTAATCGAGGTCGATGAGATCCGTCAAGCTCCCGGTTCCGTTTACGATCTGGATTTCCTCAAAGGGATGTGGCGAAGCCTCATTCTCTTTTCATTGCGATAACACGATGCAACTCTTTGATCCATGAGGGAATGTTGCTTGACAGTATGAAAGCATTCTTGTTAGCTTGGCACGCTATTTTTCTCCAGCGGCAACCGGTGAGTCTTCTTTAGAATCAATCATTGGACCATTGTGAATTATCAGGACCTCATTCTGACGTTAAGCAGGTTTTGGGCGGATCGAGGCTGCGTCATTCAGCAGCCGTACGATATGGAAATGGGGGCCGGAACCTTTCACCCGGCTACCTTCCTGCGCTCCCTCGGTCCCGAACCCTGGCGGGCGGCCTATCCGCAACCTTGCCGTCGACCCACGGACGGCCGCTACGGGGAAAACCCGAACCGCATGCAGCATTACTATCAGTACCAGGTGGTGCTGAAGCCGGCCCCCGACAATATCCAAGAGCTCTACCTCGAAAGCCTTGCGCAACTAGGGATCAACCCCAAACAGCACGATATTCGATTTATCCAAGATGACTGGGAGTCCCCGACGCTCGGAGCCTGGGGGTTGGGATGGGAAGTCCGTCTGGATGGGATGGAGATAACCCAGTTCACCTATTTCCAGGAAATCGGCGGGATCGAGCTGGCGCCCATCACCGGTGAGATCACCTACGGGACGGAACGCATTGCGATGTATCTGCAGCAGGTCAACAATGTCTATGACCTGGCCTGGACCGATCAGATCAAGTACGGCGACATCCATCATGAAACCGAAGTCCAGGGTTCCCGCTACAACTTCGAAGAAGGCGATGTGGCGATGTTGATGCAGGCGTTTCAATCGCACGAGGCCGAATGTAAGCGGTTGCTCGCGCAGACCGAGAAGCGCTTAACGTTGCCGGCCTACGACTACTGCATCAAGTCCTCGCACGTATTCAATATGCTCGACGCGCGCGGTGCCATCAGTGTGGCGGAGCGCACCGGCTACATTGCCCGGGTCCGGGCGCTGGCCCGGCAATGCGCGGAACGGTACATCGAAGAACGGGCTGCCATGGGGCATCCCCTCATGGCTCGTGGGACAAAGCAGGGGACTCAATCCACCGGTCGCTCGCGATCGGCCGCTGCAAACAAGCGGTCTTAATTGGCTGAGAAATTGTCTATGCCGAAAGCTCAGAAACCATCTCGCGACAGTGGATCCACGAAGAAGGGGAGCCGGCGATCTGCTCCGGCGACCGCGGAGTTGCTGCTGGAGATCGGGGTCGAAGAGCTGCCCTATCAGTTCATCAGTCCCGCATTGACCCGATTGAAAGAGTCCGCTGAACAGTTGTTGGCGGAGCAACGACTTACCTTTCAGGCCGTCCGGACACTCGGAACTCCCCGAAGGCTGACGCTCGTCGTTGAGGGACTGGTTACGCAACAGGCCTCCGTCATGAAGGAGGCCATGGGGCCGTCCAAAGCGGTGGCATTCGATCAGGCTGGACAGCCGACCAGGGCCGCTGTCGGCTTTGCCGCGGGGCAAGGTGTGGCGGTAGGGGATTTGGAGGTTCGACAGACACCGAAAGGCGAGTATCTCTTCGCGGTGAAGCGTGAAGAAGGACGTCCTTCTAAAACGGTGCTCACAGAACTCTTGCCGCAGCTCGTGGCCAAGTTGTCATTCCCCAAAGCGATGAAGTGGAACGAAGCGGGTGTGCGGTTTGCCCGGCCGGTGCGATGGCTGGTCGTGCTCTTCGGCGGCGCGGTGCTTCCGATCGAGGCCGCCGGGATCAAGGCGGGGAACCGGACGCGGGGTCACCGGGTGCTCGGCTCGAAGCAGGGGGTCGTCGTCAAGGATTGTGCGACCTATGTGAAAGCGCTGGAGAAAGACGGCGCCATTCCTGACCCGGAACGCCGTCGGGCCATCATAGCCGAGCAGATTTCGACGTTGTGCAAGAAGACGGGATTTGTGCTGAACCAAGACGACGCATTGCTCGACCAGGCGGTGTATACGACGGAATGGCCGTACGCGATCATCGGGTCGTTCAAGGATACGTATCTTGATGTCCCCGAAGAAATTCTGATCACCTCAATGAAGGAACACCAGGGCTTTTTCTCGCTCCGTCATAAGACGACCGGGAAGCTGGTGGCGCATTTCATTGCGGTGGCCAACAATCGAGTCAAGGACATGGGCCTCATCCGTGAAGGCAATGAGCGGGTGCTGGCGGCGCGTTTGGCCGATGCCAAATTTTTCTACGACGATGACCGGACAACGCCACTACAGGAACGAGTCGCCAAACTTGCCGGGGTTACCTTTCATCAAAAAATCGGGACCATGGGGCAGAAGCAGGCGCGCATTGCTGCCCTGGCGGTTTCGCTCGCTCGGCTGGCAGGTCTGAACGAATCCGTTATAAAGAATTGTGAACGGGCGGGCGCATTGTGCAAGGCGGATCTGCTGACCGGCATTGTCGGAGAGTTTCCTGAATTGCAGGGTGTGATGGGCGGCTACTACGCGCGGCACGACGGTGAAGCGCCGGCAGTGTGCCTGGCGATCCTCCAACAGTATCGGCCCCAGTCGATGGAGGGCGCGATCCCCGAGTCGATCGAAGCGCAGGTCTTGTCGCTGGCCGACCGGTTGGACAGCCTCGCATCCTTCTTCCATGTCGGCATGGTGCCGACGGGTTCGGAAGATCCCTTTGCGCTGCGTCGTCATGCCACGGCAGTGGTGCGTATTCTCTTGGAAGGTAGCGTCCGATTGAACCTGGGCCGTGCCATCAGTGAAGCGCGTACCATTGTGGAGGCGGCAGGAGTCAAGGCTGGTTCGAATCAGGGGGACGGCCAGCAGCGGCTGGTCGACTTTGCATTTGAACGCGTCCGTCACTATGCCCGCACCGTCCACGGGTTGCGGGACGATGTCGTGAATGCCGTCGTGAGTGTGACCGATCGTCAGTCGTTCGACCTGCGGGACCTCCTGGCCAAGATGCAGGCATTACAAGCGGTGACCAGCCGGCCGGAGTTCGATCCGTTGATCGTGGGATTCAAACGTGCGCATCGCTTGGTTGAAAAGGAGCAGTGGGATCGTCAGCCGGTCGCCTCAGCCGTCTTTCAACATGCCGCCGAGTCCGCTCTGCATAAGGCGGTGTCCGAGGAGCGGGAACGGATGGGGACCTCGATGCAGGCGAGCGACTACGGCAAGGCGCTGGAATCACTGGTGTGCCTGAAGCCGGCCATCGACGCCTTCTTTGCCGCGGTCATGGTGAATGCCGACGACAAAGCGGTGCGCAGCAATCGGCTCTCGCTCTTGAAGGATGTGGATGACTTCTTCATGTCATTCGCGGACTTTTCCCAGATTGTGGTACAAGGGAGTTAGTCGAGGCATGGAGCTATGGTGCAGGATTTCCCATCGCAGGTTGGCCTGGCAGAGGCGGGGAATGATGCAGTGCGTTCCATCCGCGTGCAGCGGTATACGCGGGTCATCACGATTGTCCTGATCGTATTATGCAACGGGATTTTCCTGCTCGGCATATGGGCGAGCGGCGTCAACCTGGATGAGCTCGTCAAGACGCAGGATCAGTTCCATCCGCAAGACGACGTGTGCCTTCGTCTCAGTTGGCAGCGTCTCGCCGGATCGGCTGAGCCGATCCGTCTCTGCTCCGAATGGATCAATCTCTCGGATCCGACAGGCAAGCCTCATGTGCTGGACAAAAACACCAAAGTACGGCAGGGTTCTGATGGGCGCTATTACGTGGATCATGGCATCAAGGCTGATTTTCGCCTCGTGGGATTTGTCGGATTTGTCGCGGCGGTCATCGTCTTCGGGATGTTGACGCGGCGGTATCTGGTCAATCGGTATCGGCATCAACTTGAATTGGCTGCAGGCAGACCAGTCGTCTAGGTTCAGTGGTCGATCGCAAAGGAGAGCAGGCGTGGCAAAGAAATACGTGTACTACTTCGGAGACGGCAAGGCAGAAGGCACGTCCAACATGAAGGAGTTGCTGGGCGGCAAAGGCGCGGGTCTGGCCGAGATGACCAACCTGGGCATCTCCGTGCCGCCCGGATTCACCATTACGACAGAAGCCTGCGTGGAGTACTACAAGCTGGGGAAGAAGTATCCGCCCGGGATGTGGGAGACGGCGTTGGCGTCACTCAAGCGGGTGGAACGGTCGATGGGGATGGGATTCGGCGATCCGGAACGGCCGTTGTTGGTCTCCGTGCGGTCCGGTGCGCGCGCGTCGATGCCGGGGATGATGGACACCGTCCTCAACGTCGGCCTGACGCTGAAGACGGTCGAAGGTCTCGCCGCCAAGACGAAGAACGAACGATTCGCGCAGGACAGCTATCGCCGGTTCATCACGATGTTCGGCAGTATCGTCATGGGAGTGCCGCGCGAGCATTTCGAAGCCATTCTGAATCACAAGAAAGAAGAAATGGGCGTGAAGCACGAGACTCAGCTCGATGCGCGCGCCTTACGCGATCTCGTGGAACGCTTCAAGTCGCTGGTCAAGGAAGAGACTGGCAAAGGGTTCCCGGACGACCCGAATGAGCAGCTGAAGCTGGCGATCGATGCCGTGTTCTCATCCTGGAACGGCGCGCGTGCCATCACCTACCGCCGGCTGAACGGGATTCCGGATCACTGGGGCACGGCGATCAATGTCGTGGCCATGGTGTTCGGGAACATGGGCGACACCAGCGGCACCGGCGTGGCCTTTACCCGCGACCCCAATACAGGTGAGCGGAAGTTCTTCGGTGAGTGTCTGATGAACGCGCAGGGCGAAGATGTGGTGGCCGGCATCCGGACGCCGCTGCCGGTCACGGAGTTGGGCCGGACCGTGCCTCCCGCCTACAAAGAGCTGGAACATACTTACAAGCGCCTCGAGAAACATTACCGCGACATGCTCGACCTGGAGTTTACGATCCAGGAGGGCAAGCTCTACATGTTGCAAACGCGTGTCGGGAAACGGACCGGCATCTCTGCCGTGCGGATCGCCGTCGAAATGGTCAAAGAAGGGTTGATCACCAAGCGCGAGGCGGTGCAGCGTGTCGGTCCGGATCAGCTTTCGCAGTATCTCTATCCGATCTTCGATACCCAGTCTGAAGCTGGTTCAACACCGCTGGGCAAGGGACTGCCGGCCGGGCCCGGAGCGGCGGCGGGAAAGATCGCGTTGACGCCGGATCGCGCCGTGGAAATGAAGGCGTCCGGGCAACGGGTTGTTCTGGTCCGCGATGAAACCAGCCCCGACGATATTCATGGCATGAATGCCGCCACCGGCTTCGTGACCGCGCGCGGCGGGATGACCTCCCATGCGGCGGTCGTCGCGAGGCAGATGGGCAAAGTGTGCGTGGCCGGCTGCGAAGCGGTCGAAGTCATCGACAATCAATCGGTGCGGATCGGCTCGAAAGTGTTCCGTGAGGGCGACTATCTGTCTGTGAACGGGTCCACCGGCAATGTGTATGACGGCGATATTCCCGTCATGGAATCCGAGATCATTCAAGTGGTGCAGGGGAAGCTGGATGCGAAGCAGTCGCAGAAGTATCAGCTCTTCGCGACCATCCTCTCCTGGGCGGACAGCGTGCGGACGATGAAGGTGCGGGCGAATGCCGATGTGCCGGATCAGGCCAAGATCGCCAGGGGGTTCGGCGCCGAAGGGATCGGGCTCTGCCGTACGGAACACATGTTCTTCGCGGAAGACCGTATTCCGATCATGCAAAAAATGATTCTGGCCCGGACGAAAGAAGATCGGGAAAAGTATCTGGAGCAGTTGTTGCCGCTGCAGAAGCAAGACTTCATCGGACTCTATCGTGAGATGGAGGGATTCCCCGTCACCATTCGCTTGCTCGATCCGCCGCTGCACGAGTTTTTGCCGAAGCGCGAAGAGCTGATGGTGGAAATCGCCCAGCTGGAGTTGACCGGCAAGGACGGAGTGAAGCTGGAGGAACAGCGCCGGTTGCTGGCCCGCGTCGAGGAGCTGCATGAATTCAATCCGATGCTGGGACTGCGCGGCTGCCGGCTGGGCATTACGATGCCGGAGATCACGCGCATGCAGGCGCGCGCCATTATCGAGGCGGCCTGTGAGCTGGCGAAGGAAGGCAAGAAGATCGTGCCGGAAATCATGATTCCGCTGGTGGGCATGGTGGCGGAAATGAAGTCGCAGAAGGATCTCATTCGCGAAGTCGCGCAGGAGACCATGAAACGGTACGGCGTGAAGCTCTCGTACCTCGTCGGGACGATGATCGAATTGCCCCGCGCTGCCGTGACCGCTGAACGGATCGCGGAAGAAGCCGAGTTCTTCTCCTTCGGCACGAACGATCTCACCCAGACGACCTTCGGATTTTCCCGTGACGACGCCGCGAAGTTCATCGACCACTATCGCACCGTGAAGATCATGGATGCGGATCCGTTTGCCACGCTCGATCGTGAAGGCGTCGGATCGTTGATGAAAACCGCGATTGCCGGCGGGCGCAAGTCGCGACCCGGGATCAAGCTGGGGATTTGCGGCGAACACGGCGGCGATCCGAGCTCCGTCGAATTTTGCAATCAGCTGGGGTTGGACTATGTGAGCTGTTCGCCGTTCCGCGTGGCGATTGCTCGGTTGGCTGCCGCTCAGGCGGCACTCGCCCAAGCAGACGCGAAGCCGGTGGCATCCAAGAAACCCGTGGCGGCGCGTGTCAAGACGGTGAAATCCGCGA
Source organism: Nitrospira sp. (assembly GCA_030653545.1). Classification (NCBI taxonomy): domain Bacteria; kingdom Pseudomonadati; phylum Nitrospirota; class Nitrospiria; order Nitrospirales; family Nitrospiraceae; genus Nitrospira; species Nitrospira sp. The sequence continues at coordinate 171,231 of JAURZE010000026.1, read as the reverse complement.
AGGTCTCGAAGGCCTCGAAGTCTCCGAAATCTGTGAAGCGGGCCAAGCCGGCGCCCAAGAAGCCTTCAGCCAGCCGCAAGAAACGGTGACGGACCGGACACGAGATCTCCACTATATGACGTTGGCTCTTCGCCTTGCGGCGAAGGGCCAAGGCAAAACCAGCCCTAACCCGATGGTTGGGGCGATCGTCGTCTCCAAGGGCCGCATCGTCGGGCAAGCCTATCACCACGCAGCCGGCCAACCCCATGCGGAAGTACTCGCGCTTCGCCAAGCCGGATTTCTGGCGCGCGGAGCGACGCTCTACGTGACCCTCGAACCCTGCAGCCATCTGAAGAAACGCACTCCACCTTGCGTGCCGGCGGTGATTCAATCCGGCGTGCATCGCGTTGTGGTCGCCATGCGCGACCCCAATCCGGCGGTCAGTGGGAACGGCCTCGCGCAACTGCGCCGAGCCGGATTGGCCGTCACGGTCGGGGTTGCGCGGAAGGATGCGGAGGCGCTCAATCGGGCCTATTGTCATTGGATCGTCAACGAGCGGCCTTACGTGACGCTCAAGGCGGGGATGACCCTGGATGGACAGATCGCAACCGCGCGTGGCGAGTCCCAGTGGATTACGGGGCTGTCATCGCGGCAGGAGGTTCATCGTCTGCGTAGTGCGATGGACGCCGTGATTGTGGGCATCGGGACGGTACAGAAAGATAACCCGTCCTTGACGGCGCGCAACGCGCCCGGTCTGACGGCTCTGGCCGCGACCCAGCCGACGAGGATCGTGGTCGATAGTTCTTTGCGTATCGCGCGCTCAGCTAAAATCCTCACGCAACAGTCTCGTTCGAAGACGATCATCGCCACGACGAAGGCTGCCTCACAAGCCCGATGTCGGGCCCTCGAACGACAGGGGATCGAAGTGCTGCAGTTGCCGAGTCGCGGTGGCCATGTGTCGCTGAAACATCTGATTGCGGCGCTGGGAAAACGCGGGATGGCCTCGGTCATGGTCGAGGGAGGCGGAGAGTTGAACGAAGCGTTCTTCAAGGCCAAGCTGGTGCATCATGTTCAACTGTATGTCGCGCCGACCCTGTTGGGCGGGGCCGCATCGAAAGGCGTGATCGGGGGAGCGGGGCCTCGTCGGCTGGCCGATGCCTGGAAATTGAGACAGATGCGCACCAGGGTGCTCGGGACGGATGTCGTGGTCGAAGGCGACGTATAGCAGGATGCTGAAAAAGTCCGTCAGCGGCGTTCTCGCCGCGCTCAGAGGCTCCACGTACCACACAGAGTACGCCTCGCCTCTTCGCTTGCTGCGGCCTTGCTGGGCGGCCTTTTTGAGCATCCTGCGGTGGTTCTTGGCTCGACCTTATCCTGAAGACCGCTACCGTAATTGTAGAGCGATGAGGAATCTTTTTACTATCAGGCAAGCGGCTCAGTACGTGTGTTCCCTGCTGGTCTGGTGTTGCCTTGCCGCAGCGGGCGAGCCGGTCTGGTCTGCTGAGCCCCAGCCTGCGAATCAGCCGCTCGCGGCCGACGTCTTTTCTTACCTCGACGAAGCGGATAGCACGAAAGCGGAAGTCGTGCTGCAACGACTACTCGCCAATCCTGACGCGACGATTGACCTGATCAGCCGCGCCATCCAGACCGGGCGAACCTATCAGGCCATGCCGGTCGGGACGATGGCGGAGGAACGGATTGCGGTGCGCGAGCGTACGTATCACTATGCGCTCTCGGTTCCGCTCACCTATCAGCCCAGCAAGGGATATGGACTGGTCGTCTGTCTGCACGGGGCGGGGTTTTCCGGTGAGGCCTATCTTGAACGATGGCAGAATCGCTTAGGCGATGACTATATTCTCGTTTGTCCGACCTATCCGTCCGGCGCCTGGTTTACCAGGCAAGCGGAGGACCTCGTGCTGGCCGTCATCGAACGGGTGCAGGCGCAGTATCACGTCGATCCGGACCGGGTGTTTCTCACGGGCATGTCGAACGGCGGGATCGGCACCTGGTTGATCGGGATGCATCATGCGCAACGGTTTGCCGGTCTGGCTCCGATGGCCAGCGGCCTCGACGGCGTCCTCATGCCGTTTCTTGCCAACTTGCGGAGCACGCCGGTCTACATCATTCATGGCGCGAAAGATCAGGTGATGCCGGTGGAGTTGAGCCGGACGATTTCGCGCGAGCTCGCGGCGATCGGCTATCCCCACATCTATCGTGAACATGAACGCGAGCATCCGATGGCCGGCGGGCATTTCTTTCCGCGCGAAGAGTTGCCGGACCTGGTGACCTGGATGAACGCACAACACCGGAACCCGTTGCCGACCGCGCTGACGGTGGTCCGTGAGGCCAGTCATTTTCAACCGTTCGGCTGGGTGCGAATCGACGCGACCGATCCGATCGCCGCCTTTGCGGACGATCTGGTGTCAAAGCGCGATGAGTTGACCAGGAAGAAGCGCTACGCCAGGCTGGATGCCTCAGTGACCGCGTCCAATCGTATCGAAGTCGAGGCCGGGCTCGTGCAACGCTACACGTTGTTTCTGAACGATCAATTGGTGGATGTCTCCAAGCCGGTCACCGTCGTGACGAACAAGCAGGTCTCATTCGAAGGAATGGTCACGCCGTCGGTCGAGACGCTCCTGCGCCAGGCGCGGGCGCGCAAAGATCCGCGGCAACTCTTTACGGTGCAGCTGCCCATTCAGGTGTCGAAGCCCGCGCCATGAGCAGGGTCGTTGCTATCCGGATCGACGTCCGTGTGATCGTCTTGTTGTGCGTCCTTGTCGGCATCCTGCCTCAGCCTGTGTTCGCAGAGCCCTGCTGGCTTGCTTCTCAGCATGCGGGCGTCGCGTTCCCTGTCGAGCGACTCGATCCTGCCTGGGTCTGCCGTCTCCAGCTGATCATCGATGACTTTACAACCGCCAACAAAGTCGGGCCGGTGCTGACGCCGCTGCCGGAGTCGGTCTATGTGTATTTGTTGGATCGGCCGCCCATCGCTGCGGCGCTCGTGAATCGCCTGGAGTTAGGGCTGTATAAAGCCGAGGCGCGGGGGTCCGGCCGCTATTGGGGGGACGACGGTGAAGGGACGGTAGGATTGGTCGAACTGGTCTATCAGGATCCGCGTCATCGCCTGTATTATCTGGAAGGGTCGCACCACAGTACACTGCTGCCGCACTTGACCGGCAAGGCTGTCGTGATGCTCAGCATGGCGGAGGTGAAGGATACTGCCGGTCAGGAGGCCGTCGAAACGACGCTGGTGTCCTATACCAGGCTGGATAATCGAGTCTTGGCCGGACTCGTGTCGCTGCTGCGTCCGCTGGTCGGGCGCACGGTCTCTCGCAAACTGATGAAGGGGGTGGACGCAGTGAATCGGTTAGGGATGGAAATGCGGCGGCATCCTGATCGTGTCCTCTTTGAGGCGACCGATCCGCCACCGTTAGCGCCTGAGGACGTAGCTTTCTTGAAACAGGCGCTGGCTGGTATGCCCAGGATCGGCAACATCCATGAAAAAGGACCGGCCTCTCGATGACATCATCGCGCAGCTTTCTCCTCATCTGCACCGTCGGGATTTTTTGCTTTATCAGCTACAACATGGTGCGCATGCCCGTGTTGGCCTTGTTCGCCGAGCATCTCGGGGCAGGCCCCGAACGGATCGGGCTGATCGTGTCAGTGTCGACCTTGACCGGGGTGCTGCTCAAGCTGCCATCCGGCGCTTTGTCGGATATCTACGGCCGGAAGTTTTTGTTGCGCATCGGGGTTGTGGCGTTCGGCTTGCCGCCGTTTCTCTATCTCTTCATCACGGACCTGAATAGCCTGACGATCCTGCGGTTCGTGCATGGGTTGGCGACGGCCATCTTTGCCCCGAGTGCACTGGCGACAGTGGCGGAACTATACCGTGAACGCCGGGGGGCGGCGCTGGGGACCTACACGGCTTGCACACAGTCGGGGGCGCTGCTCGGGCCGTTTATCGGCGGGTATCTTGCCCATGTCGCAGGCTTCGATTTCGCGTTCGTGACTGCCGGGGTCTGCGGCTGTATCGCGATCGTGCTGTTTTACAGTATGCATTTGGATGTGGCGACGCCGCGCGTGCAGCAGAAGGGGATGCGGCCGCTGCTGGCGGAGATGTGGAAGGGATTCGTGATTGTGGCGCGGAACCGCAAGGTGCTCATCACCAGCGCGACCGACGGCGCCAAGATGATCGCCAACGGCGCGCTCATGGCGTTCCTTCCGCTCTATGGGCTCACGGTGGGGTTGAATCCTGGCGAGGTCGGGCTCTTGTTCAGTGTGCAGGCCGGCACATCATTCTTCTCCAAGCCGATCATGGGACGCGTATCCGACCGGGTGGGGCGGCAGCCCTTGATCATCATCGGCCTGCTGATCTGCGCGGCCACGTTCGTCTGTATGCCGCATGTCTCAATCTTTGCTGGGTTGCTGTTGCTCTCGGCCGGATTCGGATTCGGCGAAGCCGTCGTGTCGTCTTCCTCCTCCGCCTTCGTGGCGGATAGTTCGGAGTTCAAGACGTTGGGGGCTGGAATGGGCATGCAGGGCACCATCGGCGACATCGGCCACGCGAGCGGACCGTTGCTGGCAGGTATTCTGATTGCCAATATGAGCTACGCTGGGGCCTTCACGATCATCGCGAGCCTGCAAGTCGCCGCCGCCGGAGTCTTCTGGCTGACGATGAGGAACCGCTAAGCTGGTGCTATAATGGCGCCGCGAGCGCGATTGTTGGACATTATCGTGAGGAGAGACGGATGTTCACCGGCATTGTCGAAGAAATGGGCGCAGTGATTTCGCTGGAGAAGACACTGGCCGGGACGAGGATGACGCTGCTGGCGTCGACCGTCATGAGCGATCTCAAGATCGGCGACAGTGTGAGTGTGAACGGGATCTGTCTCACAGCGATTTCCAAAAGCGACAGCAGTTTTACGGTGGAAGTGTCTCCTGAGACACTCTCGGTGACGACGCTGGGTCTGCTTACGGCAGGAACGCCCGTGAATCTCGAACGGGCCATGAAGCTGAGCGAGCGCATCGGCGGGCATCTGGTCGCCGGGCATGTCGATGGTGTCGGAACGATTCGCAGCCGGCAGCAAGACGGGAATGCCGTGATCTTCACCATCGAAGCGCCGCCAGACATTCTGCGCTACTGTGTCGTGAAGGGTTCGATCACGGTCGATGGCATCAGCCTCACAATTAATGAGGTCAGCAACCACGGATTCTCCATCGCCATCATTCCGCATACCGCCAAAGTCACAACGTTGGGCCTCAAACAGGTCAACGATCCCGTCAATCTCGAATCCGACCTCATCGGCAAATACGTCGAACGCCTTCTCCAAGAGCGGGGGCAGGTGGCGCCAAAACCGACCCCTGTCATCGATAAAGACTATCTGCAAAAACGTGGGTTGATTTGACGCCCTCAGCGGTCCTGCGTACGTTCTGTGCTTACGTTCTTCGGCGGCCCCTGATAATACCTCGTTACTTTCCCCTCCTTCGTAAGGAGGGGCGAGGGGAAGTCGAGGTTTTGCCAGGCACACGGGATCAACGCGAGTGCGTCTGCTTGACCTATGCCGCGTAGCGGAATAGACTGACGCCGATGATACGCTCATTCCGGTCAAAGGCGACCGAGTCGTTGTTTGCCGATGAAGATGTGCCGAGCTTTCACGCATTTGAGCGGATAGCCAGACGAAAGCTGTTGCTGCTCCATCGGGCGAAATCACTGGATGATCTGCGCGTTCCCCCAGGAAATCGCTTGGAAGCCTTGCGTGGAAACCGAAAGGGGCAGTACAGCATTCGAATTAACGATCAGTGGCGGATTTGTTTTGTGTGGGCTCAGGGCGATGCCCGTGATGTCGAGATTGTGGACTACCATTGAGGTGCACTATGGCGCGCAAACGGTTGCTGGAGCCGATACATCCAGGTGAAATTTTGTTCGAAGAGTTCATGAAGCCAATGGACATCAGTATCAATCGGCTTGCCCGCGAGATCCATGTGTCGCCAGGTAGGATTAGCGCGATCGTCAATGGAAAGCGCGCCATCACAGCCGATACCGCGCTTCGGCTCAGCCGGTATTTGGGAACGTCGTCGGATCTCTGGATCGGACTCCAGGGGGAGTTTGACCTGCGAGTGGCCAAGCGTACGATTGGGCCAGAAATCGAGCGGCATATCCAGCAGTATGTTGCCTGAGGGCACATGTCCAAAAGTGGCGACGTTGGGCCTCAAGCAGGTGAATGATCCCGTCAATCTCGAATCCGACCTCATCGGCAAATATGTCGAACGCCTGCTCCAAGAGCGAGGGCAGGTGGCACCGAAGCAAACCCCCGTGATCGATAAAGACTATCTCCAGAAGCGGGGATTGATCTGAAGTTTGAAGGGGCCATAGTGGCGCGGTATACGGACAGAAGTTTGCAGATCCGGCTCCTATACGGATCGGCCTAAACATTGTTGGGCTCAGAATAGGGGTGCCGTGCTTCTATATAAATACAAACCTCCGTCACCATTGGAATACTTGCTCGATATCATAATGCATGAGCGTCTGTACTGCGCCGAATACGGTGAGCTTAATGATCCGTTCGAGGGACAGTTCTATTCGACCGTGCCGAGGCCGTTGTGGCTCGACTTTAATTCACCAGGTGAGAAGAGGCTAAGTAGCGTTGAAGACTTAGCTGCTTGGACGGGAAACAAACGCATCTGTAGTTTGTCCGATACCTCTTCGGATATCAGGATGTGGTCGCTCTACGCGGGTAGCCACAGAGGCGTGGCGGTGGAGATAGATTTTTCCGGAATCGAGGAAAACGTGCGGAAGGTCTCATATGTTGAGAACCTGCGAGAGTGGGGCACGACTATTCTAGGTGGTGCCAGACCTGAAGAGGTCTTATCTTGCAAGACTCAGCATTGGCAGTATGAGTGTGAGCACCGCGTATTCAGTAGCAAACCGTACTTTCCCGTCGTGGGTCGTATTCGGAGAATTCTACTCGGCGCTCGAGCTACTGAGGACCTAGAAGCTGTTCTTCATAAACTTGCACCAACCGCTAAGGTAATGATGGCGACGCTGGACCACGATGGTGTCTCAGTTTGCATCTAACGGGCTACTACAGCCGATGGTCGGAACTGCAGGCTGGAGCTGATTCGGAGTGACAAAGGGTACAGCTCGCGGTTGAGAGACAGGGTGTTAGGCCCCTGATAATGATGCCACCGAAGCTCGAAAGAATTGAGGTCAGAGAACAATTTCGTCGGTCAGCGGCGTGTTATACAGGCAGAAATTAGCAGATTCCGCTCTTATGCGGATCCGTCTAAGCACTGTTAGGCCTCAGGGGGCTCGTACACGATGAACAAATATCAACGAGCCGTACTTATTGGCGTCGGCCTGATAGTCGCCATAATCCAGCTATACGGTATTGGCGAATATGGACTTGATGACAGTCGCGGCTGGGCTATTTCCTTTCTAATTTCCGCCGTCCTGTTGTTTATTGGGTTTGGATCATGGCAAGGGTTCGGTGCATTCTTGAATAAGAAGGTCATAAGGCAGATTAACCGACCGACAGAGGCACCAGTAGCAACCTCGCCGTCTCCGAAAAATACCCCAGTTCAGCCGCAGCACAACAAACCCGACAAGTACGAGTACGGCATCCACATAAGCGAACTGGATATTGCGATTGAAGCGCACAAGAACTACGCAGAGAAAACAAATCTGTTCGCCCCTCTTGAGGGAAACGGGAGGTCTCTCAACTGGAATTGTTGCGCTTCTGTCTACGCATCAATGCGATATGCAGCGCGCAAAACTGAGATGCGAGTGCACAACATGGTCTGGAACACTATCATTCGAGCAATCGTCGTGAGGATGTCAACAGAAGAGAATGAAGGTGTTGGCATGGGGGATCCCAAATACACGAAATTGGAGGAATCTGCCTGCACAGATATCGAAAGAATCAACAAAGTGGTCGAAGATGCAGTGGCTGGAAAGGGGGCCTACGAAATCGAACCAATCGTTAAGTTTCATGCAATCATGTTCGGTTCCCGCGGCGAAGCGATAAAGGCGCTGAGTGCTATGGTCTTGATGAATGCGGAGAAAGCCCAGAAGAAGATATTGCCGGAGCTCTTGGCAGATCTTTCATGAGGCCTAACAACGTCTTCAACCCGGACAACTAAAAACCGTGCGCTTCCGTCACCCCGCTTTTTTGTTGCCGGTTATGACGAGCGTTGGAAGGACGAATGGGGAAATTCTAAGTAATCTGGATGTGTGCTGGCTGGATGTGCCCGTCGAACCACTCATCGAGATCGAATGTAAAGTTTGTCAGGAAGACGCGGACTAGCGAAACCTCGCGCCCCGTTCTCAACCTTGTGCGTGGTTAAGAACGGGGATCTAACTTCAAGCGGTTATTTCACCAGAAACGTTTTTGAGACTTCGCCCGATGCGGTCGTGACGGTGAGCATCGCCAGGCCTTTGCGTCCGCCGCTGGGGACGGTTGCGGAAATCTTGCTGTCGCTCTCGATTTTGAATGTGGCGGCGTGGCCTGGTCCGAACGAAATACTGCGCAAGCAGTCGCTGTTTCCGAAGTTCGTTCCCGTAATCGTCACTTTGTCGCCGGCCTTGCCCTCATCCGGACTCACTTTCTCGATGCTGGGAGCTATGCCGAAGCAGGCCGTGGCCTTTCCGGCGGTTTCGGCGCTCTGATACTTCGTGCTGGTGGCGGTCACTTTTTTCGCTGTCGCCTTGGTGGCGGCTGAAGGCTTGGATTTGGCGGTCGGCTTTTCAGGTTCCGCCGAATAGCTTGGTGCACTGAGGGCCATCCCCAGGCCAAGCACAGCACAGAGAAACACTCTTCCCAGTAGGCTTCGATTTCGCATGACGTCTCCTCGTGTATGAGAGCTCACCGGGGGTGAGCCATCGGTGTGCGGGGTGGACTGCAGCCGCGCTTGTGGCGGCGGATCGGAACGGCTTGTCGTTTAGCAGGATGCTGAAAAAGTCCGCCAGCGGCGTTCTCGCTTCACGAAGGCTCAACGTACCGGCTATTACGCCTCGCCTCTTCGCTCGCTGCGGCCTTGCTGGACGGCCATTTTGAGCATCCTGAGGCGATTGAGGCATCCAAGGACTGTCTTTGCTGATGCTACTCCTCGATCGTCGAGATATCTCCTGGATCCTGTCCGAGTTCCTTGGCCTTCAGAACGCGCCGCATAATTTTCCCCGAACGGGTTTTCGGGAGTGACTGCACAATATCGATTTCAGACGGCACCCCGATTTTCCCCAGCTCTTTCATCACTTGATCTTTGATCGATTGAATCAAGGCAGGACTTTCGATTTCGCCTTGTTTCAGAATGATGAAGGCCTTGATGGACTCGCCCACAGTCTTGTGGGGTTTGCCGATGACGGCGGCCTCGGCGACGGCGTGATGACTTACCAATGCGCTCTCGACTTCGGCGGTGCCCAGCCGGTTGCCCGCAACCTTGATCACGTCGTCGGCGCGGCCCATGAACCACATGTAGCCGTCGGCGTCTTTATGGCAGACGTCGCCGGCGGTGTAGCAGTTCGGGATGGTATTCCAGTAAGTCTTGTAGCGCTCCGGATCTTTGTAGATGGTGCGCATCATGGAGGGCCAGGGTTTCTTGATGACGGCAAATCCGCCGGCATTGGCCGGGAGGCTGTTGCCTTCACGATCCACGACATCAGCTTCAATCCCAAGGAACGGCCGCGTGGCGGAGCCGGGCTTCAAGGGGACGGTCGGCAGCGGTGTAATCAGGATCGAGCCGGTTTCCGTCTGCCACCAGGTGTCCATGATGGGTTTGTCGCCGCCGGTGACGCGATGGAACCACTCCCAGGCTTCCGGATTGATCGGTTCGCCGACGCTGCCGAGGATGCGTAAGGTTGAGAGATCGTACTTCTTGGGCCAGTCTTCTCCATAGCGCATGAGCAGGCGGATTGCCGTCGGCGTCGTGTAGAAAATCGAGACGCCATAGCGGTCGATCAAATCCCACCAGCGGCCGGGGTTCGGATAGTCCGGCTTGCCTTCGGCGGTGAGGATTGTGGCGCCGTTCAACAGCGGGCCGTAGACGATATAACTGTGGCCGGTGACCCAGCCCGGATCGGCGACGCAGAAGTACACGTCATCGTCTTTCAAGTCGAACACATATTTCGATGTGATGTAGGTGCCGACCATGTAGCCGCCGTGGACATGCACGACGCCTTTGGGCTTACCGGTCGTACCGGAGGTATACAGGATATAGAGCGGATCTTCGGCGTCCAGCTTGACCGCTTCACATTCAGCGGATTCGCCTTTCAGCCATTCGTGCCAGTCAATTTCTTTGGGGGCTGCAAGCGAGACTTCCGGCTTTTGCCGGCGCACGACGACGACGCGCTCGACCGTCGGGCAGGTCTTCAACGCTTCGTCCACAACTGACTTGAGGGGAATGACTTTCCCACGGTCGTAGCCGACATCGGCAGTGATGACCAGATGAGACTCGGCGTCGTGGATGCGATTGGCCAGCGCCGGGGCGCTGAACCCGGAATAGACGACGCTGTGGATCACACCGATGCGGGCGCAAGCCAGCATGGCGACAATCTGCTCGGGAACTTTCGGGAGATAGATGGTGACGCGGTCGCCCTTCTTCAGGCCCAGCTTCTTGAGGGCGTTGGCGCAGCGGTTGACCTGGCGGTAGAGCTGCCCGTAAGTGAAGACACGCTCGGTATCGTTCTCGCCGACCCAGATGACGGCGACTTTGTTCTTCCGGCCATTTTTGACGTGCCGGTCAAGACAGTTATAGGAGATGTTGCAGGTGGCTCCCACAAACCATTTCGCGAAGGGGTAGTTCCATTCCAGTACTTTGCTCCAGGGCGTAAACCAGTCGAGCTCCTTGGCGACGCCGCTCCAAAACGCCTCCGGATCGGCAATCGACTTCTTATATTCGGATTCATAGTCCTTAATATGGGCGGCGGCTTTGGTCTTGGCGCTAGGCTGGTACGTTCGGGTTTCCTTCAGTAGTGTCTCGATCTTCTCACTCATGACGCACATGCCTCCCCTTCGTCGATAACCGTCTCGGCACGGATATGATGATTATGGAGAAAGGGGCCTCCCCCTGCAACCCATACATTTGTACGGGGATCTACCCTATGGCGAGTGCGTCTTTGAAATGAACGGGTTGGCCAGGTCAATTCCTTGACAGCCGTCACAGCCCGAGGGTAGGCTCAACATCAGCTGCTTATGCGAACTTTTCTTCGATCTATCACAACTATGTTCACTCGAAACTTGTGTGCCATGAGTCTTGGTATCGGGCTGTTCTGGCTTGCCGGATTGAGCGGAGTTTCTCCGGCCTCCGCCCAGTTAGGGAAACCGGAAGGGCTCTACTATAAGTCCTGGGCGGTCATCGTCGGGGTCGAGCACTATCTGCTGGCTCCTTCGATTCCCGGAGCTTTGGCGGACGCCAAGACGGTGGCACAGGCCTTTCGTCAGATGGGCTTCGACGAAGTGGTTGAGGTCTATGACAAGGATGCCAGCTTTCGGCATCTACAGCAGCTCTTGTCGGACATGTTGCCGCGCAAGGTCGGGCGGATGGATCGTCTGGTGCTGTTCTACGTGGGCCATTCCGGAGTGACGCAAGATGCCGATGGGAAGGATCTCGGCTACCTGGTTCCGTCGGATGCGCAGATCAATAATGTCGCCAAGTCCATTACCTTTGACCAGCTCAAGGAATTTACCCGACGCCTGGCGGCGAAGCATACCCTGCTCATTCTTGATACCGCGGTTCGGGGATGGGAAGCCACGGCACCGCAGCAGTTGTCGCTCGAAGGCCGCTTGACACCGGAGGACGACACGGAACGCCGTGCGATGCAGGTGATTACGGCCGGGGATAAGGGAGAAGTGTCCAAGCGCGTGGGGGATGCGAGTCTGTTCGTGAAATCGCTTCTGACGGGGTTGCAGGGTGCGGCGGATCTGAACAAGAACGGTTGGCTGATGGCGTCCGAGTTGGGCGCGTACCTTGAGAAGGAGCTTCCCGCCGTCACGCAGGGGCAGCAGCATCCGATATCCGCCAGGCTGGACGGGGATGGCGATATCATTCTCATCGAAGGGCGCAAGACGGCGTTTGTGCTCGGCGCGGGGCCCCAGACGCCGGCTGAACGGCAACAGGCGGCGAAGGCGCAATACGATCAGGCGTTTGCGTTGCTCCAGGAGGGGAAGCGCGTCGAGGAAGCGCTCGAACGACTGAATCGCGCGATTGAATTCAATCCCGAATTCGGCGAAGCCTATGTGCTGAAAAGTTACGTACGGCTGGAGATTCTGCCTAACCTTGACGAGGCATTGACCGCCGGCCAACTGGCCGTGAAGCATGCGCCCACGAATCCTGACTCGTACTACACGTTGGGGTTGATCTATGAAAAGCGGGGGAGCTTCCCGGAGGCCGAACAGGCGCTCTTGCAGGCGCTGAAGGTGAATGCCGGTTATCAGGATGTCTATTTTTCGCTCGGTACGCTCTATGCCGATCATCTGAAGGATCAGACAAAGTCCGTCGAGGCGTTTCGCCGCTATGTCGAGTTGGGCGGAACCGATTCCCGTGCGCGAGCGGCAGTCAGTCAGGCTGACGCTCAGAGGAAGCCCTAGTCTTTTCCCCCACCCTTGAGATAGCCCAATCCGATCTTCAGCGCGCGTCTCGTGATTTCGGCCCAGCGCACTTGCGGATATTCTGCCAGGACCGCGGCGGCCTTGGGATCCTGAATCTCCAAGCTGGCGATCTTGATAATGCCGTCTTCTATTTGAACGTCGGCCACAGTGTGTGCCTCCCCTAAAAATCGTCACCGGGTGGATTGAATAGGCGCAGTCTCGTCAACCGTTCATACGCCGTTGCGTTGACTGAAGTAAAGTCGCATGCTAGCATGATTTCACGCGAATTTTCGAAACGTTTCACGCACCACGTACTCAATTTCTCGTCATGAAGGAGGATCGCATGGCTACATCGCAAGGGCGTTTTACGAGACTGGCCGGCAGCGGGCTTGCCATTGTTCTCCTGGTCGGACTTGCCGCTTGTGGTGGCCCTCCAAAGTGGGTGCAAAAGGGGTCGGGAGCCTTCAACGAGAAGGATAGCAAGGCGTTCTATGGGGTGGGGGCGGTGGTCGGTGTGCGGAACGAGCCGTTGGCCTGGGATACGGCAGAGAATCGCGCGCGCGCTGAAATAGCCAAGACCTTTGAAACGTACACCGGTTACCTGATGAGAGATTACGCCGCGTCGACGACAGCCGGCGATTTCACCAGAAACACGGAAGAGCAGAATGTCGAGCGGGCGATCAAGACGGTCACGACGGCGACGTTGAGCGGCGTGCGTCCGATCGATCGATATAAAGACGAGAAGACCAATACCTATTACGTCCTTACCAAGCTGAACCTCGAAGAAATGAAGAACAACTTGGAGCAGGCGAAAGAACTCAATGCGCAGGTGCGCGATTTTGTCCGAAAGAATGCCGACAAGATGTTCGACCGGCTGGAGAAGGAAGAAGACAAGCGGTTGGCGCGATAGCCGGCCGGTTTCATTCTCTTTTTCTCAGAAGATTTTCAGCGGAGGGACGGGGTGATGGTGATGAAGTCTGGATGGCTGGCGCTGGGAGCGGTGTCGGTGTTGACTCTGGCAGGCTGCGGGCACGAAACGAAAGTCACGCGTATCGATGCCGGGGTGGTCACTGACCTGAGCGGGCGCTGGAACGATACCGACTCGCGGATGGTCGCTGAGACCATGGTGAAGGAATCGCTGAGTTACCCATGGCTCGGCAACTTCACGCAAGCGAAGCATCGCCAGCCTGTTGTGGTGGTCGGCACGATCCTGAACAGCAGCCACGAGCACATCAGCGTCCAGACGTTTGTGACCGACCTTGAGCGCGAGCTGACGAATTCGCAGAAAGTCACGTTCGTCGCCGGCAAGGGTGAGCGCGATGAATTGCGGACCGAGCGCAAAGAGCAGGCGATGTATTCCCGCGAAGATACCCAAAAAGCTCCCGGAAAAGAAATCGGTGCCGATTACATGATGAAGGGGACGATTTCGACGATCCTCGACGAAGCGGATGCGACCAAAGCCGTGTTCTATCAAGTGGATCTCCAGATGATCGATCTGGAGAGCAACGCCAAGGTTTGGTATGGGCAGAAGAAGATTAAGAAGGTCATCGAAAAGAAGCGAACCATTTTCTAGGCTCCAGGACTCTGTTGAGCCCTCTCTCCCCACGTGTTTCCCACAGTCTGTTGGCGCCGTGGCGCGTTGTCCGTTCATCCCTTCTATTCGCTCTCCTCGCCGGGCTGCTGCTGTTGACCGCGTGCGGTCCTTCCGTCGATCGCTACCTGTTGATTGAGCAGAGCCTGGCCGCGGGCGATGCTAAGCAGGCGGCCGCGATTGTTCAACAAGCTGAAAAATCCTACGGGGACAAGAGCCGCCTGTTATATGGCATGGATCGCGGGATGACGCTGCAATTGGCCGGCGACTACCAGCAGAGCAGCGCCGTTTTGGAGCAGGCAGAGGAGGAAGTGGAGCGGCTCTATACCAGGACTATCCGCTCCGAAGCCGCCGCCTTTCTCACCAATGACAACGCGCTGTCGTACGAAGGGGAACCCTACGAACATGTGATGATCAATGTCGTCAAGGCGCTGAACTACGCCGCGCAGGGGCAGCTTCAGGAAGCCTTGGTGGAAGCCCGCCGGATCGATCACCGGCTCAACGTGCTTTCGGATAGGGTCAAGGAGAAGGCGAGCTATCGGGAGGATGGGTTTGCCCGATATCTGACGGGCATTCTCTATGAGGCGACAGATGATGTGAATAACGCGTTCATTGCCTATCGGAAGGCCTATGATGCGTACGAAGCCAACCGGGGTTGGGCGCGCACGCCAGTCCCGGCTCAACTCCGTGCCGATCTCTTGCGGACCGCTGACGCGCTTCATTTGACGAATGAGTTTGAGGAGTATCGGCGGCTCTTCCCTGATACGGCGTGGCAGGCCAGCGCGGCGCAGCGAGACCTCGCTCAAGTGGTGTTGATCAGCTATAATGGCCGCGCCCCTCGTAAGGAGGACCGCTTTCTTGACTTGCCGATCAGCCTGGATGCCTTGCAGCTCGTGTTGTTGAATCGTGGATTCTCCCAGTCGTCGCGGCATCAGAACCGCGGGGTCGATAGTGTCCTGTATGGCCTCAATGGTCGTGTCGTGCGCGTGGCGTTGCCCCGATTGGTGACGCAGAAAACGCAGGTACCCGTGGAGCAGCTGACGTTGGTCGGCGAGACCGGTCGGCAGGTGAGGGTGTCCTCAGAGTTGGGGCAGGACATCTCCGCGCTGGCAGATAAGAGTCTTTCCGATCGTTTGCCCGGCATTACGGTCAAGGCCTTGGCTCGTGCCGCCGTCAAGTTTGCGATGGCGGAAGGAGCCACACGCGGGGCTCAGCAAGCGGCGGGTAAAGATGCCGCCCCTTGGGTGGGGCTCATCGTCGGGCTTCTGACTAAGGGACTTGCCGTGGCCTCGGAAGAGGCCGATAAGCGCAGTTGGCAGACGCTCCCCGATGAAATTCACATCGCTCGCGCCTGGGTCGAGCCCGGGCAGTATGCGGCGTCGGTGCAGCTGCTTGGGCAAGCAAACGGTCCGACGACGGAGAGTAGTCGGACACTCATTCTGGGCCGGGGACAAACTGCGGTCATGATTCAACGGGTGATTCAATGAGGGGTCCGGTCAGACTCAGGCGTGATGTCGTCTTGCCGCTGGTGATGCTGTTCATCGGAGGCATCGCCCTCTCGGGTTGTACGTGGTTCGGGGGGAAATCGAAGCCGGCCTGGGTGGATGGCGCGACGGCCGAATTTTCTTCAAGCCAATATCTGCTTGGGCAGGGCCAGGCGACGAACAAGGGTGCGGCAACCGATCAGGCCTATGCAGCCGTCGCCAGAATTTTTAAGGCCGAGGTCGCGGCGCAGGCCAAGGACTGGGAGTCGTACCTGCTGGTTGAACGTCACGGCAGTACCAATACGGAACGGCGGTTGACCCTGGATCAGGTGACCAACGTCTCTACCGATAAAGTTCTCGAGAACGTAAAGATTCTGGATACCTGGTACGACCGGCATCAGGGGGTGCATTATGCCTTGGCGGGGATGCATCGCGGCCAGGGCGAAGCGGCGATGATGGATAAGATGCGAGAACTGGATCGGGCGATTGAGACCGATCTGCTCGAAGCCCGGCAGACCACTGATAAGTTGACCAAAGTGCGAAACCTGCGGCGTGCCACAAGAAATCTTGTGATGCGTGACGCATTCAATGCAGATTTGCGCGTCATTCGTTCTTCCGGCCAGGGGACTCCGGCCGCGTATCGTGTGAATGAATTGTCGAATGAACTGGATCAGTTTCTCTCGACCAACCTGGTTATTGCGGTCGAGGTGACCGGGGATCATGCGGAGCCGATCCAGCGTTCCCTGGCTGAAGGATTGATTCGGGAAGGATTGCATGTGACCGCCCAACGGGCCGGCAGCGAATTGCTGGTGCGTGGCACCGTGCGTGTCTGGCCGATCGATGTGCGCGATCCGCAATTTAAGTATGTGCGGTGGTGCAGCGACTTCGATGTGGTGGAGTCCGCGACGCAGCGCGTGGTCGGCGCGGTCTCGCGCGGCGGGAAGGAAGGGCATCTGTCCGACCGCGAAGCCACGGCGAAAGCCCTACGGGTTATCCAACAAGAATTTTCTTCAGACCTTGCCAAAGCGATCGCATCTCATGTATTTGGAGAGGCGTCATTGCCGGCCCAGGTGCCATCACCGGCCGGGTGTCCGCGAGAATCCACACCGGCGAATCCGGCGTTATCGAGCCCACGCCCATTTTAACGAGGAGGAAACCAACACTGTGACACAGTCTACAGAGAAAGCGATGGGCCGCGCCCCACGGAGCCGCGGACGCGGGCTGACGAAGCCCGGACGGAAACTGTCGAGCCGGTTGGCGAAGCGCAAGCTGGGCGACCGGTTGAAGGACGACACCGCGTCATTCAATCAAGGCAATCTGGCCGATACGTTGCGCAAGCAGGGGTACGAGGAAGTGCCGCTGGACGAGCTGCAGGATCGACTCTCAAAACTCCAGGGTCCCCTGGCCGCCCTGATCATGAAGGGGAGGGTGTGACAGGATGCCATACTACTATTTTGATTCCACCGCGCTCGTCAAACGCTACAGCATGGAGCGGGGTACTCGCGTCGTCAACAAGCTGATGGTCAAGCGTGGCAAAGTCGCTATTCTGCCGACCTGGACGGTTACGGACTTTTACGCCACGCTCTCCAATCGCGCTCAACAGGGAGAGATCACCCGGGACGATTGCTATTCGGTGTTGTATAAATTCGAGCTGGAATCGAAGGCCGGACTGTTCGAGTTTATTGCGCCGACCATGGGGACGTATCTGGCCACCAAAGAGTTGGTCCTGGAGTATCCCTTTCTCCGGGCTGCGCAAGTGATGCATCTGGCGTTGGCGTTGGAGTTGAAGCCGTTGCGACTGACCGTCGTGAGTGCGGACGCGCAGCTGTTGGCGGCGTCAAAGACGGCGGGCCTGCACATCATCAACCCGGAAGACGACTAAGGCCAGACCCACGGCTTCGGGGAGTTACGAACATTGGTATTCGGCAACCAGGGATACGATAACCTGGTTCCAGTTTTCCGCAGATTCCTGAAGACGCCTGGCCTCCTCCAGGAGGCGGGTGTCTTGGGGAGAAGGTTCCTTCCCCTCAGCCACGTGAGTAAGAGCGGTATGACCGAGGGCCAGGCTGCCGCAGACTCCCGATGAGGCCGGCAATTGACCGCCGGCTCGGCGAAAGAGGGCCATGGCCCGGTAGGTATGTTCCTGTGATCTGAAGAGCGCTTCCTGGCCCTTGCGGTATGCCGTCTTCCATCCGGTCTCTCTCTTGCCGAGTTGAGCAGCGAGCAACGCGGCCCGCCCCATCATCATCGCGGCTCCATCCGCATCGTCATTCCCGATCGCGTCTTCGGCTTTCGACTGGAGCCGACCCAGTTCAGCCTCGTCTCCAACCACCTGCGCGTCGCTCGGGAGAGGGGACATCGTGAGGCCGGCGAGCAAGAGCACCGTCAACCCGCTGATTCGCAATGACTTGGCCATCAGACATTCCTCGAAGACATGATTCTGCATTGCTACTCTACTCACGAGCGGCTATGGCTGGCAAGTTGCCACAGTCTTGAAGGGATCAGTATAATCCTCTGGCTTTGAAGGGGTCGTGGTATAGCCGGATCGCCGGTTTTTTGTCGGAAGGAGCTGATCGTGCAGTATTGGGTCAAAGTGGTGTTTGTGGACAATCAGGAGTTGCTGATCAAGGACGCGGTCAGTCATCGGTTGTCGGAAGACCAGGAGTTTATTTATCTGGAGTCGCCGCGGGAAATGATCCTGGTCCCCATCAAGCAGATCAAGTATCTCTCCTGTGATGCGGCGGTGTTTGCGTCGAAAAAGTCCGCCTGAGGGACACACCTATTCAGAGAGGGTCGCGCGGCTGCTAGGCTGCGAGTCGTAGCAGATTCAGAATCGCCTGGTTCCACCCGACGGGTCCGATGCCCGGGGCATGGATCAGCTGGGGGACATGGATGTCGTGGTCGTACGATCCGTCCGGCTTCTGCACCAGCACCGGGTGATCCACCGCGAGCAGGAGGGGGAGATCGTTCAGGCTATCCCCGATCCCTACTGTTTCAACCTCGCCCGGTGTTCCATCGAGATTCCATTGCCGTTTATAGCAATGAAGCAGTCTCAAGGCGGCTTGCCCCTTGTTGTTCAGTCCCGTCAGATGAAAGAAGCGCCCGCCCTTCGTCCATTGTAATCCTCGCGTGATGATCTGACGGCAGACCTCGGTGGCCAGCGTGGCGGGGCCCTGTACCAGGTAGGGCTCATCGTACTCGCGTATCTTGGCCCGTAGTGCAGCTTCCCTGGATAGTCCGGTCAGCTCCATAATCTCATCGATGGAAAGATCCCCGAATCCTATCAACGGCGTACCGACGGCTTCCTCAATCTGCTTGAGTACATCGCGTAACAGGGCGTAGGGCGTTCCAAACTCGATGACGTGATAGGTAGACCGTCGTCGGGCGCGGTCCAGGGGGAAATCAAAGGTGCCGAGAGGCACGAATACGGCGCCGCCGTTTTCGACGATGAACGGACCCTGGTGATTCAGTTGCTGGCGAAGCGGCTCGATCTCCGCCCGCGTCTTACTGGAAACCAGAACCACGGGAATGTGGTTCGCCTGGAGTCGTTCGAGGGCCGGTCGAGCTGCGTCGAACGAATAGGTCCGGCTGTCGAGCAGACATCCGTCCAGATCGGTGAAGACAAGATAGCGAGGACGCATGGGGGCCTCAATGGTGGTGAACATCGTCATGAGTCGGTCCGTGCAACGGAGCAGCCAGCCGACGCTCAAGAAATGACCGTGCGAGGTCCTTGCCTCCCAATCCGAACGCCAGTGCGGCGGCAAGGACAATGCCGCCCCAGGTAATGCCGAATCCGACGGCCACGATGTGTTCCGCAATGCCCAGTTGCTCAAGAGCCATGGCGACGCTGAGCAATTGGATCGCCCAGCGGGCCGCCGAGGCAATCAGGCGGGCCGGCGGGAGGCCGGCATTGACCGCAGCGATCAGGACTCCTTGGGCGACGAAGTTGGCGATCAGGTAGCCCGCAATTCCGATCAGCGTGGCGATGACGAGATGTGGGATATAGGCGACGGTGGCATGGGTCAATCGGCTGACGGAGTCGATGTGCAAGGCTTCAAGCGAGGCGATCGACGCGAAGAGCAGAACGAGCCAGTGGATCGTTCGTCCGATGAGATGGGAGGGGGCCGATTTAATCCCGCCGCGCAGGAACGTGGAAGTCAGGCCCAGCCGATCGCTGACTCGGTCAAGTCCGATCACCCGGAGAAACCGTTCGACCGCGTGGCCGACGAACCAGGCGGTGCCGACGCCTGCCAGCAGCAGCAGGCTCATGGCCAACACATTGGGGACGATCGCCAGCGTTTGCCGGCCGAGGACGGTCACGGGTTCCAGTAGCGTCTCGATCCACTGTGATGTCATGATACCCTCCTTTACTCCCCATGCCGGGCGTAGCCGCTGCTCACGGCCACTGTGTCACGAGATATTCTTTGTGGGCCTCGAAGGCCCGGCACAGGGATTCGACATGATGTTCCGCCTCGCGGGTGGTCAGCCCCTGTGTCTGCAGAACGAACGAGGCGGTTCGGCCGAGATACAACGGCGTGAGCGCTTTCAGGAGGTGGTCTTTCGGAAGCACTCCGGCGTGATAGGACAGGGCCGTGTCATAGATCACCTGGACCCAGAGGGCATCCGGCATCCGGAAGGCCGTCGGAGCAACTCCCTGCAAAGAGTTGAGTCGGGCGAGGCTGTCCTCCGACAACATGCGACTCCAGATGGGCTGCAGGTCCTGCAGCCCCTGCTGAAACACCTCCAGCATTCGCTCGACGTTCACATGGATCGGTTCCACGCCCGTTTCGTATTGAAATCCGAAGAGCGGCACGGGCTTGGAGTCTCTCACGGGGATCCATGTGGCGGGATGGGTCTCCATCAGGCTGAACAGGGCGCCGGTGACTTGCGCGAGCATGTCGGAAAGATCGGCTGCCGGGTCTTTGGGATTGTGAATTTTCGCGCCCAGAAAGCTTTGGCAGACCCGCGCGCCGCTGGTCAGCGCCTCCGTGGTCATCCAGATATCGATACCGAAGCGGGCCACCTCAGACTCCCAGACGTGTTTGTTCAGGTAATGCCTGGCCAGGTCGCCGGAAAATCCGAAGTCACCTCCGATGGGTTGGCGAACCTGATAGCCGTACAGCGCGCGGGTCAATGGATAGGCAATACTGTTGGTAATCGTTCCGTCGTACTTATGGCGTTGATAGAAAGGCGCGACGTAGTCGAAGCCTTCCTGCACGATGGGGCGAAGGAGCAGTTCCACCCACTCGGGTGTGATGCTACGAAGGTCCGAATCCACCACTGCGCAGGCCTGGACGTTCAGGCGTTTGGCGATCTCGAAAATCGTGCGGAACGCGCTTCCCTTGCCGGGTATTCCATGGTAGGGCGTGACGATGCGATGGAGGGGGCTCTGCCGGTCGCCGATGAACAGCACACCAAAATCGACCAAGGTGTCGGCGACAATTAAGGGGGTTCCGTCAGTGGATCCTCCGTCGGCGTTCACCAGGACGGCCCGACGGTCCGGAAAGTATTTAGCGAGGCCGGCCCGTATGGCCCGAATAACATGGCCGATCGTGTCGGCGTTGTTGTAGCTCGGAACCCCGACGAGCAGGTCTGCCGTGCCGATCTGCTCGACCGTGACTTCGGTCTGGGCGGCCAAGGGAGTGATGGTCGAATGCAGCATGGGCATCACGCGAGCGTGCTACGAGACTCTTGTGAGCGGGGTGTGATGGTCGCCATGGGCCAGCTCGCCGGCCGGTTCCCACTCATGGTCACTCTCGACCGCCTCGATCAGGAGCCCGAAGACATCGGGGACCGCGGCCACCACGCGACTCCAGTTGGAGATCATGGGGACACCGAGCGGATCTTCGATGAAACTCTGAGTAGCGAGCTTCATGCCTTTCAGAAATACTTCGACGGCGGTGCGTTCCTGGTGGCGATCGAACTGGAGGGAGTTGATCATCGCGTCGTTTTCGTAGCGGCTGATCGCATCCTGCGCGGCTTGAAGGTAGGTGGCTCTGAGGGTTTTCAGCAGGCCGTCGGAGAGAATGACGCCGTCGCTGGCCAAATTTCTGAAGAGGGCCTTGGTAATGTCGGCCGACATTTTTAACAGCCCGGCATCAGGATTATCCGCCGAGAGTTCCTGGTGCTTATGCTCGTAGGCGTCGGCGATGTCGACCTGGCAGACGCGGCGGAGCGCGCAGTTGCGGTACACCTCGGCGAGAACACCCACTTCGAGGCCCCAATCTCCCGGAATGCGGTTGATCCAGGCGAGATCGCTGACCATGGCGAATTCCCCGGCAAGCGGATATCGGAAGCTATCCAGAAAAGTCAGGAGGGGATGTGTGCCGACCAGCTGCTGGAGGCTGCGGAGGAGCGGAGTCATGAAGAGCCGGGTCACGCGGCCATGAAGCCGGTCGGTAATGCGGCTGTAGTAGCCTTTGGCGAATTCGTATCCAAGATTGGGGTTGGCGATGGGATAGCAGAGCCGGGCGAGGTACTGCCGGTCATAGCTCACAATATCGCAATCGTGCAGGGCGAGCACTTTGCTTTGGTGGCGGGCGAGTACATATCCGAAGGCGGTCCAGCAGCCGCGACCTTTGCCGGCCAGGCCGACATCGATGGCATTGTCGGTCAGGCGCTTCAAGATCTGCTGAATGCGGCTTCCGTCGTTCCAGATTACCCGGACGCGCTGCGGGAGAATCGAGAAGTATTCTTTGGCCAAGCGGAACTCCAGCGCCGAAGCCCGGTCCAGAGAGATGACGATCTCGTTCACATACCGTACCTCAGTCAGCGTCTCGACAATCTTCCTGAGCGCCGGGCGCTGGAGCTCTGAGTAGAGGGAAGGGAGGACCAGGGCAATCGGATTCGTCGATGCGTGCCGCTGAAGTTCCGCCTCCAGTTGTTCGAGGTTCGGCCGTCCGAGGCGGTGGAGCACGGTCACAACGCCGTTTTGATGGAAGTCTGACATACGGTTCCTCCCTGTACGTCTTGGGCGAGCAAGTGGGCTGGAACGGGGAAAGCTCTTGATCGCCTTCTTAACTAAGAAGCAACGCCTGTGCCGCTCTGGTTCCCTAACTAGTGAAGTAACGACCGGGTGATACTAATGCCTTGATCTCCTAGAGATATTACTGAGAAAAGTTCTCCTCGCCGGGTGAAACTAAGGGGTGATTTCTGTATGGCCAGTGAAGAGTTGACGGTGAAGTCCTTCACCTCAGTCAACCTCTATGAGAATGATGCCTTCACGGAGCCCGGTATGCCGTCTTCCGTGAGGCAGGCCACAGTCTTGCTTTGAGGCGTCGCGACTCCTCTGTTACGAGGCAATCGGCACCTCAGTGCGGAAGTATTCGCTACAGGATAACAGTCAGGGGTGCGGTGGTGAACTAGGTGAATCCCGAGGCTAGGGAAAAGAGTGCCCTGGCTTGGACGGCGATGGGTACGGCAGCCGGGACTTGTCGGCGTTTGATGAGCCTGTGGTGAGTGATGGGCGATGTGGGGGGCCGATTACGCGCTCAACTTGAGTCCCATCATGCCCAGCACAATCAGCGCAAGCGACAGGAGTCGTAGCGGTGCGACTGATTCCCCCAAAATGACCATGCCGAGAAGCGCGGTTCCCACCGCTCCGATCCCGGTCCATACGGCATAGCCCGTGCCGACAGGAATGGTCCGCAGTACCTGAGAAAGAAAATAGAAGCTGGCGATCATGGCAGTAATCGTTCCGAGGCTGGGCCATGGCCGCGAGAATCCTTCGGTGTATTTCAGACCGATCGCCCAACCCATTTCAAGTAGACCAGCCAGGATCAGGTAGATCCACTCCATCGATATCGTCTCCTTCGTCACGGTTTCAGGCACAATTCTCCGACTTTAGCCGGCCATTTAGCGTTCGAAAATCAGCATGACATACGCGAGAAAGAGCAACAGATGCACCGCGCCGAGCAAGACGTTCGTGCGGGCACTGGCAAAGGTCAGGAGACTGAGACCGAGCGTCAGCAGCAATAAGGTCATGCCGACGGCATCGAGCCCGAGGATGATGGTCTGATCCATCACAAATCCGATGGTCAGGACAGCGGGGATCGTCAGGCTGATGGTGGCCAGGACCGATCCCAACAGCAGATTGACGGAGCGCTGCAGTTGATTGCCCATCGCGGCACGCACCGCGCTCATCGACTCAGGAGACAACACCAGCACTGATACGAGCACCCCTGCCAAGGCCGCGGGAGCGTGTAATTCGTGGATGGCGTGGGTAATAGGGACCGCAATCTGTCCGGCCAGAATGACGACAGGCAGTAGATGCGCTACCAGCAACAGCATCAGGTGTAACACCGAGCGGTCTTGGTCGTCGGACGAGCATTTGAAGTAAGGGGCTTCCGTCGGTTCGAGTGAGGCCGGCGCCATAAAGTAATTCCGATGGCGGGAAATCTGCATGGCGAGAAAAACCGCATAGAGTCCGATCGACATGATGAGCAAAAAGGCCGATTGGCGAGGCGATAAGGTCGGCCCCGGAGAAGACACCGTAAAATTGGGCAGGACCAGGCCAAGCACGGCCAGGGGGATGATCACCGCCAGGAAGGCGTTCGCTCTTGCAGATTGTAGGTTTGTTCGTGATACCGCAGTCCTCCCAGCAGGAGGGAAAAGCCGATCATTCCATTGAGGGCGATCATCATGACTTCAATCCCGGTGACGGCCAGCGTCAGAATGAGCGTCCCCCCCGGTTCCCCCAGTTTCGTCGCCAGGCTTTCGGCATGGCGGACGACGGCAAAGGCCGACAGCAGGATGACGGTGAAGAGCCACACGAACATGAGTGCAAACCACGTCTGGTGCGAAAGATCCCCCAGCCATCTCTGTCCGAAGACAAGAAAGGCCACCGACGTGCCGTCGCTGACCAATAGGGACCATTCCTGCTTGATCGTGGGTCGCACGTTCATGGTATGGAGACCGTCCGGTTGTCCTTCACGAAGCGCTTGTCATGCGCAGGTTGTTGAAACGTTCCAACGACCAGATGAGATTGCACCAGGGCTATTGCCCTCCATGGGCTGATTCGATGATGGGGCGGCTGTCGGTCGGCGGAGTGTCCTGTGGGGTACGGCCCTCGATCCATCGATAGAGGATCGGAAGGACGATCAACGTCAGCAATGTGGAGCTGACCAGTCCGCCGATGACGACGATGGCCAACGGGCGCTGAACCTCCGAGCCGATTCCATGGGCGAAGGCGAGAGGGACCAACCCCAGCAACGCGACCAGGGCGGTCATGAGGACCGGTCGCAGGCGCAGCAACGCCCCGGACATCACGGCTTCATCCAGCGACGCGCCTTCCTCGCGCAGGGCATTCATGCACGAGACCAGCACGATGCCGTTCAGCACGGCCACGCCGAAGAGGTTGATGAACCCGATCGAGGCCGGCACGCTGAGATATTCACCGGTCAGCCAGAGCGCAACCACCCCGCCGATCAGTGCGAAGGGCAGGTTCAAAATGATGAGAGCGGCCTGACGCAGCGAGTCGAAGGTGGAGTACAGCAACAGGAAGATCAATCCGATCGTGATCGGGACGATGAGCCGGAGTTTGGCCATGGCGCGCTCCATATTTTCGAACGAGCCTCCCCAGGCGACGGTATAGCCGGCGGGAAGCACCACCTGGGTGGCGATCTTCTGCTGTGCTTCAGCGACCAAACTGCCGATATCGCGTCCCATCGTATTGAACCCGATGGAGACATACCGTTGGAGCTTTTCCCGGCTGATCCGGCCGGGGCCTTCCTCCAGGCGGATGCTTCCCAGGTCGGCGAGAGGGATCAGGGCTCCGTCCCTTCCGGTGACGAGAATGTTGCTGATCGTCTCGGCGCTGTTCCGGTATTGCTCCGGGAATCGGACGAGCAGTTCAAATCGTTGCTGCCCCTCGTAGACGCGAGTCGCGACTTCGCCGCCGATCGCGGTGCCGATGATGTCCCGCACGTCGGACACATTGATGGCGTGGCGCGCAATCTTGCCGCGATCGATGTCGATGGTGAGATAGGGTTGTCCGAAGAGTTGCTCGATCTTGATATCCCGCACCCCGCGCACGGAGCTCAGCTGGCCGGCGATCTCCTCGGCCTTGCTGTGTAAGATCTCCAGATCCTCCCCGAACAGCTTGACGGTCGCTTCTGTCCGGACGCCGGAGATCAGCTCGTCGACCCGCTGTTGGATGGGCTGGCTGATCAGGAACGTCGCGCCCGGGATCCTCGTCAAGCGCTCGCGGAATTTCTGCATCAATTCAGGCATCGTCCGGGCGGTCGTCCATTGGTCCAGCGGGCGGAGTCGGACGACGGGGTCGCTTTCGTTCGGTTCCTGCGGATCGTTTCCCAGTTCCGTGCGTCCGATCTTCGAGACGACCATCTCCACCTCCGGAAATTCCATCATAGCCTGCTGCATACGCTTTTCGATTTCGATAGACGCAGGGAGGGAGACGCTCGGCAACCGGATCGTTTGCGGGGCGACGGTTCCTTCGTTGAGAATCGGGATAAATTCGCTTCCCAGGAACGGAAACAGCGCCAGGCTGCCGAGCAGCGAGCCCACTGCGCCCACCAGCACGATGCTGGTATGTCCCAATGCCCACCGGAGCGACGGGGCATAGAGGCGCTTGGTCCAGCGGACGATCCAGGGGTCTTCCTCGCTCCCTCGCTTCAACATGAGAGAGCAAAGGACCGGCGAGAGCGTGAGCGACAGCACCAGGGAGGCCAGCAGGGCGATCATGATGGTGTAGGCGAGGGGTTTGAACATCTTGCCCTCCATCCCATGCAGGGACAAGAGCGGCAGGAATACCAGAATAATGATCAGGATTCCGAAAACGACCGGCTGTCCGACTTCCTTGACGGATCTGGTGATCAGCTCCAGGCGCGGGACGGCAGCGGACGAGTGCTCTGAGAGGTGCCGGTACACATTCTCGACGACGACCACGGAGCCGTCCACGATCATGCCGATGGCGATCGCCAGCCCGCCCAGCGACATGAGATTGGCCGTGAGTCCGACTTGGCCCATGACGATGAACGTGGCCAGCGGGGCCAGCACCAGGGTTGCGACGACGATCAGTGCGCTGCGCAGATTGCCCAGAAAAAGCACCAGCACCACGACGACCAGCACGACGCCTTCGGCGAGAGATTTATACACCGTATTCAAAGCGGACGTGATCAATTCGATTCGGTCATAGAACGGCACGATACGCAATCCGTCCGGCAGCAGATGCAGACGGTGTATGTCGTCGATGCGCGCCTTGATGCTTTCGACGACGTCACGCGCGTTCCCCCCGCGCAACATGAGGACGATCCCGCTGACCACCTCGCGATCTCCGTTGAGCACGGTTGCCCCGTGCCGGACCGCATGGTCGATCAACACCTGCGCCACGTCGCTCACAAAGACCGGCGTGCCGCCGGCTTCTTTGATGACGATGCGCCCGACGTCTTCGAGCGACCGAATCAGGCCGATCCCGCGCACAATATATTTCTCGTCGTGTTTCTCCAGAATGTTGCCGCCGGCGTTGGCGTTATTGCTGGCCACGGCGTCGAAGACCTCGCGGAGAGTCAGATTGTATTTGCGCAACATGGCCGGCTCGACCAGCACTTGATACTGTTTGACGAAGCCGCCCATGGAGTTCACATCGATCACCTCGGGCGTGCTCTTCAGCAGCGGCCGGATAACCCAGTCCTGGAGGGTGCGTTGATCGATCAACTGCTGGTGGGTTACCGCTTCGTCCAGGGCGGGAGCGCGGGCGCCGGCCAGGTAGTACTGGAAGACCTCGCCCAATCCCGTGCTGTTCGGCACGAGCATCGGTTCTGTGCCCGGGGGGAGCTGCTCCTTGACTTCGATCAGACGCTCGAGCACGAGCTGGCGCGCAAGGTTGATGTCCATCGCATCGTCGAACACGATGGTCACCAGTGACAGCCCGACCTTGGTCAGGGACCGCATTTCCATAAGCGCGGGGACGCCGGTCAGTTGCAGTTCGATCGGATAGGTCACCAGCCGTTCGACTTCGGCAGGAGACAACCCGGGCGCCTTGGTGACGACTTGCACCAGCACGCTGGTGACATCGGGAAAGGCATCGATCGGGATGGTGCGAAAGGAATAGAGTCCCCCGATGCCGAGCATGATGGCGAAGATCACGATGAGCATGCGCTGGCGCAGTGAAATGTCGAGCAGGCGGGTAACCATCAGACTTGTTTCTTCAAGAACTCGGATTTCAAGATGAAGGCGCCGTGCGTGACGACCGGTTCGCCTTCGGTGAGGCCTCCGAGGATGGTGCTATGGGTGCCGTTGGATTCTCCGACTTGGACCTCGCGGACTTCATACTCGGTTACGTTGCGTTGCACGAAGACGAACGTCCGGTTCTGGTCCCGTTGGAGCGCGGCTTCCGGTACGGCCAACCGGTCAGGCTGCGATTCAGAGAAGAGGCGGATGGTGGCGAACATCTCCGGTTTCAGCCGTCCCTCGGGATTGGGAAGCTCGAGCCGCAGCTGCATCGTGCGGGTGGAGGGATCCAGGACGTCGCCGACATAGGTGATCGTTCCCTTGAAGGTTTCCTTCGGATAGGCATTGATGCGCACTTCGGCCTGCCTGCCACCGGAGGCATGGACGGTGTGGACGAACGGAATGTCTTTTTCCGGGATGTTGGCCCGCACCCAGACTTCGGAAAGATCGGCGACCACGAAGAGCTTCTCGGTGGTCTCGACGACCTCTCCTCTGGTCAGGTTGCGTCCGATGATGCGGCCGGCAAAGGGGGCCACGATCGGCACATGGGATCGGATGTCCCGGCTTTTGTCGAGTCGGCGGAATTCTCCCTCGTTCATGCCGAGGAGCTTCAGGTGATCGCGCGCTTCATGGGCTTCCGCCTGCATGCTGAACAGTTCCGCCTGCCGTCGCTGGGCTTCCGCTTCCCCGATCACTTGTTCCTGCAGCAGGAACTTGGCCCGCGCGTAGGCTTGCTCGGCGACATGGAGTTTGGCGCGCGACTTCAGATAGGCGGATTGTGCCAGGCCCAGGTCGCTGCTGTAGAGGATGGCTAGGAGGGCGTTGGCTTCGACCTGTTGCCCCAAGTCTGCGTAGACGTCCACGACCCGCCCGCGGACCAGGGTTGTAATGTCCGCCATGGCGCGTTCATTCGGTTGTAGGATCGCGGGAAAGTCCCGAGAGGTGCGGAAATCGCTGCGAGTCGCCGGCTGGACGACCAGCCCGATGCGGACGGATTCTTCCGCGGTCAGGGCAACGATGCCGGGGGCTGAGTCGGCGCCGGGCCGATTGGCCACGGCGGCATCGCCCGGCGCCTGGTTGCATCCTGAATGAGCCAGGAGCGCAGCGACCAGCAGGCCTGCAAGGAGATGAAGTTGGACGTGCAATGGTGAGCTCATCACGGAAGTGTTCTCCGGTGTGCCGGGTCGGGTGCGACATGGTGCAGACGAGGTCATAGGGCGCCTCCCACGGCTCGTTCCAGGCGAGCCAGGGAGACCGACAATTCGTACCGCGCTTGGGCGTAGTCCATCTGGATCTGGCGTTGCACGCGCTGAGCATCAAAGACGTCGAGCAGGCTCGACGCCCCTTGCTGGAAACTAAACTGAGCGAGTCGTAAGGCTTCTTGCGCTTGTTTCAGCAAGCCCTTGTCAAACACGTCGATCAATTCGGCCGTCGTTCGGGCATCTTGATAATGCTGGAAAATGGCCCTCGCCAGTTCGTTGCGCGTCCGCAGCAGCTCGGCTTCATGATGTCGCTTGGACCCTAACGACGCGGCGATTTCTCCCTCCCGGCGGTACCAGAGCGGCATCGGGATGGACAGCCCTCCTTGCACCGCTTCCCGGCCGATCTCGCGCCAATAGCTGCCGTTGACCGTCACGCTGGGAATTCTTGATTGCCGTTCAAATTCGATTTTCCAGTCTGATTGTTCGACCGATTTCAGCAGCCGTTCAATGGTCGGATGCTGGGTGCCCATGCGGACAATCAGTCCGTCAAGGTGGACTTCCTTCGACATGCCCATGAAGTCGCCCTGAATGACATAGGTTGGTCCGAGCGCGCCGCCGGTCAGGGTATCCACCACCGCCCGGTTGATGCGGACGGCGTTTTCGGCGCGGGCGAGCTGTTGTTTGGCCTTCAGAACCTCAACTTCGGATTTGATCGATTCGAACTGCGGCGCCTCTCCTGACTTCACCCGCGCCTTGACGATCCGGGCGACGCTTTCGACGATTTCCAGATTTTGCCGGGCGAGCGCGGCATCCCGTTGGGCCAGCAATAGGTCGTAGAAGGCGACCTTGACTTGAGTGGTCAGGTGCAAGCGTGTTTCCGACATGCCGGCGTTGGCGGTCGCCAGTCCCGCGTCTGCCACCCCTTGGCGAGCCTTTCGCATCGACGGCCATTCCAATGGCTGTCCGATGGTCACGTTGTATTCGGTGAGCGTTTCACGTTGGAGGGATTCGCGGATATTGGCCCGACCGGTGTCCCGCACTTCACCGTAGCCCATGTATCCGGTGACGGTAGGATTCGGATAGGCGCCGGCGGCGGTCTGTTGGCCGCGCTGCTGATCGATAGTCCCTTCTGCGGACGATACGGCCGGATTTCTCGCCAAGGCCAGGTCGAGAATCGAGTCGAGTGTATAGGCCGATGGGGCCGGTTCCAACGCGAAGGCAAGCGAAGCCGGCATCGCGGCGCTAGATAGTGCCGCGACGAGGCCTGCGAGCAAAAGACCTGAGCGAATGTTCATATACAGTACTCTGGTGAGAGCTGTCAGCATATCAGTTCCATCGTTAGGTTGCTCTGGCGGACACCACTATTTTTGCGGTGGGAGTCATGCTTCTGAACGGATCTTGAGGATTCAGCCAGATATTATATTGAATCGAGCCAGTAAGGGCAAAGCAGAGGCTCACGTACGCATTGGGCGGGATGGTGGCGGTATCATCAAGCGCCCCGAAACGCGAGAAACCTGTCTGGCAGGAAACGCCTGATTCTGACAATTGACTGAGTAGGCCGATCTTGACCGGCTCCTGACGCAGGTTCTGCCACCGTACTTCGTCTCCGACATGGACATCCAAGCGCTGTGGGCTGACGGCATCCTGAATGTGGATGTAGTGAGTCCGCAACGGAGTAGCGTTGGGTGAAGCTGCGGCGCAGGCCGCCAGGATCCCGGCTCCCATGAATAGCCCCACTAGTCGGAGTGCGCGATGAGTGACGGAGAACCCCGGATTCTTTCTATACATGGCATCCCTTTCTGTGCGCAGTAAGCGCCGGCTGCTGTATCGACCGAATGGAGTTCAATGTTGTGAGAGCAGCGCGGCGATCGACGTCAGTAGTGTGTCGAGCTCGTAGGGTTTATGGATTGTCCGGTCGGCGCCAAACGATTTAGCCGCAGGCAACATATCGGTCTGGCCGCTTCCCCCGCTCATGGCGATCAGTTTGATCTGCGGCCTCGCACGCCGTAAGGCGAGAATCGTTTCCAGTCCTTCTTTGCCGGGCATGAACAGATCCACAATCGCCAGAGCGCACTCTTCCTGTCTGGCGATCGCCAATCCGGCATCTCCTTCTTGGGCTTCCCGAACGTCATAGCCAGCTTCTTCAAGCGCGAGCCGGAGGAGCTTGCGAATATCGGGATCGTCGTCGATGACGAGGATCGTACGGGTGTTCGGCGCATCAGTTCGGTCGGTCATGTGTAATCTTCCTGGTACCCACAGCAGGGCAATCGAGCCTGGCTTCCCAGAGGCTGTGGATGTTTCGTGAACAGTGTCAGGACTGGCTTGGGCGATCGTTCCGTCGATTCCGGCCGGTGTCTGAGCTCTCGGTGGCGGTCTACTCAGGGGGATCTGGGTCGACTAACACGGTGACTGTTCCTTTGGGGTTAGTACGTGGCATTGTGTCGCATCCAGAGCCAGACCAAGGGGAGCCCGATTGCTTTCGACGAATCCCGTTCAGGAGGCACCGCTATGAGTCGATGCCACGTGATTGGCCGTTGGTCTTCGGTCACCCATTGGTCTGACTGTGCTGGAGACGGTCTGCCATTCATTTTGCGTTCAGTGCGGCGGTCTGGAGAACACCGAGGCGCATTTCAGCTTCAAAAGCTCCGGGTCAAAGGGTTTCACGAGGTATTCTTGCGCCCACATCCTGACCGCGCTTCGAAGCTTGTCGATGTGGGGCGTGCGCGCCATGACAATGACCGGGACGGTTGGATGGCGGTCCTTCATTTCCTGGAGGACGGCCATGCCGCCGAGGACCGGCATATCCATTTCGAGCAGCATGCCTGCGAACGCCGAGGCGGGAGCTGTTTGAGCGAGACGTGCGAGTCCCGATACGCCGTTGTCTTCCCCCTCAGCCTCGAATCCCCACTGGGCCAACTGGCTGCAGACAGCCAGGCGGACGTCATCATCATGATCGATGACGAGGATGCGCCGCCGCACCGATGATTCTGTCGACAAATGGGGTTCCTGTTTTGTCATCATGTCGTGCCGGTTCAAGGAGGCCAGTCTCATTGCGGATGGTCCCCGTTGGAGTGGCGCAGGCGTTCTGCTCCGATCGATACCGCCCCGAGGGACTGTCCCCGCGGGGGTCGTGCTTTGCAGGCACCTGGCCTGGGGCGGGTGGCACGATGGGAGAGGATGAGCGAATCGGTGATGTCCCCGCAGAGCAGACACCGTTGTCCGGGAAACGACAGATGTCCCCCTCCGGATGTCCAATCGACAAATACTTCTGAAACGGTCGGACCCTGACAGCGGGCGCATGTGCGGCCGGCGTGCGTCTCCATGTCGAATCCATTTTTCTGTGCGGACGTGGCCATACGGATGAGTCCTCTATGCCCGAAATCCTGTTGTCATTGCCGGCTGCGGGATCGCACGGGCCGGAGGCTCCGGCTGATCCCCGTCAACAGAGGGGAGGTATCCTCGACCGAACGTGAGGAGTTGGTCGTAGAACCGCTCGCAGTCACGGCAATAGGCCTCTTCGATCTTGACGTTCTCCGGGAGGGGCGGAGCGTCCTTCGATGGCCCTGCCTCCTGCTCGCCGTTGGCTGGACTTGCCTCGACCTTTTCGCCGGTGAGACGTCGACAAAATCCGCAGAGTGTCATTCGCATAGCCATTGCGGTTCCCTCTCAAGTGATCCGATCAATCTGGCCGTGTTCCAACCCAACCTAGTGGGCCGGTCGTACTCCCGTCGCCGGGGCTGATGGTCTTGCCGGCCTCGGGGGGATGGACGGTGCGATATTCTGTGCGCGAACGCTGTCGATCAAGGACCGTAACGAGCCGACCAAGTCCGTGGTTGCGCCTTTAATGAGATAGCCGACTGCCCCCGCGGCAAAGGCGGCGTCCACATAAGAAGATTCGGCGTGGGCGGTCAGAAAGATGACCCGTGAGTGGGGGGCGATATCTTTCAGGAGCCGCGCGGCTTGGAGGCCGTCTACTTTCGGCATGTTGATGTCGGAGATGATCACATCCGGTTGCAGGCTCTGGGCATATTGCAAGAGTGTTTCGCCATCCTCCGCTGCGCCGACGACTCTAAATTCCGGTTCCAGAATGACGCGGAGGAGTTCTCGGATTTGCGGGTGATCGTCCGCCAGCAGGATTCGAGTCCGTTTCATGGCGCACCTCCATGGAGATGATGGTGCGGAACGCACGTGCCCGATTGGCTACGCTCCGTAGGTGGGAGTCTAAGCCCTGGAGAGGTGAGACAGTACTAGACAGGTCCCCAGGTAGGGCTGGGGAAATCCCTGGGTTTTCCCGGCGAAAGCCCGGGAGTAGCGGCAGAACGGGAGTTACGATGAAATGAGCCCGTGGGTCAGGGCATACCGGGTGAGCTCGGCCGTGGTGTGGAGATCCAGCTGATCCATTAAGTGTGTCTTGTGAAACTCGACGGTTTTAGGAGAGATGTCGAGGGCGGTCGCAATTTCTTTCACGGTGTTCCCTTCCGCGACTAGTTGCAACACTTCGCGCTGGCGCGGCGTCAATGCATCGCCGCGCTTGGTAGACGGCGTTCGTCCGGTCACAACAGACTGCACTAATCCCTTTGCTATCAGTGGGGTAATGTAGTTATGTCCGCTCATGACGGCGTGAATAGCCTGGACGAGTTCCGATCCGGCCGAGCGTTTGAGGAGGTAGCCTTTGGCGCCGGCCTTAAAGGCTTCGTTCACATACGCCTGGTCGGCATGCATGGTGACGAAGATGATTCTGGTGTCCGGCAAATCCTTGTGGAGTTTGCGGGCGGCGTCGATGCCGTTCAGATGGGGCATGGAAATATCGAGGGTCACAATGTCTGGCTGGAATTGGTGGGCCATCTTCAGCAGCGTGCGGCCGTCTTCTGCGGCCCCGACGATGTCGCAGGATCCCTCCAGTAATTTGCGGTAGCCGTCCAGGACTAATGTGTGGTCGTCAGCAAGAAGCACTCGGGGTTTTGTCACATCTCCTCCATCAAGGGAATGCTGGCGTGAAGCGTTGTGCCGCTGCCGATGACGGTGTCGATCGTCAACGTGCCTCCGATCAGGGCCACCCGCTCCTTCATGCTCAATAAACCGAGACCTCCTGCTTCAGGTCGCCGAAGATTCTGGGGGAATCCAACGCCGTTATCGGCGATCGTGAAGAGCAGTCCCATGCGGGACTGAGTCAAGGCAACGTCGACCCGCGTCGCCTTCGCGTGGCGGACGACATTGTTCAAGCTTTCCTGCGCGATGCGATACAGGCACGTTGCCACGTCCTGCGAAAGCGATTTCGGCAAATCGTGGCAGGTGATATGGGTCTCAAGATGGTTGCGGGAACCGATATCCTCCACCAGTCGCTGCAGGGCGATGGAGAGGCCGAGGTCGTCGAGGATCGAGGGGTGGTAGTGATAGGCGAGATGGCGCACATCTTCGGAGAGCTCGGCCACGCGGTCCGAAATCGATCGGATGGCCTGGGCGAGCGGCTGCGTGAGCGCCGGCAGCTGCCGCTGAATTCCCTCCAGTTCGATGGACAGGAGCGCGAGCCGCTGGTTGATATCATCGTGGAGATCGCGTGAAATTCTTCGTCGTTCATCCTCCTGGACCTGAATCAGCTGTGATGCCAGCCGTTTTAATTCGAGTCGGCTGAATTCGAGGGAATGCTCGGTGCGCATACGTTCCGTGATCTCGGCGACCAGCGCCTCGTTGACCCTGGCGAGTTGCTGGGTGCGATCCTGTACCCGTTCTTCCAGCTCAGCGTTCATCTGTTGGAGGAGGAGTTCGTGCTTGCGGCGCTGGGCAAAGTGCCAGACGGGCACCCACATGGCCCAGATACTGAACGCCCGATTGGAAATAGGTACCCACAACGGAACGTCATGCGGGTTCTCGCTCAGGAGCCCTGCGACGATGATCAAGGCCGTGACGGTGCCGGCGATCATATATGGATACCACCGTTGTGAAGAAAGCAGCGACAGAAGTACCGGGCCGAGATAGAGGATATGATTGGCCACGCCGAGCGGTGTGTGGAGGTCGATGACCAAGAGTCCGACCGTCAGTGCAGCCACGCCCGATGAAATAGCCCATTGTGGAGGTGTATATTTCATGCGTGTCCGTGCTGTGAATTATCCTCCCCGTGGCCGGGCCATTCAAGCCGGGAGCGGTGTGTCGGCGGAAAAAATTGGTGCCGAACGAGCGCCGTGCCGGCTCAATCGCCCTGGTACCCTCGAAGTTCTAGGGCTTATCCGTTGAAAGTTTTTTGCCAAGGCGACGTGCCAGACGGACCATGCCGGGGGAGCGATCGGCCGGATCCAGCAGCACGTTGAGCACGTGTATCTGTGCAGGGGCGGCCAGCGCGGCGGCGACGCGCTGTTCAAAGTCCTGTTGGGTTGTGACGCGGGAGCCCACACCTCCACCTACCAGATCGCAGATGCGTTCGTACTGCCATTCGTGAATATCGTTGAACGGGCCTTCGAGGATTTCTCGTTCGGTGGAGTAGCCGTGGTTGTTGAGAATGATCACGATGGGGGCCTGTCCGTAGCGCACGCAGCTGGACAGTTCCGTTCCGGTCATCTGAAACGCCCCGTCCCCGACGAGCACGATCGGGCGGAGGCTCGGGTCGGCGCAAGAGGCGCCGAGCGCGGCAGGAATCGCGAAACCCATGGAAGTGTAGTAGGCGGGAGAGAGGAATTCGAAGCGTCGATGGACGTGCAGGTCGGCGGCGGCGAAAAGCGATTCTCCGACATCGGCGATCACCAGGGTCTGATCGTTCAGAACTGTGTCCAGATGGCTGAATAGTCCGCGCAGCGTGATCGGCCCCTTGGGATCCAACGGTGGGCTGACGGGGATCGACTGGACCGGCAGAGGACGTGACGGGAAGCTGGGGAGCGGAGCGTCGCCGAGCACCTGCACAAAGTCTTGGAACCGGATGGCCTCATACCGATGATGTTTGATGGCGACACGGTCGGCGGTGGCGTGGATGGTCCGGCCTTCGGTCATGAGCGGGGAGTGGGCATCCACATCTTCGACATCGGAGAGAATCGATCCGAGAATTAGGAGACAATCGGACTCATTGATGAACCGCTGGACCTCATCCCGTCCGATCAGCCCTCCGTACACACCGACATACAGCGGGTGGTCTTCTCGAATCACGGATTTTCCCAGCAGGGTGGACGCAATGGGAATGTTCAGCCGTTCGACCAGCCGTGCGAGATCGTCATGCAGGCCGAATCGTCCGACTTCGGCTCCGACTAATATCGCTGGGCGTTGAGCAGCCGACAACATCGCGCGGACTTCGCCGATGGCTTCGGCCAGTGCCGCCGGGTCGCTGGGCTCGTCTTCAATGCAGATCGGTTTGCCGGTGCTTCTCAGAGGCGTATGCACCATGTCGCGCGGGATTTCAATGTAGATGGGGCGACGATACCGGAGCAGCGCGGCGAAGGCCCGATCCATTTCTCGCTCGGCAGTGAGGGGATCGTCGAGCGTGATGGCGGCGACGGTCATGTGTTCGAAGACTTCCCGTTGGGTGGAGAAGTCTCTGACCATGTGGTGCATGTAGGGTGTGCGCGTGCGTTCGGAGAGTCCCGGCGATCCCGTGAGCAGGACGACGGGAGAGCGTTCTGCGTAGGCGCAGGCGATCGCGTTGACGGTGTTGAGCCCGCCGACACAATAGGTGACGCAGGCGGCGCCGATGCCGTTGATGCGGGCATAGGCATCTGCCGCAAAGCCCGCACAGTCTTCCCGCGTCGTCGCGATGTGTGTAATCGGAGAGGCCTCGATCAATTGATAGAGCGACAGGACATAGTCACCGGGAATCCCGAAGATATGCCGGACTCCCAGCCTATGAAGCCGGGCTAGGACGGCCGTTCCGATCGTCGCCGGTTGCGTCATCTGTATCCTCCGGAAAACAAGTGCAAGCGAGTTACTACTTATAGCTCACCATACTGACCGGGCAGCGTCAAGCGTTCCCTTGGCTCGGATGTGCACGGCTGGGAATCCTCTTGACCTTTGATGGCGCCAGGTTGGATAAGTGACGCATGATAATACAAACTGAAGCATCCACTGCGCGCGTGACGTTACTCCATCAGATGGGCCGGGAAGGGCCCGGCCATCTCTGGCTCTATGCCGGCCATGTGGCGAAGATCGAAGGCCAGCCGGTTGCCGGTGACGTGGTCGATGTGGTCACGCCTGCCGGACGATTTTACGGCCGAGGGTTTTACAACCCGGAGTCCAAAATCCGGGTTCGTTTTCTCACGTTTGAAGACATTCCGATCGATGAGTCGTTCTGGCTTGAGCGGATGCGTCAGGCGGTGCGGTTGCGACAGCGGATCGTGACGAATTCGACGGCGTACCGGCTTATCCACGGTGAAGGCGACCGTCTGCCGGGATTGATTGTGGATCGCTACGATCAGGCGCTCGTCATGCAGACGCTGGCGTTCGGGATGGACCGTCGAAAAGCGATGCTGGCCGAGCTGCTTGCAGAGGTGACCGGCCTGAAGACGATTTATCTCCGGAATGATCCGAAAAGCCGGACGCTTGAGGGATTGCCGCTGGAGCGGGGCTTTGCGAAAGGAAACGGAGCGACGACCGTCGAGATTACCGAAGGGCAGGCCATCTTTCGTGTGGATATGGAGTCCGGACAAAAGACCGGGTGGTTTTGCGATCAACGCGAGAATCGGTTGGCGGCGGCACGGTATGCCAACGGCGCCGAAGTGCTGGAGGCCTTTTGCCATACGGGTGCATTCGGGATTCATGCGGCGCTGGCCGGCGCCACATCGGTTGAGGGGTTGGATATCAGCGAAGACTCGCTGGTGATTGCGCGGGAGCATGCGCGTCGGAATAATGTCGAGTCACGCTGCCGGTATCGCGTCGGGGATGCCTTTGACGAACTTCGATCCTTGGTCAAGACCGGGAAGCGCTACGATATGGTCATGCTTGACCCTCCGGCGTTCGCCAGGAGTCAGCAGGCCGTGCCGAAAGCACTCACCGGATACAAAGATATCAATCTGCTTGGAATCAGACTTACGAAGCCGGAAGGTTTTCTGGTGACGAGTTCCTGTTCTCACCATATCTCTGAATTGCAGTTTTGGGATGCCATACGTCTGGCTGCGCGTGATGCCAAGCGTGAAGTCCGATTGATCGAGCAGCGGGGACAGAGCGGCGATCATCCGATTCTGGCGAGCATGCCCGAGACGCGCTATCTCAAATGCCTTATCCTGCAAATCTTCTAGCAGGCTATTGATCCGGGTAAGAGATATCAGCCGATGTCGGTAACTAGTCGCTGGGCGGCTCGAAATGACCCGGGGGCCGTTGTTGCCAGGGAACAGAGGCCTGGCGTGATTGTTTGACGAGACTGCGAAGGCTCATTTCCGCTGCACGGAGCAGTTTGGGGTCGCCTGCCTGCATCAGCGCCGTCAGCATGACATACAGCGATCGATCCAAGCGAGAGCCGGTCAGAATACGTTCGGTGACGGGGTCTGTGCGTTCGGGCGGCGGTGGCTCGTCGTCGCCGGACTCATTGAACAGGCAATCGAACGATTTGGGTGTATCGAATAGCCATGAGGGTGGGATGCGAAGGGCGGTTGCGAGTAACTCAATGGTTGCTGTAGAAGGATCGGCCTGATCGGCCTCAATGTCTTCTAGTGTAGTGATTCATGCTGTTCTTGTCTTATCCAGAGCGCTCTTGGCCCGATTCACTTTCGCTAAGATTTCCTGCGCGGATTTGGTCCACACAAAGGGGGTGGGCTGGGTATTGCGGTGGGTCATGTAGGCGTCAATCGCCGCAATGAGTTCCGGGACGCTCCGGAACACGCCGCGCCGCAGTTGTTTGGCCGTCAGGTCGCCAAAGACGCGTTCCACGAGATTCAGCCATGAGCTGCTGGTCGGGATGAAGTGCATGTGAATGCGCGGGTGCCGTGTCAACCACCGTTGGACCGTGGGGTGTTTGTGGGTGGCATAGTTGTCGGCGATCAGATGCAGGGCCTTGCCCTGGGGGACCTGGCGATCAATCAGACGCAGGAACGTTAGCCATTCCTGGTGCCGATGACGCGGCAAACAGGTGGAGAGGAGGGAGCCCTCCGCGACATTGAGGGCGGCAAACAGCGTGGTGGTGCCATGGCGCTTGTAGTCGTGGGTCATCGTCCCACACCGGCCCTTCTTCATGGGTAAGCCGGGCTGGGTGCGATCGAGCGCTTGGATCTGGCTTTTCTCATCCACGCTGAGGACCACGGCATGCTCGGGCGGGTGCAGATACAGGCCCACCACATCCTCCAGCTTGTCCTGGAAGTGCGGATCCTGGCTGAGTTTGAAGGTCCGGACCCGGTGGGGCTGCAGGCCATGGGCGGTCCAGACCCGCTGCACGAAGGCGGAATTCGTCCCCAGATACCGAGCCAAGGTGCGGGTCGACCAGTGGGTGGCACCGGGCGGTGTCGTCTGGGTCGTGGTCTTCAGAATGCGGGCGATGAGCGCCTGGCGTGGTTTGGGGGGCCGCCCGCCGCGGGGCGCATCCTGGGCGAGGCCGGGCAGGCGTTGGGTCGCGACACGGTGCCGCCACAGGCCCACGGTTTGCCGACTTGTGTCCAGGGCGGCGGCAATGTGTTGGTTGGTGTGGCCCTCGGCGGCCAACAAGGCAATCTTCGCGCGGAGCACGAGCCGTGCGGGGGTCCGTCGGCCCCGCGCCCACTGCGCCAGTTGCTGGCGTTCGGGATCAGTCAGCTGCAGGGACGGGGCAATGCGCATAGGCCAGTCCTCCTCTTGGGGAGGAGTATACCCGTACGGTATAATAAGTAAAGCTATTTATGTATCACTACACTAGATCCGTCTGGTCCTTTGAACTCCCCCTTCGTGGTCATGACGGTATGAGGACTCAACGGCCTTATATCCACCCCCAAGTCCCACAGCAAGGGGGCAAGACACTCCCCAAGCATGCGTCGTTATCGTGTCCCCTCGATGCCCTCGTTCTCCACCCCACCAGTTGGCGGAGAGAGAGCAGCAGACAGAGCATAAAGGTGGTGCAGTGATTTTTCGCGGCCCGGAAAGCCTTCAATACCCGTCCCGGAAAGAATTTCAGCATCTGGCCGAAATCATGTATCAGGTCAGAGGGGTGCAGAATCGCGACCAACTGCCAAACCTCGCCTCCGCGGTGTCCCCGTTGATTCCACACGAGTTTGCTGCGTGCGGTTCGTATAACACTCAGAAGCGTGCCCTGCACGTCGCCTACACATCTTTTAACAAAGAACTCAACGGGCTATACGTCTCGCAAGGTTATGTCACAGACCCCTCTATCCAACTGCTCGATCGTACCCAGATTGGAACTGTTTCAAGTGAAGACTCCCCGGAGCTCACCATTCCAAGAGAAGTCACAAATCTGAAGCTTGATTTCGGAGTCAAGACCTGCCTTTCGGTTGGCGTCCGTGGAGTCCTTGGCGCCTGTACATACTTTGCGCTCAGCAATTTCGACCAACGCCAGATCTGGAAGCTTCGGAGCATGATGCAGATTCTGGCGCCGCATTTTCATCTGGCCTATATGAGAGCGACGACATGGGCTCAGGGAACTCATTCATCGGCCAAGCGAATAGATCTGACCGCGCGAGAAGAAGAGATTATGCGTTGGGTTGCGGAAGGCAAGACCAACTGGGAAATATCCATGATCCTGAAAGTGAGTCTGAACACCATTAAGTTTCACCTCAAGAACATCTATCAGAAACTCGGAGGAGTGGAAAACCGCTGGTCGGCAGTCGCGCAATGGCAATATGCGTCCACAGAAATCCAGTTCCCCGACTCACCTGATAACAAGACCTAGTCCCCCTCACCCTCGGTTCATTTAGTACTACCCGCTCGGGAACGCTTCTCCAAGCCTTCAACAATCTCCCGTTTTATGCCCATCGTTCCGACACCTCTCAAATCACTTGTCCGGTTGTGGACCCCTTAGCCCCTTCGTGTCTTTGCACGCTTGCTCATCTACCAAACTGGTCCACTTGAGGGGCCTACCCATCCGGGTAGGTCCCTTCTTGTTGTACTTCCCCTATCTTCTGCACCAACCAAGGAGGCGCCCATGATCACCGCTGAATGTCAGATTGCTAAATCTGCTGCAGTACACACGTTGCTGGATCTCTTAGAGCAACGCAAGACACGCCGGTTCGGATGCGGGATGGAACTGCCCGGGGGGCCCCTCCGCTACCGAAGCACCATGCCTCCGATTCCTCTGAGCCAAGAAGAAATTCGTTATCTCTTGTTCGCCGGCGTCGGCGAGACCGGGCGCCATCTGGCCGACATGCAATACGTCCGCCGGACAGGCCGCGAGGATGGCCAAGGAATGGCCATCATGAACTTCCAGGGTAGAACCATTGCCAGCGCTTGTGCCGCCAATACAACCAAACTCTTCCTCACAGACGACGAAGGAGTCTATTTTGCGTCATCGGTCTCTCATCCCGAGAGCGGAATTCCGCCTGAGCTGGTGACGCTGCAGCAACATCGGCTCGAGATTCCTCGCCGACTTCCCTACATGCTCTCGTTCAATCAGTGGTACACCAACCGTCCCGGCACCCTCTACATGGTCCCCGTCACGGAAGTGGCGCGGGTCTATATCAATCTCCTCCTGGTCCTCCTGAGCGAAGAGTATGGCTACTTTTTCGTTGATACCGACAACGGCAACGCCGGTTGCGGGCTAGATGCCTTCCGCCGCAGTCGGGGCGGTCACCTGCACGATGATCCTTCCACAAACCGGGTGATGACCCTTCGGGACCTCGACGCAGCGATCAACGATACGGCGCTTCAAGAACAAGGGTTGGTTTGCCAGAACCTGTTCTTAATGACGCAAGCGATCGGCCTCGGCGGCGGCATTCAAAGCGTGGGCAGCGGGCGGCACCTGCTCGGCCTTGAGCCGCAGATATTTTCAGGCCTGGGCTTCTCGTTTCAGCCATCGAGCGTGGCGGGAGTACGTTCGAACCCCGTCGGGCTCGCGAATCTCTGGGAAGGGCCTTGCCCGCCATTCACCTCTTCGATTGAAGAGGCCGTGCTCAGCCTGGTCGACTCAAAATTCGGGCTCGGCGGCATTTACACCACTCCCACCAGCCGGCCATGGATGAATCCCGACGGCGGATCGAAAATCGTGCCGCACGAACAACGTACGATCGAGGCCGTGATTGAGTTCTGTAATTACGTCTATCGCACCTACGGGCGATTCCCGGCCCATGCCGATGCCTTCAAGACCGTCATTGCCTTTCAAGCCCATCACGTCGACGTCGGGTTCTACGACAAGTTCTATCCGAACGAATCAGTTCCCCAGGCTCAACGGGATCACTTCACCGCATGGCATCAGAGCCATCTTGATGAAGGCGCCGCCATGGCGGCGATGCACGAGGAGGTGCTCTCATGACACATCGTCGCCGTGTCGTTATTACCGGATTAGGGATCGTTTCGCCGCTGGGCTGCGATCTGGGCATGTTTTGGCACCTGTTGAGCCGTGGCGAAAGCGGGATCAAGCCCATCACCAGCTTTGACACCTCTCCCTTCAACGCCTCGCTCGCCGGCGAGATCACGGATTTCGATCCGACCGATTTCATTCACCCCAAAAAAGCCCGGCGGATGGGTCGGGTTTCGCAATTTGCCGTGGCATCGGCGCTGATGGCCGGTCGAGATGCCGCACTCGACCTGGACCAGGAGGACCGGGATCGTGTGGGGGTCTGCTTCGGCACATCGGTGGGCGGATTGAAGGAAGCCTTTGAAGCGCACGATTCGATGCTCGCAAAGCAATACAAACATACAAATCCATTCACAATGACCACCACGTTCCCTAATGCCGTGTCGGCGGAAGTCTCCATCGCCTTGGGGACCCATGGTGAATGCGAAACCTACTCCATCGGCTGCTCCTCCACGGCCAACGCCATCGGGCGCGCGTACGATTTGATTCAGGGCCATGATGTCGACATCGTCATCGCCGGCGGAGCCGAAGCCCCGCTGCATCCCACCATCTTCTCGGCCATGGATGCAGGCCGAACTCTGGCGCCGGACCAGGGCGGAACCATCCGCAACCTTCCCCGGCCCTTTGACCAAACACGCTGCGGGATTGTCTTGGGAGAGGGCGCCGGATGCCTCATTCTTGAGGAGGCAGAGCATGCCGAGCGGCGCGGCGCACGGATCTACGCCGAGCTGGAAGGCTGGGCATTTACCACGGACGCCTACTCCATGGCTCGTCCCGAAGAAACCGGCAAAGAACATCGCCGCTCGATCGAGCGCGCGATCGCAGCGGCCCATTGGTTTCCGGAAGAGGTGGACTACATCAACGCCTGCGGACTGGGAACCGTTGAATTGGATCTGATTGAAACCTTGGCGATCAAAGCTGCGATGGGCTCCCAGGCCTATCGCGTCCCGATCAGTTCCTTTAAATCAGCCCTTGGGCATGCGTTTGCAGCAAGCGGAGCCTTTCAACTCATCGGGACCGTTCTGGCGCTGCAACATCAATTCATCCCTCCGACGCTACACCTGACCCAGCCGGATCCTCAATGCGACCTGGACTACGTGGCCTGCGTGGGACGGTCCCGCACGATGCAGCGGGCCTTGGTTAATAGTTTCGGCTTCGGCGGCAAGAACATCGTCATTGCCGTATCGGGAGTCGACGTCGCCGCGTCCCAAGACAGACTGATCCATGGCGGTGTCGGCGCGCTCTACCACGAGCCGATTGCGGCGCCGGCGTTGGCGAAATCTCCGAGCACGGATCTGATTCAGTGAGTGAAGGTGATCGACGTGCGCCCGTGTGTTTGCGCGTCGCCCTCAGGATCATCGGGAGGATTGTAAAATGAGCACGATACAAATCACCGCAGACCAACTGTCCACGCCGGACGTGATCGCCAATCCTTATCCCTGGTATCACGAGCTGCGCGAGCAATCGCCCCTGAACTATGAGTTTCTTCCAGCCGGAGCCGTCTCCGGCATGAATGAACCCGTGCGGGCCTGGGCCTTGATGAGGTATGCCGACGTGTACGGAGCCCTACGGAACCATGAAACCTTCGCATCGAATCATTCGCTCGCGGGAAAAGTCGTTCCCCGCCTCGCGCTTATTCATGACGATCCTCCGCGCCACACTCGTTTTCGTCACTTGGTCAACAAGGCGTTCACGCTCAAGCGGATTGAGGCGCTGAAACCATGGATCACGACCGTGGTGAATGAGTTGGTCGACGAGATGGCGACCTCGCAAGAAACCGAGTTCATGCAGGCCTATGCGATTCCTTTGCCTGTGAAAGTGATCGCGCGAATGCTCGGCATTCCAGGAGAGGACTACGTCAGGTTCAAACTTTGGAGCGACACGTTCCTCGCCTTCAGCTCAATGACCCCCGGAGAGCGC
Source organism: Nitrospira sp. (assembly GCA_030653545.1). Taxonomy (NCBI): domain Bacteria; kingdom Pseudomonadati; phylum Nitrospirota; class Nitrospiria; order Nitrospirales; family Nitrospiraceae; genus Nitrospira; species Nitrospira sp. The sequence continues at coordinate 126,886 of JAURZE010000026.1, read as the reverse complement.
GCAAAGAGCAACCAGGAAATGATGGCGTATTTCGGCCAAATGGCGGCCGCTCGACGAACACAGGCTGCGGAAGACCTCATTACCGCCCTGGTTGAAGCGAATGTCGACGGGGAGTCCCTTGCAGACGCTGAGATCATCGGCTTTTGCATGCTGGCCCTGATCGCCGGCAATGAAACAACCACCAATCTGATCGGAAACATGCTCGGCATCCTAGTTGACCGCCCTGACCTCTGGCAGCAACTGCAAGCAGATCGAAGCCTGGTTGATAGAGTGATTGAAGAAACCCTCCGAATCGAAAGTCCATTCCAGCGGCTTTCCCGCATTACGACGTGCGACACAGCGCTCTCCGGCGTTGCGATTCCACAAGGGTCCCTCGTGACCATCTACTACGGCGCAGCGAACCGGGATCCCGCCGAGTTCCCCAATCCTGATGAATTCAGACTGGACCGAGATTTGCGCAATCACGTCGCCTTCGGAATGGGGATCCACTACTGCCTGGGAGCGCCTCTCGCCCGAGCCGAAGCCTCCATTACGCTCAATACGCTCCTTGATCGCTTCCCTGTGATCGAACGAGGCCGCGAGCCGGCCCTTCGCCAAACCACAAGCCTGATGGTGTACGGCTACCAACAATTGCCGCTCAATCTCAGAGCGTCGAAATAGGTCCACTGAACCTGTTTGTTCCGTAGAAACGAGGACACACATGAAGTACCAACCGACGGCCTCCGATGCACGTATTCAATCTCTTGTAGCGGACGTATTTGGCGGGCTCTCAAGAGAAGAACTGCTGATGGCCTTATCTCTCATGCACCAGATTCTTGAGGCGGACAGGGAAAGGGACATGGCGCGAATCATGACCGCGCTGTCCGAGCTGCGCCGCGAGACTACCGGCACCAAGCTTACACCGCGCAAGACTCCGAACGAAAACCGTGCGGGTGGAACGACGTCACTGCGGGGAAATTATTCTCCCCGTGTTGTGCGCTACCTCTTTTCCTGCCTTACGAAAATTCAAACCAGACTCGACGTTGAACCGAACCATCCTCACGGTCCCGGCAACACCTGCCACCTGTCTCCCAGGGAACTCACCGTCCTACTGTGGATGAAGGAAGGAAAAACCAATTGGGAGATCGCACAGATCTTGGGTCTCAGTGAGCGAACCGTTCGCTTTCACGTAGGCGGGATCTTCGAGAAGCTCGACGTGACGTCCCGCACACAGGCAGTAGCACGGGCATTAGGGGCAGGGCTGATCGCCTCCTGACGCGGCTGCATACGTGGGTGAAGGCAGGTGTCCGGCAAGTCGGGCGTTTGAGCGACTAGTCATCGCAAGCATTTTGAAACGGCTTTCGCCCCTACCGCTTAGACCTTGCCGGCCAGCCTTCCGCACACCCTGGCGCATGCGCCAGGTGACGCACCCCCACCCTACCCTTCTATGATGCCTGGTAAGCGTTCACCGCTCCTGCAGCGTAGAGGAGCCTCCAAGGCACTCATCTCTTGCGAGGAATTTGATGATGGAGAAGGACTCCAACGGGCTGCGTCTCATTCATGGTTCGGATCAAAAGAAACGGGACATAGAACATCCATCCCCAGTGTCTGGCTCTCGCACGAATTCGATCATGCGCCAGACCCCGCGCTCATCCAGCGACCTGATTATGTCGCTGCGCGCAACAGAGGCGCGGTTGAGCAGTCTCCTAGAGGACCGGAACCGCATCAGCCGAGATCTTCACGACTCGGTCTTGCAATCGCTGTATGCCATCGGCCTCAACCTAGAGGCCTCCCACCGCACCAATACAGCGCCCCGACCAAGAGGCGACCGCTCATACGGCCTTGCCGTGGATCAGCTCAATCGCTTGATTCACGAGGTGCGCGGCATCATCAAGGGGCTTGCGGATGGATCAGTGCAGGACATGGACCTGTCCGAGGAGCTCAGACAGCTGGCCGGCAGTTACGAGCAACTCGGCAGCATCACAATCACGCTCAGTCTGCAATCTTCGGCCCTCGACATCCTCACCAGGGAGGAAGAGCGGGAGATTCTGAACATTGTGCGAGAGGCCTTGAGCAATTGCGTTCGCCATGCGCAGGCGACGCACGCCGAGGTGACGATCAGAACGCACGGCAACCGAGTGCGCATCAGTATCTGCGACGACGGAAAGGGACTTGTCGAAACCGGCATGCACCCCAAGGGATATGGCTTGATGAATATGGAAGCGCGGGCCAAGAAACTCGGCGGCAGCTTGCTGCTCCGCTCGAAGCTTGGTCAGGGCACGCGCATTACCGCTGAATTTTTACTGGAACCGATTTTAGCGCCTGTATGAAACCTGCACGTATTACGCTGCTCATCGTCGATGACCACGAAGTCGTCCGGCAGGGCCTCCGAACGCTCCTGAACCTCGAGCCGGATTTCCGCGTCGTCGGTGAAGCCGCGTCGGTCGCGGATGCCGTCGCAGAAACCGCACGTCTCCGACCCAGCGTCGTATTGCTCGACATGAAGCTTCCCGACGGGTCCGGGATCGCGGCCTGCCGCCGGCTGCTCGCGACCACGCCGGCCACCCGTGTCCTAATGCTGACCAGTTTTTCGGAGGATGCCATGGTGGTCGAGGCGGTTCAAGGCGGAGCCCACGGCTACGCGCTCAAGGATGTTCGAACCACGGATCTGGTTCAGGCCATTCGCACCGTCGCCAGCGGCCAGGGCTACCTGGATCCGCGCGTGGCCCAGCAGACCTTGCATTGGATCCGCGACCGATCCCACGCCGCCGCCGGCCATTCCCAGGATCGCCTCACACGCCTCTCCCCTCAAGAGCGCGCCATTCTGCCCCTGCTCGCGGAAGGCAAGACCAACAAAGAAATTGCGGTGGACCTTCGCTTAAGCGACAAGACCATCAAAAATTACCTCGCCAATATCTTCGACAAGCTCCAAGTACGCCGGCGCACCGAAGCCGTGAGCTGGTATATCCGAACGACTCAGACGGCCTTGCGAGACCCCCGCTTCTAGCAGGATGCGGGAAAAGTCCGCCAACGGCGTTCTCGCATCGTTCAGAGGCTCAACGTACAGCGCAGAGCACGATTCGCCCCTTCGCTCGCTGCGGCCTTGCTGGACGGCCTGTTCGCGCATCCTGTGGGCTATTCCGGCGCCGACACGGCGAGTGAGTTGGTCGCGGTGTTTTGTGCAACCATCGAGGTTTTCCGCAGCCTGCTAGATCTTCAGCATTCCACTGCTTTGACTCCCGCGCCCTCTAGAAATTCAGGGGTCCCAGGCTCTATGCTAGGCACTCCGTCAGGGCCTTTGCAGGGATTGAATAAATCACCAGGCGGGGCGGACCGGTGACCTCCCCGGCTGACCAGCGAACCAAGGCACGAAGCGTCATGCACCGTCCCTCCCCTCCCTCACCATCCGAGACCGCGACGCAACCCAGCGGCAACATCATGCAGAAACCGGGCACGCTATCGACTGCCTCCCCTGCCCATCGTGCCGTTGAGGCGGCAGAAATCGGCACGTGGGAATGGCGTCTTGCCACCGGAGAGATCGCGTGGTCCCCGCAATCTGATACGATTTTCGGACTATCACCGGGCGATTTTTCCGGCACGTACGAAGGATTCTTGAGCCTCGTGCATGAATCAGATCGGCCGCAGTTACAGGCGGCAATCGAGACCGCGATCGAAACCCGTCAGCCCTACCACCTCGACCATCGAATCGTCACGCCGGACGGAATCATCCGATGGGTCTCCTGTCGAGGCCGCGCCGTGCTGGACCCAGACGGCCGCGTCGCAGGCATGGCGGGCACGACCGAAGATATCACCCGACGGAAAGAAACCGAGCTGGCCCTGATTGATCTACAAGCGACCCTGGAGCATCGTGTCAGGGAACGCACCGCCGGCCTAGAACGCGCCGTGCGTGACCTTCAGGAAGAGATCGAGCGGCGGCAACAGACTGAGGCCGCGCTGAAAGCCAGCGAACAACGGTATCACGCCCTCTACGAACACAACCCCACGATGTACTTCACCCTGACGCCTGACGGCACGGTCCTCTCCGTCAACCGGTTCGGGGCAGAAGAGTTGGGGTATTGCGAAAGCGAATTGGTCGGACAATCGGTATTCGCCGTATTCCAAGCCGCGGATCATCCTACCGTGCAGGAACAACTCCGCCTGTGCTCACAGAGCCCGGGGCGAACTTTCGACTGGGAAATCCAAAAAGTCAGGAAGGACGGACAATTCCTCTGGGTCAAAGAACGGGCACGGGCCATCACCGGACCGGACGGGAGCCCGATCATTCTCATTGTCTGTGAAGACATCACGGAACAGCGACAGGCCCAGGCCGCCCGCACCCATAGCGAGGAGCGCCTCCGGTCGTTCCTCAATGCGCTCGACGATCTGGCGTTCGAACTGGACGAGCGCGGCGTCTATCTGAATGTGTGGACGCACAACGACGACCTTCTGCTGCTCCCCAAGCAGGAGATTGTCGGCAATACGCTCGACGAGATACATGGCCCTGAGACGGGACACTACTACCGCACGATCATTCACCGCGTCCTTGAAACGGGGACGCCCGAGTCGGTCGAGTACTCGCTCCAGCTAAAGGACCAGCTTCGGCACTTTTCCGCCGTACTCAGCCGGATTCCGGCCGGCGCAAGCCACTCGCCCACCGTCGCGGCGATCATTCGTGAGACCACGAGACAAAAGCTGGCCGAAGAATCGGCGAGGGAGCTCAACCTGGCGCTTTCGAATGCCATGCCGGGCATTGCCCGACTCACGACCGACGGACACTATCTGACCGTGAATAGCTTCTACGCCTCAGCGCTGGGCTACGGTCCGGACGAATTGATCGGCCAATCCTGGACACCGACCGTTCATCCCGACGACCTCCCGCTGGTCGCACAGGCCTTCGATCAGCTCCGTGCCGCCGGCAAGGGGGAATTTGAAGCCCGCGGTGTCAGAAAAAACGGCAGCATCTTTTTCAAACAGGTCATGATGGTCCGAATCGATAACGCGAACGGGGAGATGATCGGACACCATTGTTTCATGCGGGACATCACCGACCGCAAGCAGGCCGAGCTAGCCCTCCGCGACAGCGAACAAGCGATCCGGGCTCTTCAGGAGGCCACCTCGGCTCCGGGCCTCACGCTCGATCAGCGGATCCATTCAGTCCTGGAATTGGGATGCCGCAGGTTTCAGCTTCCCATTGGATTGATGACAAAGGCCGAGGGAGATCAACTTATCATTACCCACGCCTCGGATCCCGACCGACGCTTCGCTCCCGGCACACACATGCCATTATGCGATACGTACTGCAGTGCCACGCTCACAGAGGCTCAACCCGTGGCCATCGAACATGCCGCGCAGTCAAGCTGGCGGACACACCCCGGCTATGAGATGCTTGGGATGGAATCATACCTTGGGACTAGACTCATCGAAGAGCATAACGTCTTCGGGACGATTTGCTTTCTCGGACAGCCGCCACACGCGACTCCTTTCACCTCCGCCGAAAAAGATTTTCTCCTCTTAATGGCCCGATGGGTGAGCGGCGAATTGGATCGATACAGATCCGAGCAGGCCCTCCGGATCAGCGAAGAACGTTTCGAGATTGCCTTCCGGTCAAGTCCCCATCCTGTGCTCATCACCGAATTGGCCACCGGCCGCTGCATCGAAGTCAACGACACCGCGTTGCAACTCTTCGGGTTCCAACGCCATGAAGCGGTCGGACACACCACCATCGCCATTGAACTGTGGCCGAAGCCGGAAGACCGGACGAGATTTGTCGCGCAACTCCTGGAAACGGGAACTCTCCGGGGCGTGGAATTCGCGTTCCAAACCAAAGACCGGCGCTTGCGGTACTGCCTGGTCGCAAGTGAATTGATCGAGCTCAACGGCACCAGGTGCATTCTTACCGTCGGGACTGATGTCACGGAGAAGAAAGAAGCCGAAGCCGCGTTGCGGGAGAGCGAGGAGCGGTGGCAGCGCTTCGTCGCCGATGCGCCGGTGGGGCTGGTCGTGGCCGATGCCGACAAGCATATCCTGAGCGCCAACAAAGCCTTTTGCGCGCTCACGGGCTATTCTGAACAGGAAGTAATCAACCATACCTACGCGCTCTACACCCATCCCGACGACCTGCATGAGAATCTGGTGTTAACCGACGAGTTTTTCACAGGGCAACGAACGGGTTATACGTACGAGAAGCGGTATATCCGGAAAACCGGCGAAATCATCTGGGTGTCCATCCGCGCGAGTCATCTCACAGTTCACGGGCAGGATGCGCCGCTCTTGCTCGCGGTCGTGGAGGATATCACCGACCGCAAACGGGCCTCGGCAGATCGGGAACGGATCAGCCAGGATCTGCACGACAATATTCTCCAATCCCTCTACGCCGTCGGCATGCAGCTCGAAGCGGGAAAATTGCTGGTGGGGAAAGCCCCGCGCAAATCCAAGGAGCATGTCACCCAGGCCATCCGGCAGTTGAACCATCTCGTCTTGGAAGTCCGGCAGTTCATCACCGACCTGACCCGCCGCACGGCGCCGACGCTGGATTTCACGGTGGCCCTGAACCAGCTCGCCGCTTCCTGCTCATCGGAAACTCGCACCGCGCCCGAGCTGATTATCGACCCCGCTGCGCTCACGGCCATCACCCCGACGATCGGCGAGCAGTTGCTGAGTATCGCGCGAGAAGCCTTGAGCAACAGTGTCCGCCATGCCGGCGCGACACACCGTTCTATCAGCCTCACGAAGACTGATCGCTCCATCCGGTTGCGCGTCGCCGATGACGGCACAGGCTTTGACCCCGGCCGCAAACGCCGCCGCGGCCACGGACTGGCCAATATGGCCGCACGGGCCAGAACCATCGGCGCGCAGTTCACGCTTGACAGCACGCCCGACCGCGGCACCTCAGTCACGATCGACGTCCCAAGAGGAGAGCTCCATGCCTGCTAAAACAAAATCTTCGCCCATCCGGTTGCTGATCGTCGACGACCACGAGGTGGTGCGCATCGGGCTCGGCGCCGTGCTCGATCTGACGCCGGGCATGAAAGTGGTCGGCCAAGCCCAAAGTAAAGCCGATGCCATCGCGCAATGCCGTCGCACAAAGGCGGACGTCGTGTTGCTCGACATCCGCCTGCCGGACGGCAGCGGGATCGATGCCGCACGCGAGATTCTCTCGGCACACCCCAAGATCCGTATTCTCTTTCTGACCAGCTTCGCGGATGAACACACCGTCCTTGAAGCGATTCTCTCCGGCGCCCAGGGCTATGTGCTGAAAGACATTGCCTCCGCCGCGCTAATCCGCGCCATCAAGACCGTCGCCGCCGGACAACCCTTGATCGACCCGCGCCTCGCCACCCATACGCTCTCGTGGATGAAGCACCTGCCGGCCGGCCAGCTCCCCGCCAAACGATCACTCCTCTCCCCCCAAGAGCAGCGCATCCTGCCCCATGTCGCCGGAGGCCTGACCAACAAGGAAATCGCGCAACGCCTGGATCTGAGCGAGAAGACCGTAAAAAATTATCTGGCGAACATCTACTCCAAACTCCAGATCGGACGGCGATCTCAAGTGGCCGCCATGTACGCCGGGAGTTTCAAGGGCTCTATACCGCCGCTGCCCTCCCAATCCCCGTAAGACCAGCCTTCCCAGCACGCGCCCGCCTAAAGATTCTTCGGCAAACACCGATACAGGGTGGTCACGACCTGACAAGACATCCAGCCCTCTCTTCCCTGCAATCCTCACCAGCCTGCGCGACGGTTACCGCATCAAGTTTGTCCGGCTTCGATCCGAAAAAGATGTGGATCTCCGCAGCCCTCCGTCTATCTGCGCCCCGAGGACGCCATGTTCGACGTCTCCACATTCCGGCTCCAAGACATGACCGCTTGCAGTGCGGCCTTGCGACAGCTTGGGGCCGATGCGTCTTCCATTGAAATCGCGGCAGACCGAATTACACGATACCTCTACACCACTCTGACGACCGGACCGGACGAAGATCCGGCCTGCGTCCTCGTACGGCTGTTCAAGACTCACCCCTACGACCGGCTCAGCCCCGAACTGCAAGCGCTGGCCGATGCCCGCCTTGGAGGCAAACCTGCCAATCTCGGCATGAAGTGCTTGACTCTGCTTGCCAGCACGGGAGCCGTTGAAGGCTGGAACCACCCGGCTCAATCCAGCCGCTTCCGCGTCATCCCGCTGAGCGGACCGGATGCCCTGGCCAAACTGCCGATGTTCTCTCAGCTCTTCGCCCAATTTCGCATTGATCTGCCGTTTCTCGAACAAGCCGGCTCCTCCCTCCTGACGGATCAATACGCCACCACCTTCAACGCCTTCCATGTCCCACAGGCGCTCGGTAGTCCCTACGTGCCGGGCCAGACCGAATTCGTCGTGCCGTTTGGCATTCAATCCGTGTTCGGCTTCGGAGGGTTGCTCGCGACCGGCGAAATGTTCACAGTGATTCTCTTTGCGAACGTTCCCGTCACGAAAGATACCGCCGACCTCTGTAAAGCGTTCGCCCTCTCAACCAAACTGACCCTGGCGCCATTCGAGCACAATCGGCTGATCCTTCCCCCGACCGTAAACACCTCGTCGGTCGATCAGGCATTGGCAACGAACCAGCTCGCCTCCTTGCAGGACCGTGTCGCGACCCTTGAATCGATTCTGGCCGTACAAGAGCATGCGGTTGCAATCCAATCCGACAGGCTCGCAGCAACTTTGGCGGACGAAGTCAGGCATGGACGGGAACTGCAGGAGCAGAGTTTGCGATTTGAAACCCTGTCGGCCACCTCCCCAGTCGGCATCTTTGAAACCGATGCGAATGGAAGCTATCTCTATACCAATGATGCTTGGCGGACGATCTCCGGGCTATCCCTCGCAGAAAGCTTGGGCGAAGGGTGGAGTCGAGCCGTTTTTGCAGAGGATCGCCCCACAGTGTCTGCGGCCTGGAGTCGGACCGCGAAGACTGGGGGAGAATTTTCGCTTGAGTTCAGGATGCAACGGCCCGACGGGTCGATCCGCTGGGTGCATGCCCGCTCACGCCCGCTGAGGAGCGAGACCGATCAAGTGGTCGGCCATGTCGGCACCACGGAAGACATCACCGAAAGGAAGCACACGGACGCGGCGCTGCGCGAGAGCGAAGCCCGGCTGCGGGACGCCCAGGCCATGGCGCATCTCGGCAACTGGGAGCTGGATCTGGTGAATGACCGGCTGCTGTGGTCGGATGAAATCTTCCGGATCTTCGAGATCGACCAGGCGCAGTTCAGCGCCTCCTACGAAGCATTTTTGAACGCCGTCCATCCCGACGACCGGGCACTGGTGAATGAGACCTACCAGCGGTCGGTGGAGAACCGCACCTCCTATGCGATCGTCCATCGGCTACTGATGCCGGATGGACGGATCAAGTATGTGCAGGAACGTGGTGAAACGACCTATGACGGCGAGGGGCGTCCATTGCGCTCCGTGGGCACGGTTCAGGACATCACAGAACGACGGGAAGATCAGCTGCAGCTGCAGCACTCTCAAGCGTTGCTGCATGCGGTGTTCGACCACCTCCCCAATATGGTGTTTGTGAAGGATGCCAAGACTCTGCGCTTCGTGGAATTCAATAAGGCGGGCGAGCGCCTTACCGGCTTTTCGCGCGAGGAATTGCTGGGAAAATCGGACTATGATTTCTTTCCCCCAGAGGAGGCCGACTTCTTTACCGGCAAAGACCGCGCCGTCCTGGCCGGTGGCTCCATGCTGGAAATTCCCGAGGAAGAGATCAAGACCAAGCACCGGGGCATCCGCATCCTGCAGACCAAGAAACTCCCGCTGTACGATGCCTACGGCACGCCGCAGTATCTCTTAGGCATTTCCGAAGACATCACCGACCGGAGAGCCGCCGAAGTACAATTCAAACAGGTATTCGAGTCGAGTTACGTCGGAATGCTGATGGTGGCGGACGACGGAAGGATCACTCTGGCGAACCCCCGGATCGAACAGACCTTCGGCTATCGCCGCGACGAACTGATCGGACAACCGGTGGAGATCCTTCTTCCGGAGCGCTTCCGCACGGCCCATCATGGTCAACGGATGTCGTTCATGGCCTCAGGTGCGTCCCGACCGATGGCCGAGGGCCGAGAACTCCACGGGTGCCGCAAGGATGGAGGAGAGTTTCCCGTTGAGATCGGGCTGACTCCGGTCAATACTCCGCAAGGACGCCAGGTCCTCGCCTCGATCACCGATATCACGGAACGTAAGCAGAACGACGCCGCTCGCTTCCGGCTGCAGCAGGCCATCGAACATGCCCAAGACGGCATGGCCCTGCTCGACGACACCGGCCAATACATCTACATGAACCAGGCCCACGCCTCAATATTCGGCTACACCGTTGACGATCTGCTCGGCAAAAGCTGGACAAAGCTGCACCCCGTTGAATGGGCGGCGATGATCGAACAGATGTACCTCCCGATCCTGCATTCGACAGGGCAATGGCAAGGCGAGGTGGTCGGGAAACAGAAGTCCGGAAATGCCTTCCACATTGATCTCTCGCTGACCCTCTTGGAAGATCCGGGCACCGGCCGCCGGACCATCCTCTGTACCTGCCGCGATATCACCCGCCGGAAACAGATGGAACGGGATCTGATCGATGCCAAAGATGCCGCCGAAGCCGGCATTCGGGCGAAATCCGAGTTCCTCGCCACCATGAGCCACGAAATCCGCACCCCGATGAACGGCCTCCTGGGCATGACCGGACTCCTGCTCGATACTACTCTCACGCCTGAACAACAAGAATTTGTGCAGACCCTGAAGCATTCCGGCGAGTCGTTGATGAGAATCATCAACGACATCCTGGACTATTCGAAAATTGAAGCCGGCAAACTCACGATCGAATCTATCCCGTTTGACGTGCGTACGACCATTGAGGACATCCTGGACCTGCTCGCCCCCACGGCGCAGAGCAAACAGCTTGAACTGGTGGGGTTGATCGATGCACAAGCCCCCAATGCCATGGTCGGAGACCCGGGACGCATCCGCCAGATCCTGACGAACCTGATCGGCAACGCCATTAAGTTCACGGAGCGCGGGGAGATCTTGGTGCAGGTGACGAAGACAGAAGAGGACGGCGCGTCCATCCTCCTGCGTTTTGAAATCGTCGACACCGGCGTGGGCCTGACCGAGGAAGCCAAGGCGAAACTCTTTCAATCCTTCACGCAGGCCGATAGCTCGACCGCTCGCAAATATGGCGGAACCGGCCTCGGCCTCGCCATCTGCAAGCGGCTGACGGAACTCATGGGGGGCCAGATCGGCCTACAGTCCTCTCCTGGAACCGGCACCTGTGTCTGGTTCACCCTCCGACTTTGCAAGCAGACTCCCGCCGCCACATCAACCCCGATGCCAACGCCCATCGACAGCCTAAGCGGCCTGCGCATCTGTCTCGTAGACGACAACGCCACCAATCGGAGCCTGCTTCAATACCATGCCTGCGATTGGAAGATGCACTACGAGAGCGCCGAGAGTGGGCCCTCGGCCTTGGACCTCATCCGCCGTGCCTCTGCCGAGGGGAAACCCTTCGATCTCGCCATTCTCGACATGCAGATGCCAGGCATGAACGGGCTTCAGCTCGGCCAGGCGATCAGGGCAGATACCCGCCTCGACCATACCCGACTCGTCCTCCTGACTTCGCTGGGTCGCCGAGGCGATGCGAAGGTTGCTCATTCAACAGGATTTTCAGGCTACCTCACGAAACCCGTGCGTAAAATGCACCTCTATGATTGCTTACGTCTGGTCATGGGACAGTCGCCCGTTCCCCAGGCCGACGAGCAGACCACCTCGGCCACTCCGGCACTCATCACCCGTCACCAGGTGGCGGAAGTTCACGCCCATAGACGCCTCCTGGTCGTCGACGACAATCCTGTGAATCAAAAAGTGGCCGTGAAAATGCTGGAGAAACTCGGCTATCGCGTCGATGTGGCGAGCAACGGGAACGAGGCGCTCGCAGCACTGACCCGCCATCACTACAATCTGGTGTTCATGGATTGTCAGATGCCTGAACTGGACGGATTTGAAACGACGAAAATGATCCGCACACATGAGCAGCCGGGCACCCGCCTTCCCATCATCGCCATGACCGCCAATGCGATGGCCGGCGACCGCGAACACTGCCTGGCCTCGGGCATGGATGATTTTGTGAGTAAACCGGTCAAGAGTCAGGATCTCCACCGAGTACTGACTCAGTGGCTGCCCCCATCCGACAACCGAGCGGCGGCGTAGACAGCGATGATGCTCCACCCACCAACCTCCTTTGTGTTCATCGGGGCGGGATTGCCCCTTGCCGGGACCCTCGACGCATGGATGCACACACACTTTGCTGAACCTCTGAACGTGGCATCCGTGACCACCGTTCCCGATGCGCTGGATTATCTCCAGTCGCACCGAGTCGATCTGATCCTTGTCGACGAAGCAACGGCACGGACCGAATTGCGCACGATCCATACTGCCTCACCCACCACTGCGATCATAGGGCTGGTCATGAAGATGGACGAATCCGTTCAGCTTCTCATGCTTCGGCAAGGCGTTCACGAGGTGCTCTGCCTGCTCCCGTCGACCGACGCCGATCACGCGCGCACCATTGAACGGGCCGTGGCCCGTGTGAATGGACGCGCCGGGCTTCTTAAATCGGATGAACCGCGCCCCGACATCGCCGCCGCTCCGCCACGGTTGATCCATGATCTGAACAATCTCCTGACCTCCATCAACGGGTTTGCCGATCTTCTGCTCGCGCAACTCACGCCGGACCATCCCGCACGAACGGGCGCCGAGCAAATTCGTCTGGCCGGAAAACGAGCGGCCACGTTGCTCAAGGCGCAGTCAGCGGCACATTCAAGCGCGGCGCCGCCCTCCTCACCGACCGTCCCGTCGATCACCGCCAACGCTGCGTAGCCGGCGACACTCCGGCGAAGTCGCTCAACTTCTCACAGCTGAATTGACAGGTTGTACAACGCACTTTAGGATACGCGGCACACGTGGCCCTGAGCGGGCCTATGACTGGTTGAGGAGGCCTGATGTCCAGCGAGCATTCGTCCCCGTCCCATACGCCGACACGATCGCACCGGACCCCGGTTGCCCAGATCGAACATGTCTTTGAACTCGTCGTCTTTGCCAGCCGCTGGATTCAAGCGCCGCTGTATGGAGGGCTCATCGTCGCGGAGCTGCTCTACGCCTATAAGTTTTTGATCGAGCTCTGGGAGATGGTCCGGCACATCAATCAGCAGGAAGAGACCATCTTTATGCTGGGGGTCCTCGGATTGATCGATGTCACGATGGTCGCGAATCTGCTCACCATGGTGATCATCGGCGGCTACGCAACATTCGTCAGCAAGTTGGATCTGGAAGAGCATCCGGATCGCCCGGACTGGCTGACCCACATCGACCCCGGTACCATCAAGATCAAACTCGCATCCTCACTGATCGGGATCTCCAGCATCCATCTCTTAAAATCGTTCGTGAACATCGCGAATGAAGATATTGAACATATCAAATGGAAGATCTTCATCCACCTCACCTTCCTCGGCTCCGCGATCCTCCTTGCGTGGAGCGACAAGATCATGCAGAGAGATAAAAAGCACTGATCCGGGATCGAAACCCATACAAGGCTGTATTACTCCCGACCCATTGTTGAGCGCCCGGTCGATCTGCACGGAACCGTACCGGTGAAAACCTGACTCTCCGGTCTTTGCACCGGGACACATCACGGAATGGCTCTTGCGGACCTCTTCGTCTCATCTGCGACCGTGCCCCCATTCTTAGACTCCACGATTGGAGACCATCATGCGTCGCATTGGTTTCATCACACTCCTGACCCTTCCGCTTCTGACCGCCTGCACGTCGTCGCTCATTGATCTGCGAGGGAGTCTCGATGTGCATCGATCCTCGTTTGAAGAAAAGCTCGCGGGCGATTCTGTGAAGGCTGAACAATTCCGGGCCTGCATCCGACAAGCGCATGACGGAACCAGCCTGCCGCTCAGTATTGCGACAGAGCCCCCTGCAACAGGATCGGTCAGTTCGCCTATCACGATCGGCGGCAGACTCCGGGCACCCGTGCAAGCGTTGGTTGAACGGATTCTCGATCGAACCGGAAGCAACGCGGCATCCTTACGTGTCCTTTCCGATATGGCAGGCGATTTCGCTGACCCTTCTCGTCGCAAATTGGATCTGGACAAACTCCGCCTGCTCACCGACGCAATCCGCCACTGGCAGACCCATCTCGATTTCGATGAGGATACGTTGGCGCGAGACCCCTCGCTCTTTGCTCAACTCCTCCTCGCCTACAACCAGGCCTACTTCGGCGACGTGCGCTATGCCATTACCCCCGACGCCGCCGCAGGAACGGTGCGCGGGATCGTCCAAGTCACCTCGCGAGGGTTTGTGGACCGCGGGGGGAACACCGTTCGGTTTCCCGGCCTCTCCGCCACCGCGCAGATTGACGCGACCCATGCCGTTGAACCGACAACGACGCCCATCAACTCACAACGGGTCAGCGCCGACCTCACCCGCCTGTTTCTGGAAGCCTTCTTCGACGCCGCCTTCCGTGTTCCCGCCGTGCAACAGGCAACGGCCCTCCGTCTGCCGACGACGGCCGCCCCCTATCCGGCTTTCGATCCGTCTCACCCGCCCATTTCGTTTGAAGCTCTGGCCACCGTGACGCGCCAGGCCCTCAGAACTGAAGCTGTCGTCACCTCTCTGACAGGAAAAGCCGTGCGCGGCGGGGGCTTGTTCGGCACGAACAACGAAACCGTCGCCGCCACGCTCGAAACAGCCGCGGGAGTTTTTGCAAAGAAACTCGTCGAGCACGAAGGCTTCTGCTATTTTCAAGTCACACAGCATCCCTAATCGCTCAACATCAGCGCATATGACGAACTGACGAGGACGCAATGACACGCACACTCTCACTCAGCCTGAGCCTGGGATACCTTCTCGCTCTCAGCGGGTGTTTTGCCAAGATCCACCAGCTCCCCGCTCATACCGACCAGCACCAGCCGGTCTTTGCCCCGTTGCCCGATCGAGACACAGTGGTCGGCCTCGCCGTATCAGGCGGCGGGAGCCGCGCCGCAACCTTCGCTGCCGGCACGCTGGAAGCCCTCGCGAATGTCCGCTTCATGGAGGCCGGACAGGAACGCAGCGTCCTGGAAGCGGTCACCCATATGTCCAGCGTCTCGGGCGGGAGTCTGGCGACGGCCTACTACGCCGTCAAGAAACCGGCAAAGACGGAGCCTATGTTTGCCGGCCAACAACTGTCTCCCGCGTATCAGCAGTTTTTCGCCCGCTTCAAAGATGACATGCAGAAGAACTTTCAGATCCGGGCACTGGGGCGTCAGGTGCTGAACTTCCGGGTGGCCAACCCCACCAAGTTCGCGCATTCGTTCGCCGATGTCTGGGATGCCAACTTTTTCGACGAGATCACCTTTGCCGGATTGTATGAGCGAACCAGACATGGAGATGCGCCGCAGATCATGCTGAACGGCACGATGTACAACTCAGGCCGTCGGCTCGTGCTGACCACGCTGGCCCCGGCGAACTTTGCCTACGATTTCACCGCAGAGTTGCGCGCCAAGCTGATCGCCAAGGGCCTCCAATTCACCCCGGAAGGCAAGGCCAGCTTCGACCGCAGCGTGGATCGGGCCAAGAACCAGTTCCTCCCGTTAACCGTGGAAGACCTCGGCGGTGATCACCGCACGCTGCCGGTGTCGCTCGCCGTGGCCACCTCCGCCTCATTTCCACCGGTGGTCGGACCGGTGACCTATCAGACAGCGGGATCCTCATCCTATACCCACGTCGGCGACGGCGGGCTCTTCGATAATCTCGGCACGGAATCACTGACCACCCTTTTCCTGAACAAGTTGAATCCGGCTCACCCGCAAACA
Source organism: Nitrospira sp. (assembly GCA_030653545.1). NCBI lineage: Bacteria > Pseudomonadati > Nitrospirota > Nitrospiria > Nitrospirales > Nitrospiraceae > Nitrospira > Nitrospira sp. The sequence continues at coordinate 111,028 of JAURZE010000026.1, read as the reverse complement.
CGACGCGGGCTGATCCTCGTCATCGACACCTCCTATCCCTTCGATGAGGGGGCGGCCGACCTCGGTAGAAGCGAGAAAGGGTTTGAGGTTTTTATCGAGGATCCTTCCCGGATTGTCGGCATCATGGAAGAACGGGCCAACGCCTATCAGGCAATGCTCTGGCACAGCCTCCGAACCGAAGGCGTCCTGCTCCCCGACTACAATCAGCTCAAACTCATCATCCTCCGGCATACCGACGCCGAGTGGGCTCAAGACGATCCGATCCCCGCCGGATGCCCTTCGGGGCTCACCCCGGAGGACGTGAAGCGGGTGATCCGGCAGATTCCAACCTTGTTTAAGATCGACGAGGACTGCCACGCGCCGCTGCTGTTCGCCGCGGCGAAGAAAGTCGTGGAGAAACAGCAGGGCCGGATTGTGACATTCTTACAAGCGGCCCCGGCGCATTGACTGCCGGACTGACCGAGAGAGCAACCGGACACGTGCATGATCATGATGGATTCTGACCAGACCGACGGCCCGATCCCGCTGGCGCAAGTCCTTGCAGAGGAAGCGGCGGAACTGCACGACGTCCATCTCTCGTTCCCCGACCATCTGTCGCCGGACGAGCACTTGAAGCATGTCTTCGCATCGATCCATCAGTTGAATCCCACACGTTCCGCACTCTGTCTCTCCGGCGGGGGCATTCGCAGCGCCACCTTCGGGCTTGGAGTGTTGCAGGGGTTGGCACGGCACAATCTGCTCCGGCATTTCGATTACCTCTCCACCGTATCGGGTGGCGGCTACATCGGCAGCTGGCTGAGTGCCTGGATTCGTCGCGATCCGGGCGGCCTCCAGGGTGTCTGCGACCAACTGGGGCAGGCCGCACCGCCCGGTACGTCAGCCTATGAGCCCGAGCCGGTGAGTTGGCTCCGTACCTACAGCAATTACCTCAGTCCTCGACTGGGTCTGATGTCGGCTGATTCCTGGACGCTGATCGGCACCTATTTACGCAATCTCCTCCTGAATTGGCTGGTGCTCGTCCCATTCTTACTGGCACTGCTGGCCCTCCCCCTGCTCTACCGAGCCACGCTGCACATGCCGGCTTCCCCGGCAGCCATGACGGCGTTGATGATTCTGGGATCCGCCGGTTTGCTGATCAACCTGACGTATCTACACCTCTGCCGGCCGAGCCTGTGGAAACTGCGACAAGCCCCCTTCTGGAAACAGGTCGAGGCCCAACGGACATTCCTCTTCGCCTGTCTCTTGCCGCTCATGGTAGCGGTCAGCTGTCTCACCATCGCCTGGGAATGGTTTTACCGGCAGCCGGACTACTCACTCGATCACCTCTCCTTATTGGGCTTTTCCAGCTTGTTCACTCTGGCCTTGGGATCTGGCGCCATGCACCTGACCGCGTGGCTCGTCGCGGCCATGATCCTCCGCCGGCCATGGCTCGACTGGTGGCGTTTCTTCGAGTCACTGACAATTGTCCTAAGCGGCCTGCTCGGAGGAGGACTCCTCTGGGTCGCCCTCATGAAACTCGATCGAATCAAAGGGCTCGATCCCGATCTGCTCTGGTACACCTGCGCAGCAGTCCCGGCATTCCTCTCCCTCTTCCTTCTTGCCGCGACCCTCTTCATCGGCATCGCCAGCCGCTCGACCGGAGACGGCGACAGGGAATGGTGGGGCCGCGCAGGGTCGTGGGTGCTGATCGCGTCCGTCTGCTGGGCCGGCCTGGGAAGCATCACCATCTTCGGTCCAGCCTTGTGGGGAAAACTGTCTTCCTGGGTCGCATCGGCCGGCGGGATCACCGGCGTCTTAACCGTGATACTGGGATTCAGCGCCAAGACCAATGCGAAGCCCTCAGGGTCTGAATCAGCCTGGTGGGAGCGACTCGGAAATCATGTCTATCTGCTCCTGCTGGCGCCGCTGACCATCGGGCTCATCCTCATTCAGTTAGCGCGCATCACGCAGGCCATCGTCACGGAGGCACCGTGGTTTCAGGTCGGCGAATTCATCATCGGCATGGCGCTCTTCAGTGTACTGTTGTCCGTCGTCATCAATATCAATAAGTTTTCGCTGCACTCGATGTATCGCAATCGCTTGATTCGAGCCTATCTTGGTGCGTCGCGGTGGAACACGCGCACATCCAATCCCTTCACGGGGTTCGATTCGGGAGATAACCTTGCCATGGCCGATCTCGCTCCCCAAGCGAGCGCGGTGCAGAAACCCTTCCACGTGGTCAACATCGCCCTGAATCTGGTCCATGGGAACAATCTCGCCTGGCAACAACGCAAGGCCCAGTCCTTTACCGTGTCACAGCTGCATTGTGGCAGCTTCGTGAGCCAGCTCGGCTATCGGCGATCATCCGAATACGGGAAGAACCCGGCCGTCAATCAACCCATCACCCTCGGCACCGCGCTCGCCATTTCCGGCGCAGCTGCCAGTCCGAACATGGGCTATCACTCCTCGCCGGCCATCACCTTTCTCCTGACGCTGTTCAATGTCCGGCTCGGATGGTGGCTCGGCAATCCCGGCCGCGCCGGGCAAGACACCTACAAGCGGTCCTGCCCGGAGTTCGCCGTCGGGCCGATGCTGGCGGAAGCATTCGGCTTCACCAATGAACAGAAGCGGTATGTCTACCTCTCCGACGGCGGACACTTCGAGAACCTCGGGCTCTATGAGATGGTGCTGCGGCGATGCCACTACATTCTTGTGAGTGACGCCGGCTGCGATGAGAAGATGGAATTTCAGGACTTGGGAAATGCGATCCGGAAGATCCGGATCGATCAGGGAATCGATATTGATATCAACGTCGAGCCGCTACGACCGTCAGCCCAGCATCGCTCCGGGGTCCACTATGCAGTAGGGGCCATCCGCTATAGTCGTGTCGATCCTTGCGCCCCTGACGGCGTCCTGATCTATCTCAAGCCTTCGCTCAGCGGCGATGAACCGGTCGACGTGCTGGAGTACGCGGCCCATCACGAGCAGTTCCCGCACGAACCGACATCGGATCAGTTTTTCGATGAGTCACAATTCGAATCGTACCGCCGATTGGGAGAGCATGTGGCAACGGAAGTCTTCGCCTCTGTCACCACTCAGGCCACCACTCTGCCGGAGATCTTCGACAGCATTCACGCACAGGACAACCCGTCTCTACCAAAACCCTCGGTCTTGCCCTAGCGCAAGCCCGCAGCTATTACCAGGCCGGCGTTGTCATCCCCTTCGCGTCTCGCCATTGCGGGGTCCAAGCCAGGGCTACGAGCTTCACCGCGATGTTGGATTTAGTGGGCTTGATGGAAATGGTCTCGAGCTTTTCGTTCAACGGATCGGTCGCGGCCGCCCATGCATCGCTCTCGGTTTTGAACTGCGCTTCGAGATCCGCCAGCTGCTGCTGCAACACCGCCACGTTTTCTTCGGCGTGACCGACATCCTGCGACTCTTTCATTACACGGCCGGCGCTCTTGATCGCCGTCGTCGCGCGTCCGATATTCGTGGCGCTGATCGTCTTCCGACCCAAGAACGCGCCAAGGATCGAAGCGCCGACACTGATGGCCGCCTGCACCTGACTGGAACGGGACTCCGCTTGCTGCTTGGCCTTCATCTGATCGGCTCGCCGGATGCGGTCCTGTAGCGTCGCAATTTTCGGTGCGTACTTCTGGCGTAACGACTCGGCCGCCTTATCCCGCAGCTCGCGGCCGGACTGTTGGAGTCGTACACGGAAATCCCGTTCGGACTCGCCCGGCTTGGATACGTCTTTCGTGGTCGGGCTCTTGAACAGCTCGAGCTTCTGGGTCCTGAACAGCCAGCCGCCGAAATCTTTGTTCCAATCGGCATAGCTCTTGGCCTTGCTCGCGCCGGCCGGAAACGGAAGGAACTGGGCATCACTCTCCGGCGACTGCTCCAGATCGGCGACGGCCAGATCCGCGGCAACGGCATGATCCCAATCGACCGCCACGGCGCCGTCGCTCATGGGCGCTAACACCGTCACGTCCTGCATCTGGTCGATGCCGCTCTTCGTATCGGAGAACCGGATCTGAGACGATCCCAACAGCATCGGGGCATACACAAGGTCGCTCCCCTCCGGCTTGGCCCCACGCAACGGCACAAACTGCTGCGGCACATCCGGCGGGACAATCGGACGAGCGCCACCTTTGGCACTCTTCACCGACTGAGCTGCCGGAGTTGAGGTCGTCGCGGCATGAACGGCTCGCTGCGGATCCATCAACTGTTTGATCTGCGTTCTCGTCAGAGGGCCGCGCAAGTACGAGAGACACCAGCGGGTTTCGAATACGACCGGCTCGTCTTCATGCACATTGTTCATCAAGAAGATTCTGGCTCCAAGCCCTGCCAGCGTCTGTTCCATCCGCCCCTTGTCGAACTTCTTCCCCGCGCTGGAGGAGGCACCCTCCAATCCCTCGAGCACCCGCGCCTTATCGCGCTCCGTCTGCAACCGTCCGATGAACCAGGTGCCGGTGTTGGCGAGGCCTTTGTAGTCGAGATCGACGGGATTTTGCGTCGCCAGCACCACGCCCAGTCCGAACGCGCGGGCCTGCTTGAGCAGCGTCATCAGCGGCAGCTTCGACGGCGGATTCGCCACCGGCGGGAAATAGCCGAAAATTTCATCCATATAGAGGAGCGCCCGCAAGCTGGTCGTGCCCGATTGCCCCCGCATCCATCCGACCATCTGACTCAGTAAGAGCGTCACGAAGAACATGCGCTCGGCGTCGTTCAGATGCGCGATGGAGAAGATCGCCAGACGCGGCTTGCCCGCGGGCGTATAGAGAAGCGACTGAATATCGAGCGCCTCTCCTTCGAGCCAGGATTGGAAGCCGGGCGCGGCGAGCAGATTATTCAACTTCATGGCCAGCGCGAAGCGGTCTTTCGAGGGGAAGAAAGAGTCCAGGTCCATCACACCGATCTTTGTGACCGGCGGAGTTTGAATGGCATGAATGAGCGCGGCGAGATCCAGATCTTCCTCGTTCCTCCATGTGCGATCCAGAATCGTGGAGAGCAGAATGTGCTCGCGACTCTGAATCGGATCGGCTTCGATACCGAGCAAACCCAGCAAACTGGTCACGGTGGTGCTGATGCGTTCGCGGAACAGTTCAGCATCCTCGCGCACATCAGCGGCCGGCGCGGCGAAGGACTTCAGAATGGAAACCGGAAGTCCCGCGTTGCTGCCCGGCGTGTAGATAGCCACATCGGCCGCATCCCGCAGCCGCTGAATGCGCGCGCCGTCCTGCTGCCAGCCCGCCAGCCCCTTCGTCCACAGCTCGGCCTGCGCCTTGGCATAGTCGGCCGGCGACAATCCCTTCTTGCGTGCGTCGTCTTCGTTGATCCAGGGTTGAAAGTCTTCACCCTTCAGACTCGGAAACGTCAGCATCAAATTGCCGAGATCGCCCTTGGGGTCGATGATAATGGCGGGAATGTTGTCGATGGCCGCTTCTTCGAGGAGAGAGAGACAGAGGCCGGTCTTCCCGCTGCCGGTCATGCCGACGCAGACCGCATGAGTGACCAGATCTTTTGAGTCGTAGAGCAGCCAGCCCGGCTTCGCCTGCTTCGCCGCCATGTCATAGGGACGGCCCAGATAGAACACCCCGAGCTTTTCGAAGTCTTCGGCAGTGCTCGACGGTTTGGCTACAGCAGCGGACTTGCCTGAATCTTTCTTTTTCGTCGCCATGCGAATCCTCCCTACGGATGTGCGCCGCCATTCTAGCAGGATGCGGAAAAAGTCCGCCAGCAGCGTTCTCGCTTCGTTCAGCGGCTCAACGTACCGAAGCGTACGCCTCACCCCTTCGCTCGCTGCGGCCTTGCCGGACGGCCTTTTTGCGTATCCTGCATGGATGTTCAGCGCCCTCTCACACCTCGATATGTGTGACGGCTACAGAAGACATCATGAGTTTCTCCGCCGCCTGTTAGTAATCGTGACGCCGCACTGCAAGCGGAGGCCCTGATTTCATTTCCCCTTGCGCGAACTCCCGATCCCTTGCAAGATGCCGCCTATGAAATTTCCCGAATCCGTGAAACAGATTCTACTTGCAGCGGCCCTGCTCATCTCGCTGCCTGCTGCCGGGCATGCCGAGCCCCCGGCCCAAAGCATCCATTGGGGGGCGATCGGCTATCCCGACCACGACCGTACGCTGGCGCTCGGGCTCACGGTGGTCGACCGGTTCACGGAATTCGACGGGGCCGGCAACCGCTACAACGACATCCGGGAAACGATGGGATTCAACTTCTTTTCCCTCAGCTGGACGGAACGGCTGGAAACATTCAAAGGGTGGAACGCCAATTTCACCGCCGGCGGAGGACCGACGCGGGATGGATTCAGCCGCTTCCTGCAGAATGACGTGATTCACAAACTGCGCGGCTTCGATCCGGTTCCCGTGGGGAACAAGCGGGAGACCGATGATTTCATGGTCAGCAGTTCACTCACGCGCTGGATGAGCCTGTGGGGATCGGACGACGTGTTCTTTGCCGGAGTGGGGGCCGCCGGCGGATCGCTCTACTATGAGCCCTACGCCCAGGCCGGGTTCCGCCGGCTGTCCCCGTTCGCCGCTGTGCCGTGGGTTTCCGACCATCTACGAATTTCCGCGATGGGCCGCGTGGGACGGCCGTTCGGGGGAGCGGCCTTTCGGGAAGTGGCCGCCACCTCCTGGATCGCCCAAGGCTCGGTCGGGATCGGCAACTATGCCGACTGGAGCTGCCCCTGCACCAGTCCATGGGAAATCGAGATCGCGGCTACCATCGATTCGGGACTGTTCGTGGACCAGAAGAAAGCATCGCTTGAAGAGCGGTTTATCTCCGTCGCAGTCCGGTATGCCGCCGTAACCTTTGAAACCTGGAATGACTTGATCAACCAGAAAGACTACGGTCCGACCTTCGGCGCCCGCCTGACGTTCGATCTGCTGTATCTCTACGACCGCTGGTTCTTGAACTAACCCGCCTACCATTCCTTGAAGATCAAAAAGACCGCCCCGATCATCAGGCCGAACCCGGCCAGATAATTCCACTTCAGCGGCTCTTTCAGATACAGCACCGAAAAGATGCAGAACACCACGAGCGTGATGACTTCCTGAATCGTTTTCAACTGTGCAGCATTGAATTCGTAGTGCCCGATGCGGTTGGCCGGCACCTGGAAACAATACTCAAAGAACGCAATCCCCCAACTCACCAGCACCACTATCCACAACGGCGAATCCTTGTACTTCAAATGCCCATACCAGGCGAAGGTCATGAAGATGTTGGAGATGGTGAGTAGAAGAATGGTGTGCATGGGCTCCTTTCGTCGAAACGCGGGCCGCTATCAGTTCTCACAGCTCCCAAGGCCATTGAGATTGCTCTATGCACTGGTCGCTTAAGTTCGCAAGAATGTTTTCCGTTGTTTCAAGCAGTACAGATCCCGTGATCGCATGATTATCTTCATATCGTATGCTGCCATCCATCCGTGTAACGCGAGTAACAAGGGGGAACCGGACCCTATGGACCGCTCGACAGCGCAAATAGCGATAAAGCATTTCACAAAGCGAGAAGAGCGGGAGATGCTGAAGAAGGTTCTCTCGATCAAAGGATTGTGGTGGTTTCAGATCCACTGAAGCTACAAAGTCGTGCTGTGAAATGTAGCGTGTTCCGTTCTTGATTTGGCCTTCTCCGCCATAGGTCGAGACTATTATTTGGGAGACATCCGCGTGATTCTTTAGCTTTAGGTAGTCCCCATGATTCTGAAATTCCGAGCGTGGCCATTGCAGAAAGAAAAGGAGGTCTACTTGTTCGTAAAAGTCTCTCTTCCCCGAATATTCACGAACAACTGTTTTGTAGGCTCTGTTATCTTGCTCGCCTGGATAGCGTAGTGAGCCCAAGCCCCCGATGTAACAACTCAGAACTAATATGGCCTCCAGATAGTATTTGGGATCGCTCAGGAGCGACTTAACTCTAGCAAGATCCTCCTGCCACCCTTGGAAGTAATCTCTTATGACGTCTATGTTTCCAGTCAAGCTCAGCACCCTATCGGAAACCAGTATCATCGGTCTGAAAGACACTGCGGCTGAAGGCCATTAGCGCCGTTAGACGCTCCCACCCTTTCCTTCCTTAGCGGGGTGGAAGGGCAGAGCTTTTGAGAGTCGGCATGGCGGGCGCGGGTAGATGACAGCCATGAGAGCGCCGCAGTGCGACGGCTTGCGACCATTGGTCGCGCTTTAGAGTCGCACGCGGTGAGTACGGAGCCAGAAGCAACCTCTATCCATCCCATCATGGCGACTCTCGAAAGATCTGCCCTTCTCTACCCCGTGCCCCTCTCGCTTCCTAACGCGGACAGGCACCGCCGAACGGCGGAGCCAGTCCCCTATAACCCCGCTTCTTTCAGCACCTGCCCTGTGTATGATCGCTTCGACTTCGCCACTTCCCTGGGCGGGCCTTCGACCACGATTTCGCCGCCGCGGTCGCCGCCCTCGGGGCCGAGGTCGATGATCCAGTCGGCGTTCTTGATGACGTCGAGATTGTGCTCGATGACCAAAACGGTATTGCCAGCTTCCACCAAACGATCCAGCACATCGATCAGCCGCTGCACGTCGGCGAAATGGAGCCCGGTGGTCGGCTCGTCCAGGATGTACATGGTCCGCCCGGTGGGCCGCTTCGAGAGTTCGCGCGACAATTTGACCCGCTGGGCTTCGCCGCCGGAAAGTGTTGTGGCAGACTGGCCGAGCTTCACATAGTGCAACCCGACATCGTGCAACGTTTCGAGCTTCCGCTTGATGAAGGGAATGTGCTCGAAGAATTCCACCGCGTCGTCGACGGTCATATTCAACACATCGGCGATGCTCTTGCCCTTATGCAAAATCTCCATCGTTTCGCGATTGTACCGCTGGCCCTTGCAGACCTCGCAGGTCACATAGACATCCGGCAGGAAATGCATCTCGATCTTGATCAGCCCGTCGCCCTGGCAGGCTTCGCAGCGCCCGCCTTTGACGTTGAAACTGTAGCGCCCGGGCTTGTACCCGCGGACACGGGACTCCGGCAGATTCGAATAGAGATCCCGGATGAAGCTGAACAGGCCGGTATAGGTGGCCGGATTAGATCGCGGCGTCCGGCCGATCGGGGACTGATCGATGTCGATGACCTTATCCAGCGCATCCACGCCGCGCAGCTCCTTACAGCCGTCAATCTTGGGTTTCTTCTGATAAAGCATCTGCGAGAGCGAATGGAACAGGACCTCGAGGACGAGCGTACTCTTCCCCGAACCAGAGACGCCGGTCACGCAGGTCAACATGCCTAACGGAATCTTCGCCGTCACATTCTTGAGGTTGTGCTTCTGCGCGTTCGCGACTGTGAGATAGCCCTTCGGCTTGCGGTCGCGCTGCGGCAGCGAGACGGTCTGAATGCCGCGCAGATACTGGCCGGTGATGGAATCGGGATTGCCCATCACCTCTTGCGGCGTCCCCTGGGCGATGACATGGCCGCCTTGCGTGCCGGCGCCGGGCCCCATGTCGAGCAGGTGATCTGCGGCCATCATCGTTTCGGCGTCATGCTCCACCACCACGACCGTATTGCCGAGATCGCGCAACCGCAGCAGAGTCTGCAAGAGCCGGCGGTTGTCCCGCTGGTGCAACCCGATCGACGGTTCGTCGAGAATATAGAGGACGCCGACGAGGCCTGAGCCAATTTGCGTGGCCAGCCTGATCCGCTGTCCCTCGCCGCCGGACAAAGTCGCCGCTGCCCGATTCAGTGTGAGGTAGTCCAACCCGACGTTCACCAGAAAACCGAGCCGTTCGCGAATCTCTTTCAAAATGCGATGCGCGATGACGAGTTCACGATCGGTAAACTTCAGCGAGACAAAAAACTCCGCCGCGGCTCTGATCGACAGGCTCGTGACTTCGGCGATGGATTTCCTCTCCAGCTTGATCGCGAGGCTTTCCGGCTTGAGCCTGGCGCCCTGGCAGACCTCGCAGGCATCCAGCAACGTAAAATCCTCTTCTTCCGGACAGCCGGGGGTCATGGCGTAACCGATGCCGTCGCAGGCCGGGCAAGCTCCGTGCGGGCTATTAAATGAGAAGATGCGCGGTTCGACTTCCGGGTAGCTCACGCCGCACTTGATGCAGGCCAGCTTGTCGCTATAGAGACGCGTCTTGCCGTTATCGGTCAGGACCGCCACCAGTCCGCCGGTGAGTTTCAACGAGGTCTCGACCGAGTCGGCCAGGCGCCGCATCAGCGCATCCCCCGCCTTCATCACCAGGCGATCGACGATGATTTCAATCGTGTGCTTCTTCTGTTTATCGAGGACGATGTCCTCTCCGAGATCGACGATCTCGCCGTTCACGCGGGCCCGGACATACCCGGCCTTGCGCATCTCAAGCAGCTCTTTGCGATATTCCCCTTTTCGCCCCCGGACAATCGGCGCCAAAATCTGAAACTTGCTTCCTTCCGGCAGACCTGCGATGGCATCAACCATCTGCTGAACGGTCTGCGCGGCGATTTCTTCTCCGCACTGAAAACAGTAGGGGCGCCCGACCCGCGCGAACAGCAATCGCAGATAGTCGTAGATCTCCGTGACGGTCCCGACAGTGGAACGAGGATTGTGGCTGGTACTCTTTTGCTCGATGGAAATCGCGGGCGACAGCCCCTCGATCGAATCGACATCCGGCTTGCCCATCTGCTCCAGGAACTGCCGGGCGTAGGCCGACAGGGATTCGACATAACGCCGCTGCCCTTCGGCGTAAATGGTGTCGAACGCGAGCGACGACTTGCCCGATCCGCTCAAGCCGGTAATGACCACCAGCTTATCGCGCGGAATCGTGACGTCGATATTTTTGAGGTTATGTTCGCGGGCGCCTTTTATGGTGATCATATTGCTCATAGGCGCGGGATTATACCATGGCCGTCCTGTTGCCTTGACAAAGTCTGAAAGCAGGTGTTACCACGGCGCCATGGTACAAGCGCGACAATCTTCTGCTCCATCCGGCACCCAGGCCCCTGCGCAGGCGGTGTCGACCTGGTCAGGACCGGCACGCGAACAGGCCGTACAGCGAATGTTCACGGCCATCGCGGGCGTCTACGATCTCAACAACACGCTGCTGAGCTTCGGACTCCATTACCGCTGGAAGAAAATCACGGCGTCGGTCGTCCCGCAAGTCGAACAGGGAACCGCGCTCGATGTGGGAGCCGGCACGGCCGACCTGGCTCTGTTGGTCGAACCCCGCATGGGAACCAACGGCCGCGTGGTCGCCTCCGATCTCAATCACGCGATGCTCGCCGAGGGGCTCAAGAAGGTGGATCTCAAAGGGCGCACGGGCAAGATCTCCTGCCTGCAAGCCAATGCAGAGCATCTCGGATTCACGGACAACACATTCGATGCAGTGACGACCGGCTTTTGCATGCGTAACGTCGGCAACCTCCCGCAAGCGGTCGGTGAAATTCGCCGGGTGATGAAACCGGGCGGCACGTTTGTCTGCCTGGAGTTCTCCCGGCCAGTCTTCGGCTGGCTGCGCGCGCTCTATGATTGGTATTCGTTCAAACTGCTGCCCTGGATCGGAACGAAGGTCGCGCGGGACACCACCGGCGTCTACGAGTATCTGCCCGCCTCCATCCGCACGTTTCCCGATCAGGAGCGGCTCTGCCAGATTTTACGTGAAGCCGGCTTCCGCCAGGTGTCCTATAAGAACCTCACGGGCGGGATCGTCGCGATCCATGTGGCGGTGAAATAAGCCCATGAATTCTGTTCTTTACGTCTTCCTGCCATGCAAGAAGGTCTATCCGATCGGGATCACCTATCTGGCCGACTTTATTCACCGCCGCCAGCCGGACGTGCGCCAGCAGATCCTCGACCTGTCGCTTTTCCCCGTCTCAAAGCGCAGCCAAGCCCTCCGCGATGCGGCGACGGCCTTCAAGCCGGACCTGGTCTGCTTCTCCTGGCGGGATATTCAGATCTTCTCGCCGCACGAGGGCGATTCGTCGCTGGAGCATGCGTTCAATTTCTATTTCGCCAGCAATCCGCTCAAGCGCATAGTCGCCTCGTTCGAAGGGGTGAAACAGCTCTACCGCTACTACAGCCACATCTACAAAATTCTGTCGTATCCCTGGCTGATCCGGAAAGAGTTTTCAAAGGCGCAGATCATGATCGGGGGCGGAGCCTTTACAGCCTTTGCCGACCAGCTCATCGAGAAATTGCCGGAGGGGACGATCGGCCTGCTCGGCGAAGGGGAAGATGCGATCCTGAAAGTGATCGAAGGCCGCTCGATCGAAGACGAACGCTATATCATCAAAGAAGGCGGGAAAGTCCGGAAAGGCCAGCAGGGCTCACCAGCGCTGCTCGATGCCCTGACGGTCGATCTGCCTTACCTGACGTCGATTTTCCCCCAGCATCGTGAATTTATCGGTGAATCGATCGGCGTACAGACCAAACGGGGCTGTCCCTACGACTGCGCCTTCTGCCTCTACCCCTATATTGAGGGAAAGCGGGTCCGGTATCGGCCGCCGTCCATGGTAGTGAAGGATATTACTCAGCATTACCACCAGTGGGGTGCTCGGCGGTTCTGGTTTACCGATGCGCAGTTCATCACCGGGAAAGAGGCCTATCCGCAATGCACGGAGATCCTGGAGCGGATTGTCAGCGAAAAACTGGAGATCGAGTGGTCCGGCTATATCCGCACCTCGCTCATTACGCCTGAGTTGGCGAAGCTAATGGTGCGGTCGGGCGTGGGAGATTTGGAAGTGGCCATTACCTCCGGCTCTCAGGAGGTGCTGAACAACCTCCATATGGGGTTTAAGCTCGAGCGCCTCTATGATGGATGCCGCTACCTGGCCGAAGCCGGATTCAAGGGCAAGGTTATCCTAAACTATTCACTCAACTCCCCCAAAGAGACCGAAGAGACACTGTTGCAGAGCGTGGAGTCCTATAAGATCGTGGCCTCGATTCTGGGGGAGGAACGGGTGTTCCCGCTGATGTTCTTCCTGGGAATTCAGCCAAATACTGATCTTGAACAGCGCTTGCTTGAAGAAGGCTACCTGTCAGCCGGCTATAATCCCTTGATGCTGACCCCGACCAGCATCCGGAAGCTGCTCTATAACCCAGCCCCCCTTAACAGCTTCATCGCCAAAGCCTGTCTGAAGGCCTGGGAGCGGAAGGAAGGCAGTCGCGACCCCAGAAAATGGACCGGCTCCCTCTCTCAAACAGCGTCCGCCGATGCGACGGGTCAATCCGGCCAATACGCGGACAAAAGCCTCCTCAAAGGGATCGAAGGGAACTCCGGCCGGGACGCCCTGCTGTCTCTGGAAGAAATTCTCAAGTCGCGCAAGAACCCATCTACTTCTGTGACATCTTCCTCCAAATCCTCAGCGACACCCGTTTCCTAAACTCGCTGCCCACGAGGCCTTTGACTCCGGATCTTCGCCTTGCATTCCAGATTGGCCCAATGCTATTATCCGACCTCTTTTATGCCGGGGATCTCAGGCAACCGTTTGGTTTTTCTCACAATTATGACGGTTCTCCCCGACAAAAAGAGGCCTTGGAGGAGGCGTCTCAATGTATAAGACCATCTATATCCCGGTCGATAATTCCGACCATTCGAATACAGCGGTCGACGTGGGCGTCGAGTTCGCAAAGACCTTCGGGTCCAAGATCGTCGGCAGCCACGTGTACGCCGCGAAGATGCACGACAAGCGCTTCAAGCAAATGGAAGCGGGATTGCCTGAGGAGTATCACGATGAAAAGGAACTGGACCGCCAGCGGCAGATCCACGATTCGCTGATCACGCGCGGACTCCAGATCATCACGGACTCCTACCTCGACTACGTCGACAAGAAGTGCAACGAGTCCAACCTCCCGATCGAACGCAAATCCCTCGAAGGGCGCAATTGGAAAGTGCTCGTCGAAGATATCAATACGAACGCCTACGATCTGGTCATCATGGGCGCGCTGGGCGTCGGCGCAGTGAAAGACAGCGTGATCGGCAGCAATACCGAGCGCGTGATCCGCCGCATCCGCAACTCGGACATGTTCATCATCAAGAACACCGAACCGATGAATAACGGCAAGATCGTCGTGGCAGTAGACGGCAGCCCTTATTCGTTCGGCGGGTTGATGACGGGTCTGGCCCTCGGCAAGGCTTTCAACCGGCCGGTCGAAGTCATCTCCGCCTTCGATCCGTACTTCCATTACGCGGCCTTCCACAGCATCTCCGGCGTGTTGAACGAAGAAGCCGGCAAGGTCTTCCGGTTCAAGGAACAGGAAAAGCTGCACGAAGAAATTATCGACAGCGGCCTGGCCAAAATCTATCAGTCACACCTCGATGTTTCCCGTGAAATTGCCCAAGCCGAGAACACCGACGTCAAGACGACCCTTCTTGACGGCAAAGCCTTTGAAAAAATCATTCAGTACGTCCGCAAGGATACCCCCTGGCTGCTCATCGTCGGCCGCATCGGCGTCCATAGCGATGAAGACATGGACATCGGCAGCAACACGGAAAACCTGTTGCGCAGCGCCGCCTGTAACGTCCTGGTGTCCAATCGCAAGTACGTGCCGCCGATCGATACGCAAGCCGAGTACACCATCGCTTGGACGGAAGAGGCCTTGCGGCGGATGGAAAAGATTCCGATCTTCGCTCGCGGCGTGGCCAAGACCGCGGTCCATCGTTATGCCATTGAAAAAGGCCACACGATCATCAGCAACACGGTTCTCGATATCGCCATCGGACACATTCTTCCCAAAGGAGCCATGGATGCCATGCGCGCCCTCGGGGGCAGTCTGGATGCCGCCGGCATCGACCGGGACAAGATGCAGGCGGACGATTCGGTCGCCAAAGACCTCATGGGCAACACCCTGAGCGGCATGATGACCGGCATCGTGGAAGAAAAGCCGAAGAACTCGGTCGGGACCCAGGCCTACCTCGACCGCATGAGCCAGAATTATTTCGTCTGCGACGGATGCGGCTACATCGGGAAGGGCGACGCGCCCGTGAAATGCCCGGTCTGCTCCGCCGACGGCGACAAGTTCAAGCTGGTCGACAAACAGATTTTCGAAGCGGCCGCCAAGGCCGAAGGCGAGCTGGAAACCGATCTCGCTTACGACGATGTCCCCATGCAATGGACGAAGGACGCGAAAGAAGCGATCCGCGCGGTTCCCGCCGGATTCCAACGTCGCCGCGCCAAGGCCAGAATCGAAAAAAGCGCCAGAAAGCTCGGCATGACGACGATTACACTCGAATACGCCGCCCCCACGATCAAGGAAGCGGCGGACGAAGACTATCAGCCGATTTTCGCGAACAAAGGCACCGGCACCGCGCCGGTCGCCGAAGAAAAGCTGGCCGCCATGGCCAATGGGACGAACGGCGAGCATGCGAACGGCAACGGCGCTGCCAAGCCGGCGGAAAATTCTCCGTTTACCTGGAGCGCTGACGCTCAGGCCAGGCTGGAGCGGGCCCCTGAAGGTTTCATGCGCGATTGCACCAAGGCCTTGATTGAAAAGCATGCGGAGAAGATCGGAGCGACCCTTATTACGGCTGAAGTGGCCAATGAGGGGATCGAACAGGCCAAGGGCTATATGGCCGATGCGATGAAGACCGGCAATCTGAAGGACATGATTGCCAATCTCACCGGTTCGAAGTCCGGGGCCAACTGATGAGTAAATCGCTCCCGATGCTGAGCCTTCCCTCGCTGCAGGGAGCGCTCGGGTCGCTTCAACAACAGATCACGCAGTTCATGACCCCTGCGTCGAAGGGCGAAGGAGTGTACGACGGCCGGACCGTCGATGACTTCAAGCCGTATCTCGTTGCGCTCAATCTGACGAAACGCTGCAATCTCAAGTGCGATCACTGCTACCTCGATGCCACCACCAAGTCGGCCGGCGGCGACGACGAGCTCTCCACTGAAGAGTGCTACAAGCTCATCGATCAAATTGCCGAAGTGAATAAAGGCTGCCTGCTGGTCATCACCGGCGGAGAGCCGCTGGTCCGTCCCGACATTCTCGATATCGCCCGCCACGCGGTGAAGCTCGGCTTCATGGTGGTCTTCGGGACCAACGGCATGCTCATCAACGATCAGATGGCCAAAGCCCTCGTCGAGATCGGCGTGATGGGCGTCGGCATCAGCATCGATTCGCTCGATGCCGCCAAGCACAATTCTTTCCGTGGCGTCCCGGGCGCCTGGGAGGCCGCGGTGGCCGGCATTGAAGCCAGCAAGCGCAACGGCCTTCAATTCCAAGTCCATTTCAGCGCGCAACCGATGAACTATCAGGAGCTGCCCGCGGTCATCGAGTGGTCACATCAACTGGGGGCGCGAGTCCTCAATGTGTTCTTCATGGTCTGCACGGGCCGCGGCGAAGAGCTCACGGACATCACGCCGGCGCAGTACGAGGAAGTGTTAGGCTATCTGGTCAATTGCCAGGACAATTATAAGGGCATGCTGGTCCGCGCCCGTTGCGCCCCCCACTTCAAGCGCCTGGCTTACGAGAAAGATCCGAACTCTCCCATCACCAAAGCGACCGGTTACATGGGCGGCGGCTGCCTCGCCGGCACCAACTACGCGCGCGTGACGCCGAACGGTGAATTGACGCCCTGTCCCTATATGCCGCTCTCTGCCGGCAATGTCCGCGAGAACAGCTTCGTCGATCTCTGGGAAAAGTCCGACGTCTTCAATTCCTTCCGCTACCCGCAGCTCAAGGGGAAATGCGGCGACTGCGAATATACCGACATCTGCGGGGGCTGCCGCGCCCGTCCGTACGTGGATCATGGCGACTGGCTGGATGAAGATGAGTGGTGCCTCTACACCCCCAAAGGCGGCGAGAAGATCAAGGTGGCCTTCAACGTCCCGGAAGAATCCGTCATCCCCTGGGACGAGGCATCCGAGCTACGCTTGAGCCGTATCCCCTATTTTCTCCGCGCGATGGTCAAAAAAGGCGTCGAGAAGCATGCCCGCGAGAATAGCATCTCGCTCATCACCATCGAGCTGATGGAAGAGCTCAGAAAAAAGCGATTCGGCAACGACGCCCCCGTCTTCAATTTCGACATGAAGGGTAAGGAGTGAGGTCGTAACGCGGGCGAACTTTCGCTGCGTTCCCTCATGAAAGCTCTATGGACGCCCTCCAAAGCATCGTCACCGATCTGAATACCCTGATTCCGATCATCAATCACTGGTTCCATCTGCTGTCGGCCATCATTTGGATCGGCGGACTGGCGTTTCTTGTCATGGCCGTTACTCCGGGGCTGAAGAAAGCCGTGGCCAAAGAACAGATCAAGCCCATCAGTGATGTGTTTTACCAGCATTATAGGAAAATAGCCGGGATCCTCTTGGTGGTTCTCCTGTTTACCGGCGGGATCAATTTGCACTACGTCAATCAGGTCATGACCTCGCAGACCCAGCTGGGGATCCAGCACAATGCCAAGTACTTGACCATTTTCTTCATCAAGCTCGGATTAGTCCTTTGCTTGCTCACCCTGTTTCTCTACACCGTTATCTTCAAGTCAGATGATGAAGCAGAGGAGGATGAGGATTATGAAGTCATTCCCTATCAGCGCGCGGCTCTCTGGATGGGATTTTTTATCGTCCTCTGTGCTGCCGCAATGAAACATCTGCACCTATAAACACTTCCTACGCCCTCTCGCTCGCACCCTGTATCAAAGCAGATAGCCCTCGTACCGGTTCAGATACATCGATCTGATCCAGATTCTCTCCTTCGCTCAGCGTCATCGCCGCCTCAATTCTCCACCGTAAGAAATCAACATCTTAGAACTCATTCGCTCGAATGAGTGACGTGACCAGCCTGGTACGCCCATTGCTGTACTCCTAGTCCGTACTTGTTCTCCCATATGTACCTTCGAACAAGGGATCGTTCACTTTGGCTATGACGACTTTTTCGTTCATTACTCCATTCGATCGGATATGGCATGGCGCGACGCTGCCAGTTACGCACCTTGTCTCTGAGGGTTCCCCTCTGCAGGGTGATGCGGTTTCTGGATTGTGCCCATCCAGAAACACGCTGGTGCCTTCGTCCATGGCCATGAGCGCCGTGCCTCCGAAAGGAGGCACGGCCTATCGCCACTATTGCGTTACACAGACTCACGGAAACTTCTTATGCACCGCCTTCATCATGAAAGGGCTGCCATGTTGATAACCAATCCCCCAGCAGAGTCGATCATGGAGAATACCCCGAGACCTGAACGAGCTCGAGCTCAGGCCGATCCTCAGAAGGTTTCCGCACATCATAGACCGACCACCAGACTGACGATCACACTTCCAATGCAGCTGGTCAATCAATTGCGGGATGCCGCCTACTGGACACCCCACACCACGCTAGCCTGGCTCGTAGAAGATGCCCTTCGTGCGACGCTCACCTCGATGGAACTCGCAAACCGTGGCCCATTCCCTCCTCGCGAGCAGGAATTGAAAGCGGGGCGCCCTCGCGGAGCACGAGGGGCTGGACGAACCCAAATGCTCACGATACGGCAACCGGTGTCCAGAAAACCGAACGGAGAGGCAGCCATATCGCCGAAGCAATGGCCCGCATCGCCGGGACAAAATAGAGTGAGGGGGAAGTCCGTCATACCCAACGCAGAAGGACACGTGAGCGGCTAAGCGGCTTTACTGTTCCACTGCCACGGGGCGGATTCGTCGAGCGGGATATTAGGAGGTGCGTTGACCGGAGGACGCCCGTTTGAACACGGCCTTCAATCCGAAATAGGCGAACGAGTCTTTCAGGTTTGAGTACAGACGATGAAACCGGCCCATTTCAGGATTCGTGACATACTCCATCGTCAGCGCCACCCGCTCCTCCCCCTCCGCCAGAGGGGTGACCGCATGCCAGAGCTTGTCGCCGTTGAAAATGACCATGTCCCCGGGCTCGGTAATGAGTTCGAGATGCTGCGTCTCCTTCGCCGGATCGTCCTTAAACAGATCACACACCAGCTTGCAGTGCGATGAACGGTCGACCATTCCCATCAAGATCGTATAGCGCGCGCCCTTGTAGTAGGACGTATCGTAATGAAAGCCGATATGGTCCCCCGGCTCCGTGTAGTAGTAGAGCGCACAGGAATGCGGATCATCGTCCGGGCATAACAGCAGATTCGCATGAACCAACCGGTTGAGAAAGCTGCGATAGGCGGTCGACCGGTAGAGGTCGAGAAACAAGGGCGCCTGCTCCTGCACCGTATAGTAGCTGACGCTGCCGCCCTTCTTGTGGCCGGGGATATAGTTGCGGTTGATGCGCGGCTTGAGCCCTTCCACCTGCGGCACAAACGCTGATTCGACAAACGCCCGCGGAAGAAATTGCTTGATGACAAGAAACTCGTTCTGCTCCCAGTAGGTCTTGTGCAACCGGTCGAAATCGAGCGCCGCAACGGCCCGGTCGACGGCTTCCGTCACTGACTGTGCGCTGGTCGATTGCATGTCTTCGCCCTCTCCCACCCGTCTCGCTCTCGCGACGACCTCAACCCGCCTGACAGAAGCCGGCTAATTCAGCACCGGCGCCTTGACCACCTCGACATCGGCCGGCGCCTTGAAGTCGAAGACCTCTTCCCCCAGTCCGAGATTCGGTTTTAACGAGGAAAACTCGAACGTGGCCACATTCCCGCTGATCTCATGGAGCCACACGGTACGAATAAAATAGGTCTTCGGAAAGACCTCCACGACGATCCGCTGCACATGCCGCGAGGGATCTGTCTCACGCCCCTTCGGCACCAGACTCAGGAGGCGAAGCCCGCCCACACCGCGCTCTTTCCCGGTCGCCGGAGAAATCTCAAAGGACTCTTCCAGCTTCGCCGCGCCCTGCAACAGTTCCAACGGCGCCTGTGAGGCCGCCATGTGCGTCAGCTTGCCAATGAGCACCTGTTTATGCTCCGGCACATACACTTTGACGTCGTCGTGGTTCACATAAATCTGTTCGTTGGCCGGATCGAGGTAGTCCCACCGCAGTCGGCCAGGCTTCTTGATGTAGACTTTTCCCGAAGACAACACCGGCCGCTCAAACCCCTCAATTCTGGTCTTTTGCGTAAAGTCCGCCTGGAGATCCTTCGTCTTTTCATAACGGGCCTGCAACTGCCGCACGACCTCGTGCACTTCCTGCATCGCCTTCTCATCAGGCACCGCATCGGCGGCCCAGGCAGACCAGACCGGCACGCACACCGCAATCCCGATGAACACCAGGGCTTTCCATCCACTCATGCTTCAGTTGCTCCCACCGGGCCACGGCGGCCCAACACTTCCCGGCGCCCGTCCCGGCCCGCCGCGCCGACAATCCCATCCGCTTCCATTTGCTCAATCATCCTGGCAGCGCGGGGATAGCCGACGCGCAACCGCCGCTGAATCAATGACGCGGAGGCCTGACCGGTCGAGAGCACCAAATCTTTCGCCTGCTCGTAGACTTCGTCTTTGGCTTCCTCTTCCGCCGCGTCTTCCT
Source organism: Nitrospira sp. (assembly GCA_030653545.1). NCBI lineage: Bacteria > Pseudomonadati > Nitrospirota > Nitrospiria > Nitrospirales > Nitrospiraceae > Nitrospira > Nitrospira sp. The sequence goes on along the minus strand of JAURZE010000026.1, from coordinate 90,675 downwards.
GCTTCAATGATTGCAGCTCGGGATCGTATTTTGGCAGCGCCTGCTTCTTCACAAAGTCCACGACCCGCCGCACATCGTCATCGGAGACGAAGGATCCGTGCAGCCGGGCCAGCCGTCCCGTGCCCGAGGCCAGATACAACATGTCACCGCGACCCAGCAACGCTTCGGCGCCGTTGGCGTCCAGAATCGTTCGCGAGTCGGTCTTCGACGAAACCTGGAAGGCGATCCGGGCAGGGAAGTTCGCCTTGATCAAGCCCGTCAACACATCTACCGACGGCCGCTGCGTCGCCAGCACGAGATGGATGCCGGACGCCCGGGCCATCTGCGCCAACCGGGCGATCTTATCCTCGACATCCTTCGGCGCCACCATCATCAAATCGGCCAACTCATCGATCATCACGACAATATAGGGCAGCGGCTCAGGCGGCGTCGGACGATCGCGAGGACCGGGGGCGACCTCGGGATCCGTCGACTCACCGGCAGAAAGGCGCTGCTCTTCCGTCAGAAACTGTATCGGCAATTCGGGCTGATTCGCCGCCGCCGTCTCTTCCGCAAACACCTCATGCAACCCGGCTACCTTGCGATTGTACGCGTCGATATTCCGGACGCCGGCTTCCGACAGCAACTTGTACCGCCGTTCCATCTCGGCGACCACCCATCCCAACCCGCGCGCCGCCGATTTCGCATCGGTGATGACGGGCCGCAGCAAGTGGGGGATGCCGTCATACGACGAAAACTCCAACATCTTCGGATCGATCAGGAGGAGCTTGACCTCGCTCGGCCTTGCGGAAAACAGAATGCTTAACAACATCGTATTGAGCCCGACGCTCTTGCCGGCCCCGGTGGCGCCGGCCACCAGCAGATGCGGCATCGTTTTGAGATCCGCGATCGCCGGAGCGCCGAAGATATCTTTGCCCAGCGCCAGCGTGAGCTTCGAGCGGGCCTTCGTGAAGGTCTCGCTCATCACGACTTCTTTCATCGACACCGTTTCGCGAGCCAGGTTCGGCACTTCGATCCCGACCACCGACTTCCCCGGAATCGGCGCGACAATGCGCAGACTGATCGCCTTCAGCCCCAGAGCCAGATCGTCCGCCAGATTCACAATCCTCGCGACCTTGGTTCCCGGCGACGGCTCGAACTCATACATCGTCACGACCGGCCCGGGCCGCACTTCCGTCACCTTGCCGATGATGCCAAAACTCGCCAAGGCGCGCATGAGCACATCTGACTGCGCCTTCAGCTCCTCGTCCGACATGCGCGTGATCGGACCGGTCGGATCACTCAGCAACTCATCCGGATCGGGAAGTTCATAATCCCCGGCATCGACCTGCGTTGAAACCGCTTCCACCTCGGGTTCATTCGCTTCCACAGGAGGGGGAAACGATGCGATCGGCGGCTGAATCACCGGCCACTCGGTCACCGGGGCCGATTCGCTTTCAGCAATGGTCGTGGCCTCTACGAGGGCTTCCGGTTCGGGCTCCGGACTGTCCTTCATGACGCGGCTCCGCTGCCTGCGGTTCCCGGACTCCACCGGCGGTTCAACCGCCGGTTCCGGCATCAGCGCCGCAAGCTTTTCTCTCCAGGCATCCCAGCGTGCGGGAAAGCCCTGAACCAACTCGGTCAGGGACAGCGGGGTCGTGAACAAGAGCGAGACTAAAAAGCTGGCCAGAATCACAATGTGGGCGCCGGTGCTGGCAAACCAGGACTTGAGCCCATCTGCCAGGACCTGGCCGAAGACTCCGCCTGCCATCCCTCGATGGACGAAACCGCTGCTCAACGTGGGCACGGCGGTGGCTTCAAGATGCAGAAAGGCACTCAGGAAACAGACCGCCCCGAGCGAACTGACGGCCGTGCGCAACCGGACGCTGACGGGACTCTGAGAGAAACAGCGCAGGCCGAGCTTGCCGAGCAAGGGAGGAAACAGGTACGCGGCCCCGCCGATCAGGAAAAAGAATCCCCCCGCGAGGACCGCCCCGAAGGAACCGATCAAATTGCGTGGAGGAGCCGTAGCCGACGCGCCGGACGCCACCGTCTCGGCTTCACCCGGCACAAATGACAGCAAGCTCAACAGCGTGAGCAAGCTCAGCGCGATCAAGATCACGCCGATGACTTCACGCTGAATATGGGAAGGAGGAGCGGGGGCGCGGCGGGCTTCTCCCCGCTTCGCCGACGTAGTAGCACCCATGTCGCGGATGCTAACACAGGGGCCACATCGTTTCAAACAACGGCAGCGGAACAAGGCCGAACAGGACGCGATCCGGACACCCCGTATTTATCCCGGGGAAACCATGAAACGTGTGAGCTGGATCAGCTGCTCGAGCGACAAGCCTTCCGCCCTAATGGACAGAGAAAGCGAGAGCCGCTCAAGCCCTCCAGCGATACGCATCTGGTCATACCCTTCGTCCTTGAGTGAATTCACCAGCGTCTTCCGCCGGTGGGCGAAGGCAGCCTTCACGAACGCTGCAAACTTCGGCTCTTCTTGCGGGCTGAGTTCCCGCCGCGCTCTCGTCCGCAACAACACCACGGCGGAGCCGACTTCCGGCCTGGGCCGGAAACATTGGGCGGAGACACGGAAGGCTTTCGTGATCTCGGCGGCGTACTGCGCCATGACCGACAAGACGCCATAGTCGGAGCTGCCGGGCTTGGCGACCAGTCGGTCGGCCACTTCATTCTGAAGCATGAGCACCAGCCTGGAGAATCGATCGCGTTGGTCCAACAATCTGAACAACAACGGCGTCGAGATATAGTACGGCAAATTGGCGACCACGATGGTCCCGACCGGCAGATGCTCCACGGGATAGACTAATGCGTCTTCAAGCACGAGCGTCAGATTGGGAAACTCCGCCTGCCGTTCGGCAAGATAGGCATGAAGCCGGGGGTCGATTTCAACAGCCGTGACATGGCCGGCGGCTTTGCACAGTATCTCGGTCAGGACACCGCGGCCAGGGCCGATTTCGAGGACCCGGTCGTTCGGGGCAATGTCCGCCAGCGCCACGATTTTGCGGACGATGTTGGGATCGATGAGAAAGTTCTGACCGAGCCGTTTGATCGCGGCGGGAGGATCGGCAGGAGAATCCGGACGTCCCACGCCTCACGCACCGGGAGCAGGGCGTGGTGGGATTGCCGCCAACCGCTTGGCCAGCGCCGCCAACGGCGTACGATAGCCGTCGATCAAGTCGTTGAACTCTTCGACCAGATCATTGGTAAACGACGGGCCCGGGTGAATCGCGGCAAACTTCTGCCCCTCCGCCGCCCCCACCGCCTCGGTAATGAGCGTGACCGTACGGGTTTTCCATTTGGCCACGCGCTCGTCACCCGCCACCGTGTTCAAATCTTCAAGCGTTTGCTTGGCCAGCGCATCCAGTTCTTTGATCTGCTGTTGGATCACTGCGAGTCCCTTAGATACTTCCTGCGACATATCGGTGGTGTCCTTCCTATTTCACGCGCGCCATCGCGCGACTCTGGGCAATCCTGGCGGCCAGCGTGATCGCTTCCAATAGACTGCCGGGATCGGCCACGCCTTTCCCGACGATATCGAACGCCGTGCCGTGATCGACGGAGGTGCGGATGATCGGGAGTCCGACCGTCAGATTCACGCAGGTCCCGAACGCCACGAGCTTCAACGGGATCAAGCCCTGATCATGATACATCGCCACGATGCCGTCATACTGCCCCTTGACCGCTTTGCCGAAGAGCGTATCGGCCGGCTGCGGGTCGCTGGCCAGAATTCCCTGCGCCTGCGCGGCACGGGCGGCCGGGAGGATCACCCGGGCTTCCTCATTGCCGAAGAGCCCATGTTCACCGGCATGGGGATTCAAGGCGGCGACTCCGATTCTGGGCTTCTTGATGCCATAGAGAGTAGTGAGCGCCTGATGGGCGAGGCGAATCGCCTTCTCGATCTTCGCCTGAGTCAGGAGCTTGGACAAATCCCTGATCGCCACATGCGTGGTGACGAACATGATGCGGAGCGGACCGCCGACGATCATCATGCCGGACTCTTTGGCGTGGGTCAGATCGGCCAGCAATTCGGTATGGCCAGGGTAGTGACAGCCCGCCATATTGATGGCTTCTTTATTGATCGGCGCCGTGACGATGCCGTCGATGCAGCCGATTGCCGCCAGATGCACGGCTTTCTTGATGAACTCGACAGACGCCGCGCCGGTTTCCGCCGCCGCCACGCCCGCGGTAAATTTTTTCAGCGGCCTCTCCATCGGATCCAGCACCGCCACCGTATTCCCCTTTAGCGGAACAGGATCGTGGCCATGGACCGGCACCACATTCAGCTTGAGCCGTAACTTCTTGACCGTCCGCTCCATGACCGTCACAGACCCGATGACCAGCGGCAAACAGAGGCGCTGCACCTCCCGGCCCGCCAGCGCTTTGGCGATCACCTCCGGTCCGATCCCGGCGGGATCGCCCATCGTGATCCCGAGGAGGGGCAATGACGGTCGCGTGCTGACTGAACGTTTAGAAGGCATAGAGATACACCGTATACCCCACATACAGGATGGCGCCGGCGCCCAGCAACAAGGGTTGCCATCGGCCGCCGACGAGAATTTGAAGCAGGCAGAGGCCTGCTGCGACCACGGCCAACACCATCGTGAGCATCGCCGAAGGCGCCAGGGCCCATTCGGTTCCGATCAACCCCACTGAAACGGGAAAGGTTCCTTGGAACACCATGGCCCCGGTCACATTCCCGATTGCCAGACGATCTTTCTTCCGATAGAGCCAGAGGAAGCTGTTCGACATTTCCGGTAATTCCGTCGCCAAAGGCGCGATCAACAACGCCAGGATCAGCGGGGAGATGGAAAAAGTCGCAGCCACAGTTTCCGCGGCGGTCACGAATAGATGGGCTCCCGCAATCAACCCGCCGAGACCTGCGACGGCCTGCAGCCCGATCATCATATAGGATGGTGTCGTGGCCTGCTTGGCAAACAACAACGGCTCCAGCGAACCATCGCCGCCCTCTTCGTCTTCGGCACTGAATTTAATCTTCATGTAGTAGACATAGAGACTCATGAGCCCGACGGCGGCGGCGACATGAACCGCATGGGATGGAATAAACACACAGCCCAGCGCGACGGCGTACCCGATCGTGAAGAACGTCAGATCCGTCCTGACCTCGCCGTAGTTCAAATGGAACTGCGCCGACCGCTTGCCGGCGCGGGCGAACAGGATCAGCAGCAGGGCGAGAATCGGCAACACCAGCGTGCTGAGCATGAAGGGAGCCCCGAGAATCGCGCCCAAACCGACTTCCGCTTCCTGCTGGCTCTTCCCGAAAAAGATCGCGATGACAGGAATCGATGTTTCCGGCAGCGTGGTTCCGATCGCCGCGAAGATACTGCCCACCGCGCCTTCGGAGATTCCGAGCCGCTTCCCCAACCACTCGATGGCATTGGTGAATAAGCCGCAGCCACCCAACGTGACGGCCACCGACACAAGAAACAGCGCCACGTAGAAGAGCAGGGTCACGAACGTGCCCCCTTCTTTCCCTTCCGCGGCGCCACCCGAGAGTACGCGACGCGCGCTTCATCCATGACATCTTTCAACGGGCGTCCGATCCGAACCGCAATCTTCTGACAATCGACATATTCCGGTGCCGCTTTTTCCCACCCGGCTCCGACCTCACCGATTTTCATCCGCACCGATCCACCCGTCACTTTCACCGTCATGAACCGCCGCGGGAGCACCTGCCGGTCGAGCTCCTGAATCCGGACACCCAGCGCGGTGGTTTCCTGCAACACCACTTCCATCACCGCATCGGTATGTTCGCGCGGCGCGAGACAACTCAGGATGACGCCGGGCCGGCTGCGTTTCATAATGACGGGGATCAAGGCCACATCGAGCGCTCCGACGGCAAACAACTGCGCCATCACATGTTCGTAGGCTTGGGGATTGAGATCGTCGAGATTCGTTTCGATCTGCACCACTCGATCGGTCGGCCGCCCGCTTGACCCGGTCTCATCGGCCAGAAAGACCCGGAGCGCATTAGGCCACCCCTCAGGATCAGCGTCTCCGGCACCATACCCGACTTGCGCGGACTCGAGCACAGGCATCGACCCGAACGAAGCCGCCAACGTACGCAGCAGCGCCATCCCGGTCGGGGTCGCCAACTCACAGCGCGGCCCTTCAGAATAGATGGGAATGCCCTTCGCAAGCGCGGCGACTGCCGGTCCGGGAACCGGGAGCAACCCGTGAGCCGTTCGAATCGTCCCGGCACCGACATTCACCGCCGAAGCCGTGACCGTCGTGACCCCGAGCAGATGACAGCCCAACACTCCCCCGACAACATCGATAAACGAATCGATGACGCCGACTTCATGAAAATGGACATCGCGCGTGGCGACTCGATGGGCCAGCCCTTCGGCTGCCGCAAGATGGTCGAACACCGTCCGGCTCTGCTCTTTCACGACCGCCGGCAACGTGCTGGCGGCCAGAATCTTTTGAATGCGGGAAAGCGTGAGCGGGCGATCGAATCCGCGTTGGATCGCAACCGTGATCTTGGTCGCATGCAATGCGCCACGATGCACTTGCCGCTGTTCAAGACGATATCCGGTCAACTTGAGTCGTTTGAGTTCGGTGCGCAGCGTGGCCAGCGAGAGCCCGACATCGACCAGGGCGCCGAGCACCATGTCGCCGCTCACGCCCGAGAAACAATCGAAATGCAATCGTCGTCCCACTCCCGCTCCTTATCGACACATCGTCACAAGCCGCACATCTTACCCAAGGCGCCGCACAACGGCAATCGCTACATTCGGGTTGCCGCAGCAAGCGAAGAGATGAGTCGTACGCTCCGGTATCTCGGGCTTCCGCGCGACGCGACCTGCCCGTGCGAAGCGTTTCTGCAAAGGCGGGGAACAACGCGGGCGGTCTTTTCGAGCACCCTGGCGGTCTTTCATTGACAGCCCCCAGAGCCTATGTTATCCCCCGTATATGATAAACAACTGTTCTGAGTCCGCCGCCTTCCACTCACACACTTCCGACAGCGCACAACCAGCCTTGCGAGACCGCCGGGCACCAGGACGCGAAGGGCGCTTCGCGACGACGGGCCTGATGCTGAGCTGCATCGTCGGCCTCGTCATGCTGGCTCCCCTCGACGGCTTTGCCAAGACAAAGCCCCCGCGTGTCCCGCGCCCGGAACCGGAACTCAAAATTCTGGACTTGCACATCGCGCCGACGCCCTATGAGGCAGGCAACGGGCTCTTGGAATTCTCCGTGAACGTCCAGCTCCCGAAAGAGCTGAACGGCGCGACCGTCCTTGAAGTTTCCTCCCTGATCAGTTCCCCCTCGAAAACATCGTTGCGCTTTCTGACGCATCGCCAGGCACTTCAGCCGCAATCAACCAAGCCCGGCGAAGCACGAACGACGCTTCCGATTCGCCTGTCCTGGGACGGGAAAGATCATCGGAAGCAACTGGCTGGCCCGGGAGCCTATGCGTACGAAGTCCGCATTAAGTTGCTGGCGAACAGTGAGAAAGGGCTGCGCACCATGATGGTGGCCTGGCCTAAACGCGGGGAACTGACCGTCAAGTAGCTGCCGGCAGACGAGGGGAGTTGCCCATCAGATTGATACGATGGGCGAGGCACCCCGCCCCGAATCCGTTATCGATATTCATTACTCCGACACCGGCCGCGCAGGAATTCAGCATCGTGAGCAACGCGGCCAGGCCACCGAAGCTTGCGCCGTATCCCCGGCTCGTCGGCACCGCCACGACAGGACAGTCGACCAACCCTCCAACCACGCTTGGCAACACGCCATCCATCCCGGCCACCACGATTGCCACGCGCGCTTCAAAGAGCCGATCCTTCCGGCCTAACAACCGATGCAGTCCCGCGACGCCCACGTCGTACAGCGTTTCGACGTGACTGCCCATCACCTCTGCCGTCACTCGCGCCTCCTCGGCCACCGGCACGTCCGCGGTCCCGGCGGTCAGAACAAGAATATGCCCTGCACGCCGCGCAGGCTTGCTGTTGATCGCCACGATGCGCGCATCGGCATGATAGCGGGCACGGCGATCAAGTTTCATGATGGCTTTGGCGACGGACGGCTCGGCCCGGGTTGCCAGAAACGGCCCGCCCTTCTTGATCAGCGCGCGGGCAATGGCGACCGACTGCTTCGCCGTCTTGCCTTCGCACAACAGCACTTCAGGAAAGCCCTGACGGAGCGACCGATGATGATCCAGCGAGGCAAAGCCGAGGTTTTCGAACGGCAGGCTGCGCAACCGCTGGACCGCGCGTGCAACGGTCACCCGACCGGTTCGTACATCCGTTAACAGTTGCTCAATCCCCTCCGGACTCATATCCGCCCTTTCTCCGGCTTCGCATCCCGCTCCATCAGATCACTCACCGCCTTCCGGCAGGACTTTCCTTCGAACAGCACGGCATTGATCTCCTGCGTAATCGGCATGTCGACCTGATGCCGCCGCGCCAAACCCAGCGCCGCCCGAGCCGTGCGGACCCCTTCCGCCACGGCCTGCATCCCACCCAAAATAGCATCGAGGGATTCGCCCTGGCCCAATCGCACCCCAACCATATGGTTCCGGCTGAGCGAACCGGTGCAGGTCAATACCAGATCGCCCACACCGGAGAGCCCATATAGTGTCCGCGGATCGGCCCCCATCGCCACGCCCAATCGCACGATCTCCGCGAGCCCGCGGGTAATCAGAGCCGCGCGCGCATTGTGCCCCAGGTCCAACCCGTCGACCACTCCGGCGGCCAGCGCCATGACATTCTTCAACGCCCCGCCGAGTTGCAATCCGATGAGATCGGTATCGGCGTAGACCCGCAAAGCCGGTGTCATCAAGGCAGTTTGAAACCGCGCTACCAGCTGGGCGTCTCGCCCGGCCAGACAAACCGCCGTCGGCTTCCCGGCGCTGAGTTCGCTGGCGAAGCTCGGCCCGGATAGTGCCATTAGATATTGCTCCATGGATTCCGGGAGCACCTCGTCCATGACCTGGGTCATCAGCTTTGAGCTGTCTTCCTCCACTCCTTTGGTCGCACTGATGAGCGGAATCGGACGCGACAGGCAGGAAGCCAGATTGCGCAGGACCTGTCTCGTCACATGGGACGGGACCACAAACAGAACACCGTCACGCTGCTCGATCGCCTCGGCCAGAGACGTAGTCGCGGTCAGCGTCCGGGGGAGCGCAACACCCGGGAGAAAGACTCGATTCTCCTGTGTCGCGTTGATGGAATCGACCACATCGCGTTCATAGGCCCAGAGGCGAACCTCCAGCCCCTTCTCGGCCAGGTGTTTGGCCAGAGCGGTCCCCCAAGCACCGGCTCCAATGACTCCGAGTGATCTGATCTCCTGCATTCCGGATCAATCCAATGGTGAAAATGGAAGCCGCGACAGACCGCTCAACCAAGCGGCGCGGATTATAGGAAGCCCCTGGCTAGGAGTCAACGAACGGAACGGCGCTCTCAGATCTGTCAAGCCAGGGGCAACCGAAGCGTTAGACCCCCGAGGAACGATGGCACATGCCTTGCTCCCTCTGTGGACGAATTCGAGAAAACCCTTCGCGGGAAGGCCCTAGAGACATAGGATAGAACACGAGCAGACGTAGCCGGAGGAAGCCCATGACGCAACAAATGCATACGAAACACACCTTTGGAGGAGCCCTCTTGGCAGGCCTCTTGTCCTTTCTTATCGCCACGCCCTACGCGTATCCCGAAGCCTACATCGGGGGACAGATCGGAACCACACTCGCAGGCAACACACTCAAGGGTGTCGAGCTGACGGACTTCTCGCCGCCAGGAACCATGTCCGACCGGGAACTCGCGAGTTCGGCCCTCATCGGGGTGAAAGTGGGTTACTATTTCCCGCGGGCTCGCTGGTTTGGTATCGAGTCGGAGTTTTTTCAGACGACTCCGCATATCAAACAGCAGAACACCCGAATCACAATCCCCAACGGCGCCACCCTGAAAGATTTTGGCCCAGTCGCGGGAGGGACCGTGGAAGGCACGCTTTCCGGAGACTATTTTCGAGTTCGCGCGTTTGTTCCCATCAATCTCATGTTTCGCTACCATAAGACCAGATTGCAACCCTATCTAGGAATCGGGATGGGCGTCTTTATGGCCAACGTCAAAACAACGGCAACGGGATTCGAAGGTTCTCAGAGTTCAACGAGCATCGGGTTCAACACAAAAGCCGGCCTCGAATATTACATTACTCGGCATCTCAGCGCGTTCGGCGAGTGGAAACATAGTCGAGCTAGTTTCAACTTTGACGGAAACAGTACCGGCGGATTCGGATTCAAAGCTGACTATAATCCGCACTTTATCGCGTTCGGTCTCAACTACCACTTCTAGGCCATCGTCGCGCTGCCATGAACCGGCAGCGCGGCACATACCTTCGGCACACACATCCGATACTATTTCCTACTCCCGTAAATACTTTGCCCCGCGGGTTTACGCAGAACTCCGATTCGCCGTAGTATGCAGGGTATGCAGACTTGTCCAAGTTGTCACCAGTCGCTGCCGGAGATCAATCGCTTCTGCACCCAGTGCGGACAACGACTCGCGGCGACCGCATCATCCTCGCCGGTCCAGTCCCAGGCCCCGACCCCTCCGCCGACAACCCCGGAGCAATTGAATCTGAATGTGCTCTATGGCATGGTCGGCACATTGATCGTCGCCGTGTTGCTCCCTCCCTGGGAAACCCCGCCGAGTCAGCCTCCGGAATTCCTCGGCTTTCACAGTGTCCTCTCCCCGCCGACCTCCGAGGCGATCGTCAGCCGCATGTTGCTCACCATCGAGCTGACCACCGTGACGATTGCAGGCCTCTATGCCGCCTTCTTTTTCAGAAAGCGATAACATATCGGCGGTGCAGTCAGTCGAGCGCGAGCGTCAAACACTTCGCCGACCCGCCGGACTTCATAAATTCGTCCAGCGGCAGAGAGTGCGTTCGATATCCACGGGACTGGAGCTGCCGTTCCGTCTCGGAACATCCTGCAGGCAACACCACATGTTTCCCCGCACACACCGCATTGCACGCAAATCTCAACGCTTCGCTTTCAGGGACAACGAAACGAGCCCCTTCGGGCACCCGCTCTATGATGACCTCCTGTCCATCCGTATCGAACGCCGCCGGAAAGTAGAGCAGCTCGCCGCCTGACAGAGGGCAGAAGCACGTATCGAGATGGTAAAACCGTCCGTCGACGAGTTCCAGGGGAATGATCTCACGCGTAAAGACGTCGCTGAGCAGCGGGAACACCCGTATGTCCGATCGCTGGCGATAGCCTCCGAACCAGCAATCGGAAAATCCCAGCAGGTCCCCGGCACCTTCGAAAAAGAACTCGGGCTCCAACGTCACCACGTCATAGCCGGCACTGCGAAACCAATCCTCGAAATAGGCTTCCTCCCGTTGGCGCTCGGGATAGCGAAACCGGCTGACGACCGCCCGTCGGCCGACGACCACACCGGCATTGGCGGTAAACACCAAGTCCGGCAACCCCGGCACCGGACGCATCCGCTCCAGCACGGCGCCAACTTCCCACTCGAGAACATGCATGAGACCGTGCCACTGCGTGACGGCACTGACATGATCGACCGTGTTTGAACGCCGCATCCAGGGATTGATCTCATACTCGATGTCGAAATAGTCCGGAGGACAGACTAACAGCCGGCTCACAGGGACCTCCCCAGCTGCCTGGCCAGTTCGTTGAGAAAAGAGGCCGCATCCATCACCAGGCCGACGGCTTGAAAACTGCCTCGATCGGCGAGCTTCGTGGGAACCGACGCATTGATGTCGACACAGACGGTCGGCGCGGCGGCGGGCAGCAGATTACCGGTAGCCACCGCATGCAGCGTGGAGGCGACCAGGAGCGCCAGCCCGACTCCCGGAATCGCCTCCCGCATGGCCGCTTGCGCTTGCATCGAATCGGTGATGACCCCGGGCAATGGGCCATCGTCTCTGATCGTGCCGGCCATCACCAGGTGAACCCCGGCCCTGATGCAGGCCGCCATGATCCCGCGCTTGATCACGCCGGATTCGACGGCGCCCCGAATGCTGCCGATCGCTCGAATCCGGTTGATGGTTCGCAGATGATGCGCATGCCCGTGCGGAACCGCATGCCCGACAGTCAACGCGTAACCTAACGAGGTTCCGTAGAGATCGGCTTCCATATCGTGCGCCGCCAAGGCATTGCCGCAGAACAACACGTGGATGAATCCTTCCTCGATCAACCACGTCAGCGCATCCCGCCCGCCGGCATGAATGATCGCAGGCCCTCCGGCCAGCAGGACCTTGGCCTGCCCGCTTCCCGCTCGCCGCTCGTCGCGAATCAGCTGCATCCGCCGGGCTACATCGGCAATAACGTGGCTATGCGGACGTTCGGGGGAGACCGTGGACTCCATGAAGGCAAAGACATCGCGCTCGCGAGGCCGCTGCATCGGAATGACGCGCACGCCGGCCTGCCCGGTAACGATCCGATCTCCCTTACGGACATCGGCCATCGGAACTGTTCTGGCAGTCATCTGTTGCTGATCTACGGCAATGCCCAGGTCCATCTCGACCCTTTGGACCTCGAGCCATGTGCCGTTCAGGCGCACTTCGGTCGGCAAATGGGTGGTGGAATAAAACTCGTCGGGGAATACGCCGTCGGCTGGGGCCGGCTGCAGAATGCAGTCGGAGTCGCGCTCGACCACGGCGCCGTGCGGTTGAATCGCGTGCAGGATATGGTTCAGCGTGGCGAGCGTCGGCGCCCGTACGATAATCTGCGCCTGCGACTGATCCTCCCGGGTGCGGCCGATCTCGACCTGATCGAGGTCAAACGAACCTCCCATCATCAGAATCAGATCCAGAACCTTCGCCAGGATCAGTGAATCGATAATGTGGCCACGCAGGACGATCGTTTCTTGAACCGTCGTCATCCAACGCTCCCCGCTGCTATGTCCTAATTCTACCACCCCCCAGACCGGAATCGGCAGGAGAGCCGGGAGGGTTCGAGGAAGGATCGACCAGGGTCGCTCAAAGGCCGGCGGACGGTTTCATGACCTCTCGCAAAACACTCGTCGCGTAGGCGCCAGGGGGCAGCGCAAACGTGAGGGTGAGTGCCGTCCCGTCGAGCGCCCACTCCAATTCAGCCAGCGGAACACGCAGGGCCCGTCGTTCACCGCGAAAACCACAGTCTTTGGCTGCCGCAACCAACGCCTCCTGCGTCGTGCCCGCCTCAGCCACGACCGCTTGTTCGATCACGCCCGGCTCTCCTTCGGCCCAGGACACGCGTGAGCCGAACAAGATGCCTGTCGGACTGATCTCGAAACAGTCGGCGCGAATCTGTTCTTTCTCCGCATCCTCGACTAAAAAACAGGCGCCGTTCTGCGACTTCATCGCCCAATCGCCGACGGCCACCTGATCGATCCGATCGATACGCCTGGCCAGAATAAGATTGAAGAGATAGGACTGGTACGTGTTCAAATACCACATCCGTTTGGCCCGACTCATCTTCTCGCGTCGACGGGCATCTTGCAGCAAGGCGGCGCCGACTTCATGGTTGTCCCCGCGTTTTCCCTGGCGCTGCGGACCGAAGTAATTCGGGACGCCGCGGCGTCCCAGCTCGGCGAGGATGGCCGGCACCGACTCTGCCGCATGCGAGGCCACATCACGAACCACCAGGCGAAACCGGTTCCCCGCATGATGGCCGGTCCGCAAACGATTGCGGTGCCGTCCCAGCACCTCCACCTTTAGCACCTGCTCGTCGATCGCCAGCCGGGAGATCCGGTCTTGATCGACACCCTGGACCGAGACCATCTGGGTCGTCACCGCGCGCGCATCTTTCAATCCGGCGACCCCGATCGCCTGCGCTTTCACACCCAACACCGACGAAAAGTTCTTCACCAGATCCGGCGTCGACAATCCGCGCTTGGTCACGCTCAGATACAGATGCTCGCCGTCTCCGCACGGGAGATACAACGGACGCTCTTCGACTTGAAAATCCTCGTGGGTCGCCCGCATCACCCCGCCGATGCCGGGGATTGAGGCGGTAAGAAACGGCTCGGCTTGTATATTCACTCTTCACCATCCGATGGTTGCGTCATGGATAAATCTCGACACTTGCTTCGGGGAAGACCAAGGCCCATGGTATATTGAATTATGTTGAAGCGCGTCCAGCCAAGCCCGCCCGATCATACCGGAAACATCCCGGCGATGCCGCTGCTCATCGCAGTCGCCTGTACATGCTTGGCAGGCTTGCTTCCCCTTTCCGTCTCAGCCGAATCTGATCGGCCGGGGAAACCATCCGACGTCTTCCGCCAATTCACGCAACATATTCAACGGCAAATCGAGCTGGACAAAACGGCCTTCGCGCAAGCCAGCGGCTGCACCAACTGGTTCTATCATCAAGACAAACAGCCCTCGGCGCCCCCGCTCGCCCAGCCCATTCGCTTGGATCTGGTTCTCCAGCCTCCGAGTAAGGAGGAATGTCTGCGAGCCTATCCGCGCGGGCTAGACTCGGTCCGCCAGGACTTTCACCGCACGCAAACATCGCTATCCGTCAGCCTGACGTTCTATGAGTACGCCCTCGTGGGCGATCGCAACGACGATGGCCGTTACAGCCTGGAGGAGCTCCAGGATATTTTCCCGGCCTTGGCCCTCACGTTCGATTCCAGCCGCTCTCCCGGCGCACAGGCGGCCTCGCTCGCCGGGCGCTTCGATGACTGGTATCGCATGCGAGATCTGGAACACCTGATGACCGGCATGGCCCAGCTGTACGAAAAAGGCTATCGAGTCTCACCGGCCGACCGGGCCGAACTTGACCGAGTCACCAAATGAGGGTGAGCCATTCGTGGCCCGATCGTGCCCGGGCGTTTGTCGGCACCTGCCTGAGCGAACCCTTCTATCGCCTCTTCAGCCTGTTTCCACAGTGCGAAATCGGCTTGTCGGAACATGCCGTCACCCGTCTGACCTTTCCTCATCGGGTGCTGGCCGGCCACCGGGCCGTCCATCTGAGCGATCTCCATCTCGACCGCCACCAGCCCCGCCACGATCTGATCGCCGACGAAGTCAAAGGATTGGAGCCGGACTGGATTTTCATTACCGGCGACCTGTTGAATGTCCCGGAGGGCCTGCCTCACCTGTTTCGATTTCTCGCGCAACTGCGCACCATTGCCCCGGTTTATATCACGCTGGGCAATCATGACCACTACAGCGGCGTTCCCGTCGAACAGTTCCGCCACTGGGCGGAGCGGCATCGGATCACGCTGCTCATCAACGAGTCGGCGACGATTCACACGAACGGCGGCGAACTGGCCCTTGTCGGGGTGGATGATCCGTCGCTGCACCGGGCCGATCTCCGATGCCTACCTGCCCAAGCACAGCATCGGTTTACGCTGCTGCTCGCGCACGCCCCGAATATCCTCGATCAAATGGAACCGCAGCATCACGCCAACCTGATTTTGTGCGGACACAGCCACGGAGGGCAGTGGAGAATTCCAGGAATTCCGACCATCTGGCTGCCGCCAGGCTGCAATGGCCGGATTGCCGGGCACCACGAGAAGGGCGGCCAGCGGCTGTATGTCAATCGAGGACTCGGCTGGTCGTTTCTCCCGCTGCGGTGGAACTGCCGGCCGGAGATCGCCCTGATCCAGTGGACCGTCGAATCAGCCGCTCCGGCCATTATGGCGGCGTGAGTCGTTCCAGCGCTTCTTTGGCGCGACTGCGCGTGGTCTGATCCCAATCTTCCTTCATCACTTCTTCAAGTTTTCCCCGGGCCTCGGAGGCGCGCAGGCGGCCCAATCCCAAGGCCGCGCAGGACCGGACATAGGCATGATCGTCTTCGAGCGCGGCGAGTAACAACGGAACGATCGAACGGTCCTGCAGCACCCCCAAGTGACTGGCGGCCATCCCGCGAATGCGATGTTGCTTCTCCCCGACCGCGCGGCGCAACGTGCTCACCCAGAGCTCTTTGAGCGCCGGGGCCACCGATTCAAGCCCGTTCACCCGATACCCGTTCACTTCCGCCAGGGCGAATGACAGCTCAAGTTTCTTGTCGCGAACGGTTTCCCGCAGAAAGGCCGCAAGCAAGCGATCCCGTTTGCGGGTTTGCTGCACCCGCCGACGGATCTTCTTAATAACCACCATCACCAGCACGCCGATGCCGAGCACCGCAGCGGCCAGCGGAATCGCCTGGTCGATCACGTATTCCTGCGATTCCAGTGACAGCCGTTTCCACACCCACACCGAGGTAATGACGACCCCTAGGAGGATGACAATGGCGCTCAGATTGGCCTGGCCCTGGTCAGCGCGTCGCAACATGGGAGCGGATCATACGGGCGCATCCCTCGCGCCGTCAATGAAAGATCCCCCTGCCATGCACGCAAACACTCACATCAACCCGTCGTCTCTTGACCCCATGACCGCGGCAGAATATGCTCCGGCCATGGAACTTCCCGATCTGAAAGACGACCCCCATCTCAAGCTGGTCAGACCGTTGGTAGAAGCCTACCAGGCGTTTTGGCTCGCCGATAACCGCCATATCCGATCGTTGAAGCTGACGCCGTCCCAGTTCGACGTCATTGCGACGTTGGGAGATACGGATGGCATGACCTGCTCTGAGTTATCGGCCAGAACGCTTGTGACCAAGGGGACACTCACCGGCGTGCTCGACCGGCTGGCGGCCAAGGGATTGATTCGCCGTGAGTCCGTCGACAGCGATCGCCGTCAAATCAGGATTCAACTCACCGAGAAGGGCGACGGCGTCTTCCGCAAAACTTACGCAGCCCATATCGCGTTTCTGAAACCGTTTTTCGAACGGGCATTGAGCCCGAAAGAGGTCGACGACGCGCGGCGGCTGCTCCTCCGCCTTCGTGACAGCTTCAAGCGAGGAACTTCCTAGACATGCGGCTGACCATTCTCGGCTCTGGCACGAATGTTCACCCGACCAGGGCCGCCGCCGGCTATCTCGTCCGTACCGACCAGACCATGCTGTTGGACTTCGGCCCCAGGACACTGTCCAATCTCCTGAAAACCGGCATCGATCGCCATCGCATCACGCATATCCTCTTCTCTCATTTTCACGCCGACCACTTTTCTGATTTCATCACCTTCTACTTTGACGCGGTGATCTATACCAAGCATGGCGGCGGGTGGCGCCCCGACCTCACCCTGATCGGCCCGCGCGGGGCGAAAACGCTGTTCCGCAGCATCATGGCCACCTTCCCCAGCTTTTCCGATCCGCCGTTCCGAGTACATCTGAAAGAAGTGACGGACCGAGCCTTTTGGATCGGTGAGACGCTCATTACTCCCCGTCGGGTCGTGCATGTCCCGGATCTGAATAGCGTGGGATATCGGATCGAGCACAAGAACAAGACGCTGGTCTACTCAGGCGATGCGCAATACTGCGACAGCTTGGTACGCCTGTGCCGTGAAGCCGACGTGGCCGTGCTGGACTGTTCGTTCCCGGCGACGAAGCCGGGGCCGGTGCACATGCATGCGGGGGAATGCGGCCAGGTGGCGGAAGAGGCCGGCGTGGATCGACTGGTGCTATCGCATTTCTATCCGCCCGCAGATCGCGCCGACGTGAAAGCTCAGGCAGCGGAGAATTTTCGCGGGACCGTGATGAAGGGGAAAGATCTGCTGACGATTCGACTCTGAGGGGAGCAGGCTGCGGAAAAAGAAACCAGCCGGACTACAAGCCCTCTTCGCGGGGCTCCCCGCCGAGAATTTCGATCAGCGTGGTAAACCGCGCCGTCTTCACCGGCTCATCCATCTTGGAATAGATCGCCAGAAGATTCTTCACCATGCGGGAGAGGATGCCGCGAACCTGGCTGTGCTGCAGATACTTGTCATCGAATCCATACCCGGCTTCCGTTAAGAACCGGGCGCAATTCTTTTCCGTCAACAGCGCTCCGCCGTTGAAGCAATCGATGAAAATCTTGTAGCGGTCCGACTCGTACTTCACCAAAAAATGGCCCGGCATCCCGATGCCATGCAGCGGCAGACCCAGGCGCTGCCCGATGAGGAGATAGACCACCGACAAGCTGATGGGAATCCCTACCCGCCGATCGATCACGCGATTCAGATAGCTGTTCTCGACTTCGTAATAGTTCTTGGTGTTGCCCTTGAAGCCCTGCTCGGTGAACACGTAGCGGTTCAACGCATTGACCGTTTCTTCACCGGATGCGCGCGGGCCGATCCGTTCCCGGACTTCCTGCGCCATCGTATCGAGCAGCCGCCCGTACTCCGCCGTATCGAGCAGGGGGTACGTGTACCGGGCAATGAGAAACGCCCCCTGTTCCAGACTCATGGTCGCGTCAGGGCCCGCGGCCATGGCCCGCATTTCGTCCTCGAGCTTACCCCAACGAATCTCTTCCAGAATCGTCGCGATGCGATCCGCCATCTCCGGCTGCTCGATCTCGGCTTCCTGAAGCAGCGGTACCGCCGACGGACCGATATCGATCAGCTTATCGCTGATGGTCTCGACAATGCGTGCATCCTCATCGGACAACAGCCGGATGAGGGCGCGTATTTGACTCTCTGGAATCACCATGGGGGTACTCACGCGGGTCGCAGCCAACTAGCCCATCGCCCGGCGGAACGCTTTGGCTCCGCCATACAAGCACAGCGCATCAAAAATGACCATGACGACGATCGCCATGCCCACATGCGGCAGGGCATCGCTCCAATTGGTGAGAATCAGAGGCCGCACGGCGTCGATCGCCCAGGTCATGGGGTTGAATTGCGCCAGAACACTCATCCAGGTCGGCATGGCCGTCAGCGGCACCAGCGCCGAGCTGAGGAAAATCATCGGGAGCGAGAGGAATCCGAGGACCGAGAAAAAGTCGCCGTGACTCTTCACCGAAAAGGCCATCGCCATCGAGATGGCTGTCAGCCCCACACCGAACAACATGCCGATCAAGAGGATCATGCCCACGCCGAGCAATCCCGTGGCCGGATGCACGCCGAAGAGAAACGCGATACCGAGGATCACCAAGACTTGCAGAGACGTGATCGTCATCACGAAGATAAACCGGCTCAGAATGACCGAGCTCCGGTGAATCGGCGCGGACATCAACCGTTCGAGAAATCCGTTTTCCTTGTCGAACAGCAGATCGACGCCGCCGGCCAACCCGTTATTCAGCACCGTCATCACGACCACACCGGCCGCGAGGAAGCTGATGTAATTGGGCGCCTGGGTCACCTGCACATCCGCCGCGCGCTGAAACAGATTGCCGAAGAAGATCAGCCAGAACAGCATCGGCTGCACCAGCGTGAAGAGCATGCTGAATTTTTCCCGGCTCAGACGGCGAACCCATCGCATCGTCAGAGCCCCGATTTCTTGCCAATAGTGCGCCATGTATCTCCCTAGTAAGTACTCAAAATACTATTCAACGCGTCTTCAGTTCCAATGAACTGACAATCCATTATTACAAACGGCATCCCTGCTACGCTGGTTCTTCCGCAGGCGCCGCGTCTCGTAAAGAACGGCCCGTATGGGCGATAAAGACATCGTCCAACCGGGGACGGTGATAGTCAATAAAATCGAGGCGGCATTCCAGTTTGTTCGCCGCCTCTAAGATGGCCGGAAGGGCTTTTTCAGCGGATTCCACGCGAATGTCGAGGCCGGTGGCTGTCGTATTCACCGTGCGAATGGCGGGCTGCCCCTTGAGAGCGGAAGCCAAGGCGCCAAGCCGCGCGGTTTCCTTGATCGTGAGCGACACGATGTCGCCGCCGAGCGCCACTTTCAGCTCGGCCGGCGAACCGATCGTCTTGACCTTGCCGCAATCGATGATCGCCAGGCGATCGCACAATTGATCGGCCTCATCAAGATAATTGGTCGTCATGACCACGGTCATGCCGCGGGCCTTGAGCATCCGGATATAGTCCCAGATCCGCAGCCGGCTCTGCACATCCAACCCCAACGTCGGCTCGTCCAAAAAGAGAATCTTCGGATTCGGCAACAGGCCGCAGGCGATATCGAGCTTCCGCTTCATGCCGCCCGAATAGGTCTTGGCCGGCCGGTCCGCGTGCTCTTCGAGTTCGACCAGTTTGAGGAGTTCGGCGATCCGCTTCGTGGCTTCTTCTTTCGTCAGATGGTAGAGCGCCCCGAGCAATTCGAGATGCTCGCGCCCGGTGAGGAATCGATCGATGGCCCGCTCTTGCGGCACGTAGCCGAACAGCGTCCGCACCAGATCCGCCTCACGCACCGTATCGTGCCCGAGCACCGTCGCAGTGCCGGAGGTGGGATGCAGCAGCGTAATGAGCGTGCGCAGCGTCGTACTTTTGCCGGCGCCGTTGGGCCCCAGCAGGCCGAAGATTTCGCCCGCATACACCTGGAAAGAAAGATCGTCGACCGCTTTATGGCCGTCGTAGGTCTTGCAGAGCCGATTCACATCAATCGCAATTGTCCGGTCCATTACCCCCAACCCTTCGCGCCTTGTTGATCATGCACCATGAACTGGATCAGGTCGCTCAGACGACGCGCCCGCTGGTGGAGACCTTCGGCTTCTATGAGAAATTGTTTTTCCAATGGTGTGCAGTCCAAATACGTCGAGAGCGTATTGACGAGGACTTCGTCTTTCACATCGTCGCGGAACAATCCTTCCCACGTCGCCGCATCTTCGCGCGCGCGCAGATATTTCTCCAACACCTTCATCAGGGCCTGGCGCACTTCCGGAGCCAGCGACGGCTCGACGGCCGCCTTCTTCAGGACCACCCTGGCCTCCCGATAGGGCTTCTCGAAAAACTCTTCTTGAATTTCGTACCGCTCCAACCCCTGGAGCAGGATATTCGACCGACCGTCCGGCAATGACTCCACACTGAGGAGACGCCCCACACAGCCGATCGGATAGATCGCGGGATGACCGTAGTAATCCTCCTCCCAGCCCTCCTTCAGCAGCGCCATGGCCACGCACTGTCCGCCCGCCGCGGCGTCTGCCACCATCTGCCGATAGCGCGGCTCGAAAATATGGAGCGGCAGATAGGTCTTCGGGAAAAAGACCACGTTGGGCAACGCAAACACTGGGACACGTTCCGGGATGATGAACGGGACGGCGTTGTCGTAGGGATCGCTCGTGGGTTGGTCGCGCTCGCGATCAATTTGCATGGCTCACGATAGCCGAGAGTTGTGAAAATTGTCAACGCCGAGCGCCTGCGCGACTGCCCCGCAACACATTGCCAATCGCCTCACCAATACAGGCGATTTGTGCACATGAATCCACGCGTGCTATAAGCCGGTGGGCGAAATAATCATCCTGGCCTGGTGTGCAATGACATCGCTAGCTGCTCGTCTCGTGATTGGACTGGCATGGGTCTTAGCCACCGGCGGATCGGTGGCACCCGCGGCCGATCCTGCCGACATCTCCTTTCGCCTGGCGCAAGAAGGCTATCGGTACGAGTTCCCGCGCGATCACGGCGCACACGATGCCTTCCGCACCGAATGGTGGTACTACACCGGTCACCTGGAGACTGCAGAGGGCCGGCGATTCGGATTTGAGCTCACCTTCTTTCGTCGCGGCATCGCGCCCGATCAAGTCGAGACGCGCCCCTCCCGCTGGTCGGTGGATCAACTCTATCTGGCCCATCTAGCCGTCACGGACGTCACGGGCCAACGCTTTCACTTTCGCGACCGTATCAGCCGCGCCGGGTTAGGCAAGGCCGGAGCCGATGCCACCCATCTGCACGTCTGGCTCGATCACTGGCGCGCAGAGTCACCCGGTGGAACCAGCGACCAGCAGAAGCTCGAGGCCAAGGCCGATGGAGTGGCGCTCGCGCTGACGCTCGATCCCGCTAAACCGCTGGTTATCCATGGCGAGCGAGGCATCAGCAAAAAGGGAGCGGCAGCGGGGCAAGCGTCACACTACTATTCTTTTACCAATCTCACGACGTCCGGGACTCTGAGCATCGGCAACGAGACTTTCCGCGTCACCGGCACCAGTTGGATGGACCACGAGTTCGGCTCGGCGGACTTGGGCGCGGATCTCGCCGGGTGGGATTGGTTCAGCATCCAACTCGCCGACAATCGGGAACTCATGGTCTATCGCCTCCGTCATACCGACGGAACTTCGGACGCAGCCTCCAGCGGGACGCTCGTCTTGGCAGATGGTCGCACGCAGCATCTCTCAGCCTCCGATATCCAACTGACCCCGCTTGATACCTGGACCAGTCCAACCAGCAAGGCCACCTATCCCCACCGCTGGCAGGTTTCTATTCCCTCACTCGGGCTGTCGTTGAACCTGACCCCGCTCCTGGCCGATCAGGAATTGCGCACGACACGCAGCACGCAAGTGACGTATTGGGAAGGAGCAGTCGCGGTGGAGGGAACCGAGCATGACCAAGCAATCAAAGGCCAAGGCTATGTCGAACTGACGGGGTATGCAGAACGGATCAAACAGAAGCTGTAGGGAGCGAGAGGGTAACTGCTACGGCTGAAATCAGGATGCAACCTTCAACCCTTTTGATCCAGACCATGGCTTGATTTTTGAGAGCTTCGAACCTAACGCTCGTTCTGCGACTTCCATGTCATAGGCCGCCTGAGCTCGCAACCAATACCCGTTCGAAAGGCCGAAGAATCGGCACAGGCGCAAGTCGGTGTCGGCCGTAATTGAGCGGCTGCCGGCCACAATATCGCCAATGCGCTGTGCCGGAACACCGATTTCCTTCGCCAGCCGGTACCGGCTCAGCTCCATGGGCTTGAGGAATTCTTCCAACAAGAGCTCGCCAGGCGTGACCGGCTTCAGTTTGCGCATCGTCATCCTCGCTCAATGATAGTCTACAATCTCAACATCTTCCGCCCCGGTGTCCGTCCAACGAAAACAGAGGCGGAACTGATCGTTCACTCGGGGCCAGAAATGGAGACATTATGATTTTCGGTGAGCTTCCGATCACCTCACACTTCTTCACAACCGCACTGTACCCGATCCCCCGCCGCTCCAGCGCATGGCTAGACGTCACTGTGTTCTCCCAAAACGTTCTTTGAACCCGTCACGTGCTTCGCCGATAAACACGAGCAGTTCATCCTCCGGAACAGTGACAACCTCGATTGTGAGGCGAGCTGCTTCCTGACACAGCGCATCTGCAACTTGTCCTTCTGCAACGAACAGTCTTTGCGGAAATTTGCCTTCGCGACCGTGCGCCTTCTGCAGCAAGCGGCGCGACTCTTGCGCGGACGGACCCTTGGCACGGGCGGAATACATTTCCATACCGAGAATGCAGCAACTCGCCGCGTCCATCAAGGCTATGCAATCAAAGTCGCCGTCTCGTTCCGTGACAATAGCCGCATCATTGAGCCGAAAGGCAATCCAAGCATCGTTGACCTTAAATTGATTGGGGTGAAGCATAAGCCGCACTACCAGTCACGCCTAACGACCAAGCTCAGACGCGGCGGCGCGTTAGCGCCGACGTCGGCTGGAGCGCCTTGTTGGGCGGCTTACTTGAGCCCTGCAAGGTAAACAAACTCCTGCACGACCAATCTAATATCCAACAACAGTGGATCGATATCGCCCCTATGAGCGTTGTATCTTCGACTATGTGCCGACTTGTCGCCAATGTCCTTAAGTTTCGGCATTGCCTGTCTACAATTCCGACTCAGGTTCCAAGCAGTTTCTTGAAGGCATTTGTCGATGAGATCCCTTAAATAGAAAAAGTCGCCCGCCGCGTTTTTTATGCTCGCTGCAAGGTTGTAATGTTCGTAGGCTTCGATAATCAGCGTTTCTAGAACGCGGCGAATCATAACTGCGCATGCGTCATACCAACCATTTTCGTAAGCCCCATTGATTTGGTTGGCTACGCGTTCGATGTATCCGCGTGTCCCACGTACAACAGACAGCGGGATCACGCATTGCGTGGAGGAGCGCAGCCCTTCTTCTGGCGGCCCCAGCTCTTTTGCGACATCCGCTTGGATCGCTTTCGCAACCGAGAATATATTACGTGCGCCTGCCATTATTCAGGCTTCTTTGAACCATAAAGATGCTTAGACATGCTTGCGAAGATTTGATCTATTTGGTCCGCCGAAGCCTCTGGCGATATATGAATCTGAACATCGATATGTAATGCAGGCCCAAACGAACTGCGGCCGGCCCCACCTGGGGGTTGAACCGCCGGCGTATGGAGAGGACCAGAGGGCATGCGAAGGTCGGTCTGTTCATTTACTGGCGAAAATTCTGCCTGTTCCGCAAGTGCTTTGAAGGTGCTCACTGTCTTTGCGATGACCTGCTTTCCACCCGATGAGCTTGTGCTGAAAACATGATCGATATCACTTTGGCTTCGTTGGTTTGCGTCTGGATAGACAGCGAATAGGTCCGCGTAACCCTCGCGAAGTGCCTCTCCAAGTACAACCTTGTGGTTTGCGCCTCTGTATTGAGCCCACTTCGAACTGGGGACGCTGCTTGAGTCAATAAAGCCGATAAACTTCAGGACGCCAAGCAACGATGCATCGTTACTAGATTTAAAGCCAACGGCTTTAAGCCATTGTACGGTAGCTTTTTGGGGCACGCCGACTTCTCTGATTTTCTGGAGTAGCTGTTTTATTTTCCCCGGGACGGTTGTGTAAATGAAATCAGCCATCTTTGGTTCTCCTCCTCGTGATACTTTTCTGCTTGTGCAAGTTGCCGTCCAACAATGTTTAGGCTGATCCGCACAAGGACCGAATCGGCCATTTCCTGCCCGTGAAACACACCATCGCCAGTCGCGAACAATACGCCTTAGTCGACGATCATTCAATGCGTTAGGCCCTATTCCTCTTTGTTTCCCCTTTAAGCAATGCGGCTGGCGGAGTCTCATCTGCGCGCGTCGAACGAGGTCCTTCTGAGGGCGCGCGTTCCGCGAGCACAGACACTTGCCGGCCGCCTCGCCGCCCTCCTTCCCCCTCGCATTACTCCCTTTGCTATCATTTAGAGGCGTGGCCTGGGCAATCTCCCACTGCGCGCAACCTTTTCACCCGCCCACCCTGGGATGCGCCGAGATTATTTGCCCGCTCCCAAAGGAATGGCACCTTGTCGTTCCTACTGCGCCCATGGAGGGAGCACCGCCCTTGATTTCACCATCTGATTGATCCCGCGTGCGCACTCCGGGAGCACAGGAGCGACAGGGGTGGCGTTCCTCCCCTCCTCACGTGCGCGTGGCGCGAGCAAGGGAGATCGCCCGGGCCACGCCTTAACTCAGATTTCTGGTTATGACGCTGTCTAGTAATGAAGATGCGGCGCGGACAGTGATAACGCTATAGAGCCGACGCCAGCTCTTAGCACTGCCATGGCTCATTGCCGCGAGTGAAGGGTCGCTACATGCTCGCCCGGTAGGTTATGCGGCCTGGAGTAGGAACTCGACCTTTACGGCCTCGTAGGGGAATTCGATGCCGCCGGTTTTCGTACGATTCAACAAGCCGGCGGACAACAGAGCCGTGACGTCGCTGTGAACGGCCTTCACATCCCGTTGAACGCGGCGTGCCGCTTCGCGGATGGAAACCGGCCCGGCGCCGCACAGCGCCTTCAGAAGGTCCCATCGTTTGGCAGACAGTACCTTCCACAGCAGTTCAGGAGTCGCAAAGCCAATGCGCGCCGACCGATGCGCCTTGCCCGACTTCCAGGCCTGCGCGAACTCAGCCATGCCTTCCTCAGGAGAGCGCACTTCAAGTATGACCGTTTTCATGATCCCACCTCGCAATCTCACGGTGACAAGAGCAAGGGGGCTGCCCCTTAAATTACCCTACTTCTATACCGCAAGCTTGGCGACACGAAGTTCTTTGCGGCGCTGCTCGGCGTGCCACAGGTCATACTGGGTTTGCTGATTGAGCCAGCTCTCAGACGAAGTGCCGAATGCCATCGACAGGCGAACCGCCATCTCAGGACTAATCCCCGCCCGGCCGTTCAAAATGGCAGAGAGGGTTTTCCGGCTAACCCCCAAGGCCTGAGCAGCCTGAGTGACACTCAAGCTGAGCGGGTCTAAACACAGATGCTTGATGATGGTCCCTGGGTGAGGGGGATTGTGCATGCGCATAGCGTGACCTCGTCAGTGATAATCCTCGTAATCGACAACCTCTGCGTCCTTACCGACAAACCGAAACGTGATCCGCCAGTTCCCGCTTACCGACACAGCCCAGGTGCCTTTGCGGTCTCCCTTGAGCGGATGAAGGTCTAACCCCGGCAGCGCCATATCCCGTGGCGAGGTGGCCGCATTCAATTGGGCCAAAATCAGGCGCACCCGCTCTGCATGTTGAGCCTGGATACCTGATTTACTCCCGCTCTCGAAGAAGCGGCCTAGGCCCTTATGCTTGAAGCTGCGGATCACACGGGACACTGTAACCTATTACGTTACGCCTGACAAGCCGCTGGAGAAGCACGTTACTACGATGACCATCCCCCTCAAACGCACCTTGCGCAGTCGGAATGAGGGGAACGCCACCCCTTCCCGTGTGCGCAAGGCGCGAGCACGGGAGATCGCCCGGGCCACGCCTCCCTCGCCCTTTCTACCCACGCAATCTCCTTCCTCCACTTTTCAGCGAGGCGGCTGGTGGAGTCTCAACTGCGCGCGTCGAACGAGGCCCTTCTGAGGGCGCGCGTTCCGCGAGCACAGAGACTGGCCGGCCGCCTCGCCTCCCTCCTTCCCCCTCGCATTACTCCCTTCGTCATCATTTAGAGGCGTGGCTTGGGCGATCTCCCACTGCGCGCATGCACCGAGCACCTCCCTTGATGTAGAAATACGGATTGATCCCGTGTGCGCGGGGCGCGAGCAAGGGAGATTGCCCGGGCCACGCCTCCCTCCCTTCCCCTTCCTACGCTGCGCTATCCCCTCCCCTCTACTTTCAGCGAGGTGGCCGGCGAGTTTCCACTGCGCGCGTCGAACGAGGTCCTTCCGAGGGCGCGCGTTCCGCGAGCACAGAGACTGGCCGGCCACCTCGCCCCTCCCCTTCTTCTTGACTCAACAACAACGCCTATGATTAGGTCCACCCCTGTTATGTTGATTCGCACTCTCTTCAGATTGGCGTCGTTCGCTCTTCTCCTCTTCTGCCTTGGCTGCGAGAAAGAGAGCGAGTCGATTGTCTCGATTGCGCTACACCCAACTAATACTCAAATTCTCTACGTCGCCACGAACGATGCGGTCTACAAGTCCCGCGATGCCGGGGCATCCTGGGAGCGCTTTCCGAGTTTCAGCGCGCGCCGCGTGACGACGCTCGCTATTGATCCGCAGTTCCCGGCCACGATCTACGCCGGCACCATGGCCGACGCCGTCTACAAGAGTCCGGACGGCGGGCAACATTGGCTCCCCCACAACGTCGGGCTTAAGGAACACGTCTCGTTCATCAATCAATTCGTGTTCGACTCCACCAACAACGAGCAGATCTACATTGCCACGACGGTCGGCGCCTTCTCCACGAAAGACGGCGGGCGCGAGTGGGAAGAGCGGATGGCGGGGATGAAAGAGGTGCACATCGTGGTGTCGATCGCGATCCACCCCACGAATCCCCGCATCCTCTACGCAGGCACCACCGGCGGCGTGTATCGATCGGAAGACGCGGCGGCCTCGTGGAAGAAGATCAATACCGGACTCATCCCCGAGACGGAACTGATGGGAGCCATGGCGCTGGGTGTGAATGCAATCGCCATTGACCCAGTCACCCCGGACATTGTGTATGCCGGAACGACCAAGGGCTTGTTCCGCACGGCCAACGGGGGCCGATCATGGGAGCGGATCGGGGAAGGGATGAAAGACCCCTTTGTCAGCAGCCTGCTCATCGATCCGGCACAACCGACACAGCTTTATATCGGGGGACCAGGCGGCGTCTGGAAAAGTCTGGATAGCGGCAAAACCTGGCAGGCGATGAATGCGGGGCTCACGTCCTTGAACATCCGTTCCCTGGCCATGAGCCCCAAGAATCCGCAAGACCTCTTTGTCGGCACCAACGGCAGCGGCCTCTATCACTCCACCGACGGCGGCACGCGCTGGACGCCCATGCCATTGAAAGCCGCTGCCGTCCGAAACTAGTTCCTCGTATCTCGTCGTTCGCCTCTCGCGTGCGAACAACGCTTCACGAGAGACGCTTCACAGCCCGTCTTAATACCCTGTCTTCGCTCCGGCGCTCCCATGCTGATACTTGCTGCTGTAGGACAGCATCTGGTCGGACAGCGCTTTCCACTCCTCGGCCGTCATCAGATCCTTCATTTTGAACCGCAGGCCAAGAATCTTCGTGGACGTCTTCATGCGCTGATTGTTCGCCTCATCCATCACCTTGGTAAACTCTTCGGGCGTCGCCGCATAATTGGCGCTGAGCGCATAGAGCTGGCGATGAGCGGCGCGCTCCTGCTCACGGCCCGCCTTCAGCTCGGTGACAATCTCGCCGACAATGGCTTTCACCTGCGTGGCCTTGGCCGGATCCTTCACCGTCCGGTCGATCAAGCCCGCCATGTCCTGCTGGCCCTTCTGCCAATAGGCATCGCTCTTGCCCGACTCCATCATCCCGTGATGATGATGGGAAGAACAGCCGCCCAACGCCAACATCCCGACCATCGACAACACCATCCAACGCATCTTGATCATCTTACCTACCTCCTGTGATAGCCAATGCACGAATACTTCCCGCAGGACTTGTGACTCGAAACCATCATACCGTATCATCCGGACTACGACTATGCCTGAACCAGCTGTTCCATCACAGGATCCCCTGCAGCGCCTGCGCGAGGAGTTCCGGTCTCATCTGGAAACGTTCTACGCACAGCTCAAACTTGCGCCACCCTATGAAAGCGTGGAGAAAGCGATCCGGACGCTGACGACTGCCGTGCACGCGCTGCCCAAAGATGAGCAGGCCAGGATTGCCGCCGACCCCGCGTTGCAATGGCAACAATTCCGGCAGGCCTTTGAAACCTCCGGCCTCGTGAAAAAACATCGCGGCATCATTGCCGGTCTCGCACGCCGTCGTTCGGCGTTGGACCTGCCGCCCGAATTCGATCACTTTTTAGGATTGTTCAACGCGTCGTGACCGGCCGGTCACGACTTCTTCGAACTCCTGCTGCAACACCGCGAGCCGGCTGTTCTCCATGCGATAGGCCATCACCACCGTCACCAGACCGGAAAAAAGAAAGAACAATCCGAGGGTGATAATTCCGCTGGCCATCCAGACTCCGCTGGAACTGGCCAAGCCCCCTTCCACCGCATAGCTCACGATCGTCGCCAGCATCCCGACTGTGACGATAACAAACCACGCGCCGGTCAGGATCGCCGAGGCCCAGGGCGTGCGTTTCGTCATCGCCAAAACGACCGCCTCGCCGTCGGCCCGGAGATCAATCGTGGCCTTCATCGGCCAGATCCAGAGAAACGCCCAGAGGGTCGGATAGCGGGGGCGGAGGAGCACGCGCTGGCTTTCACCGAACAACCGGGCCACCCCGTGCCGCATCGGAAGAAGCCCCAGGGTATCGAAGCGGGCATGGATCTGCGCGAGACTCAAGGTGTCCAGCCGCGTCGCTCCACGCCCGACCTGACAGCCGTAGCGGCTCGCTTCGGCGGAGAGGGTGCGGAAGTACCAGCGGTCGCCGACGAGCAAGCCGAGGAACAGCGCCCCGGCAAATAATCCTGCAAGCATCATGCGCGTACCTATCCCATAGGCGCGCCGCGCGAATCAAGACGGCACTGCCGGACCGTCTTCCGCCCCTGCTTGATAGGGCTGATTGCCTCAGAAGAATCAGTTGACTCACCATCATGACTTGGCTACAGTAGCGCCGTTTGCAATTCAGGCGGGCCTCTCGCGTCTCACACGGGTTCCCCGCCTTTTGTTTTTCCCCAGATGTTTGGGTTCCACGCCAACCTACTTCAGTAGGCACGGCCACTCCCAAGTCATGCGGGATTCGGAGGACTCATGGATTTGAAGAAAGTGGAGCGGGTCTACACGTCGTATGCCGGCGTGTACGATCAGATTTTCGGCAAAGTCTTTCACGAGGGACGCGAATCGGCGATCCGCAATCTCAACGTGCAGCCGAATGAGCAGATCCTGGAAGTCGGCGTGGGCACCGGCCTCGCCCTTCCGATGTATCCCCGTCATTGCAAGATCACCGGCATCGATCTTTCCGAAGGCATGCTGGGGAAGGCAAAGGAACGGGCGGAGATGCATCGCTTGACGCACGTGCAGCTCCACCGCATGGATGCCGGGGCCATGGAGTTCGCCGACAATAGTTTCGATACCGTCGTCGCGGCCTACGTCGTCACCGCCGTGCCGGACCACCGCAAAGTCGTCAATGAGATGATCCGCGTCTGCCGGCCGGGCGGCCGCATCATCATGCTCAACCACTTCAGCAACGGCAACAAAATCATCGCGGCAATGGAGAAAGTCATCTCCCCGCTCACGAAGCATCTGGGATGGCGCACGGACCTCTCTCTGCACACCGTCCTGGAAGGCACGTCGTTGCAGGTCGCGCGCAAGCAGAACGTGAATCCGCTGCGATTCTGGGCCTTGGTGGAATGCGTGAACGGAAAGAACGGGCAGGTCGTGAAAAACGGGAGCGCGGTCCATTCAAACGGCAATGGCCATGAGACCGAGCACCACACCAGCACCAACGGCCACTTCGCCAACGGGCACTCGCACTAATCTAATCCGGCACTCGATACAGGCCTGGCGGTTTCGCAAGCCCTTACGGCCTGGCGTCGCCTCGAGATCGCCACGACTCCCACTCCCGTCCAGGAATAATCGTGGTTCCCACCAGACAACTTCCCGCATAGCGCTGCGTCATGCGATCGGCCAGCAACGTCAGCACCCGGCTCACCTGCCGGTCCGGCGTGCCGAGCGCACGGAGCACGACGCCGAATCCTTCGCCATCCTGCGCCCCATAGACCAACACACGCACGGCATTTCCGCGCGGCCCCTTGCCGTCGCCGACCGGGGTCAGGTCCCCTTCCCATCGCGCCAGCGCCTCGCTGGCGCGGCGCTTTTTCGAGATGACCCAAGAACAAGGAGCGCCCGCCTCTTCGAGTTCCATGAGAAACCACGAGATGGCCGGAGCCTCCCCGGAATGCCCCTGGAACGTCCAGCGAGCCAACTCCGGGAGCACCTGCTCCGCAAGAATCGGCGTGGCAATTTCTTCGAGCTGCGCGTCTTCACAGACCGCATAAAGCTCGCCCTGCGGATCGAACCAGAACCGCAGACGCCCGTTGCTCCGCTCCGCTTGAATCACGCTGAGCGCCGACGAGTCGCTCCCCTCCTGCTCGAAGATCGAAAAATCCGTCACCCCGTTCATCACCAGCTTTGCCACCCGCACCATCCCTCGCAGCTGATAGCGGATCGTCATCGACACCGTGGTGTCGGCCAGCACATCACGGCCGGACTCTTCGTCGAACAGCCGGCGCTTGGCCATCTGCAGGTCGGTCACATAGCCGGAACGGAAGCCGCCCGTGTGGGCCATCAGCCACCGCAGATCTTCGACCGTTTTAATTGCGTGTTGCATGGTCATGGATTGTAACGCAGCCCCATAGAGAACGGCTAGAGACAACGCCACCAGGATACGACCGGGGGAATGCGCCGCCGACGCAATGTCACTCGCAATTCACAGGAACTCTCACATCTCAGTCCCGCCTGCCGGCAAAGACCGGCGGCCACGTCGGCTTCTTCCCGACCCTGATTGACCATCACGAAGACACCGGACGGATTCAAATTCATTGCGATGCGCGCGAACAAGGCCTGCGGCGCCAGAAACGCCAGCGGCATCCGCCACGCCAGCACCGGCGCAGGGGTTACAAAGGGATACCAGGCCACGATCGTATCGGCCGGCTGCGCATACTGCGCATAGTCGGCGATTACAAAGTCGGTCTGCGGCAGATTGCGCACGTACCCTTGCGCATAGTCGTGACGGCTGTAGCCGTTGTAGTAAATGCGATGGCCTTCCACTTCGACCCCGGTCAGGGCCGACGGAAGGAAAAAGGCGTGGAGCGCACGGGCGTACCAGAAGTTGGAGGCGCCCACATCGTGCACGACGCCGCCGACCGGCCGGGGCTGCCCCCAGGCGGCCCACGCCTGGTCGAGAATGTCGAGGTAGTCGTAGCTCTTCAGTGTCGTGAGCGCGGCGCAATGCTGTTCAAACCGGACATCGAATTGGCGCCGCAACAGGGCAATCCGCGCTTGCTGGCTCCCGCTGAGATGCGTCAGCTGACCCACAGGTCGTTCGCGATACAGACCGCGCGACCACTCCAATCCTTCGCCAAGCCAGTACCAGAAGGCGTGATAGCTCGAGCGGATCCGTTGCGGCAATGAATAGCGTGGCGCGGACGTGACCACGGCTGGCAGCGTCCCTTCCGTCTCCTGTACCGGGCAATCGATTTCGGCAATCATGACTACTTTTCGGCAATTTAGCGTGAAAGCTGAAGAGGGGAACCGGAATTGACATTGAGCCAGGGCAGCAGCGAAGGCTCACGTCGCGCTTGGCTATTGGAAAGCATGCGCCTTGACCCCACTTTTAAGTTTATGAGACTTACTGTCTGCATGCGAGCCGTTTGCCTTCAACATGTTCCCTTCGAAGGTCCTGGGGCGTTCGCCGCGGCGCTGACTGACCGGGGCGTGAGTCTCGATCGGTATCTCGTCCCGCAAGACGGGCTGCCGAAAGAGGCGGGCGATCTGTTGATCGTGATGGGCGGGCCGATGTCGGTGAACGATTCGGATCGTTGGATCACCGAGGAGACCGCGTTCATTCGCTCCGCCCTCCTCGCTGGAACACCTGTCATCGGCGTCTGCCTCGGCAGTCAGTTGATGGTGAAGGCGTTGGGCGCAGCCGTGAAACCAGGCAAGGCTCTGGAAATCGGCACGACACGAATACATCTAACCGGCGAAGGGAAAACCGATCCGGTGTTCGGCGGCTTTCCCGAAACCCTCTCGGTCTTCGAATGGCACGGAGAGGTGTTCGACCTCCCCGCTGATTGCGTGCCCCTGGCCGGTTCTGACATTGCGCCGCTGCAAGCGTTTCGCTACGGAACCAGGGCCTATGGTCTGCTGTTTCACTTGGAAATCGAGGCGGAGGGAATCGAAGCCCTTTGTCGCGAGTGTCCATCCGATCTGGACCGGGTGCACATCACGGCGTCGAAGGCCTCGATCAGCTTCCTTCCCCATATGTGGCTGTCCCACCAGATTGCCGACCGGCTGATCGGGCATCTCCTGCAATCCAATCATTGATTACCGGCTCATTCCTGAAGTAGCCTAGGGGCTTCGTTCGGCCCGAGGGCCCCCCATCTAGCAAAGGAGTGCATCGGACATGGCTGGTTTCCCCATCGAAGTCGCAACCCGAATTAAAACCTTGCCCCCCTATCTCTTCGCCGCCATCGACAAGATGAAGCAGGCGGCGATTGCCAAGGGCGTGGATATCATCAACCTCGGCATCGGCGATCCGGATTTGCCTACACCCGCGCCGATCATCGAGAGTCTGGCGCAAGCCGCCAAGAACCCCAAGCACCATCAATATCCCTCCTATGAGGGCATGCTGTCGTTCCGCACGGCGGTGGCCGACTGGTATAAGCGCCGGTTCAACGTGACGTTGAATCCCGCCGACGAAGTCTTGACCTTAATCGGTTCGAAGGAAGGCATCGGCCATATCCATCTGGCGTTTGTCGATCCGGGCGATACCGTGCTGGTCCCCAGCCCCGGCTACCCGGTCTATCCGGTCGGCACGAGCTTCTGCGGCGGCGTCTCGCACATCATGCCGCTCACCAAGGCCAACGGGTTCCTGCCGGACCTGAGCGCGATTCCGAAAGACGTCGCCAAGAAGGCTAAGCTGATGTGGCTGAACTCGCCCAACAATCCGACCTCCGTCATCATGACGAAGGACTACTTCAAGCGGGTGGTCGAGTTCGCACAGGAGAATCAGGTCATCGTCTGCCACGATGCGGCCTACTCGGAGATTTTTTACGACGGCAAACGCCCGGCGAGTTTCCTCGAAGTGGATGGCGCGAAAGATGTCGGCGTGGAATTCCACTCGCTCTCCAAGACCTACAACATGACCGGCTGGCGCATCGGGTTCGCTGTCGGCAACAAGGACGTGCTGGCCGGGCTCGGCAAGGTGAAAAGCCAGCTGGACTCAGGCGTGTTCGAGGCGGTGCAGGCCGCCGGCATCACGGCACTGGGGCTGGACGATTCGGTAACGGACGGGCTGCGGAAGATTTATCAGGAACGGCGCGATACGCTGGTGCCGGGCCTGAAGGAGCTCGGGCTCGAGGTGGATTCGCCGCCTGCCGCTTTCTACATCTGGGTGACCGTGCCGAAGGGGTATTCGTCCGCCTCGTTCACCGCGCATTTGCTGGAAAAGGCCGGTATCGTCACCACGCCGGGCAACGGATTCGGCGCGCCGGGCGAGGGCTACATCCGCATGACCGTCTGCACGACCAAAGAACGGCTGGCAGAAGCGGTGGAGCGGATTAAAAAGGCAGGATTCTGAGTGGGCGTCATTCGCCACTCGTCAACCGTGCAGATTCCTCACGATTGACACGTGGTGGTTGACGGACATACGAGGACCCGCCTACATCGGGTTCGGTGCAATCGAACAAGGGCTCCATCCGCATGACCGTCTGCACGACCAAAGAACGGCTGGCGGAAGCGGTGGCGCGGATTAAAAAGGCAGGATTCTAGTGATGCGTGTTGAGTGAAGGGTGATGAGCGTCGGACCAGTCTCATTTCCTTCTCACCCATCACTGATCACAGATCGCTCATCACGAATATGCGCGAAACGGTTTACATCGGGTTCGGATCAAATGTCGGCGATCGCCTTGATTTCTGCGATCGCGCAGTGACCCTGTTGAGCCTG
Source organism: Nitrospira sp. (assembly GCA_030653545.1). Taxonomy (NCBI): domain Bacteria; kingdom Pseudomonadati; phylum Nitrospirota; class Nitrospiria; order Nitrospirales; family Nitrospiraceae; genus Nitrospira; species Nitrospira sp. The sequence continues at coordinate 55,981 of JAURZE010000026.1, read as the reverse complement.
CTTCCCCATTCGCAGGTCACCGGGATTTCGTTGCTCTACGAAACCGAACCCGTGCTCGACCATGCGCAACCGGGAGAGACTTGGTTTCTCAACGGCGTCGTGCAGCTCGACACCGACATCACGCCCCGCAGCTTGCTCACGATCCTACGCGAGATCGAGCGCTCGTTGGGACGCGATGAGGACAATCGCTCGGGCCCTCGCACGATCGATCTGGATATTCTGTTTTACGGCACCAGGGTCATCCACGAAGCGGATCTTGTCGTGCCGCATCCCCGGCTGCACGACCGGCGGTTCGTCCTGATGCCGTTAAACGAACTCGATCCGCTCTTGGTCCATCCCTCGCTTGAGCGCACCGCCACACAATTGCTCGCAGAGGTCAAAGACCGGTCGGAAGTTCGCCTGCTCTTCCCCCAGCCGTCCACGCGCTACGGGTCACGCCCGAGCTGTAGCCCTCGTCAGGATTTATGAACATCCTTCGAACGCCCAAGGCCATGACCGCCTGGAGCCGGCGGCTCCACTGTGAAGGGGTCACGATCGGATTCGTTCCGACGATGGGGGCATTGCACGACGGCCATCGCGCCCTCATCCGCGCTGCCCGGCTGCAATGCGATGCGCTCGTCGTCAGCATTTTCGTCAACCCGACGCAATTCGCCCCGACAGAAGATCTCGCCAAATACCCGCGGCCGATCGCAAACGACCGCGCGCTCTGTCGTGCGGAAGGAGTCGATATCTGCTTCGAACCCCCCGTCAAGGCGATGTATCCGGAGGGATTTGAAACGGTCGTCACGGTCCCCGGAATCGCGCAGCGCTGGGAAGGTGAGATTCGCCCGCATCACTTTGCCGGCGTCGCCACGGTCGTCACGAAGCTCTTCGGGATGATCCGGCCGGATGTCGCCGTCTTCGGGCAGAAAGATTTTCAGCAAGCGGCCCTGGTTCGACGCGTGATCGAGGACCTCAGCCTGGGAGTCACGCTGATCGTCCATCCGACCGTACGCGAGCAGGACGGACTGGCGATGAGTTCACGGAATGTGTATTTGTCCGCGTCTGATCGCGCACTGGCCCCCATACTCTATAAGAGTTTGCAGGCCGGGGCGGCGGCAATCAAAGACGGAATAACATCGGGCCGGAAGATTCAAACAGTGATGACCCAGATTCTGCGCCGGGAGCCTGCTGCAGCGGTCGACTACCTTGCAGTGTGCAATCCGGACACCCTCACACCGCTCGAATCCGTGAGCGATCGAGCGGTACTGCTGGGAGCAGTCCGTATCGGGAGTGTGAGGCTCATCGATAATCTACTCGTGAAGAGACCGGCAACACGGGGACGGCGCTAGGACCACACTGGGTACGATACAGTCAGGAGCAGGTATTCGGTTGTCCGCCCTGGCCGACGAGCAGCCCGAGCACGACTTGACTCAGGCGGCGCTGCTCATCCGGATGGAGCTCCAAAAACTGTATCCCTACCGATTCAGACCTGACTGAAGAGACCATCGCCGTTTCGATTCTGATTTCCTCGCCTTCGATACTCGACTTTAAGACCAGCTCGACAAACGCCCCCTTGGCCAATCCCCCCGCCAGGATCGCGCAGCCCCCCATTGAAATATCGGTAATGCGATTGGTAAAGGGCAACTGCTTGCTGTCGATCACTTGGGCGTCCATCGCCGTTGCGAGGCGTTTGAACTGGCGACGATCAAACTCCTGCGTGCTTTGGCGAGCGCTCAGATAGAAGGCGCGAAAACGATTGGTGCAGAGCTGGCAGCGAAACGGAAACATGCGGATACGGTTGAGGGCTTTCTCAACCATCCCCTCATTTGACGTCACTCGAACGAACGTCGTTCCGCAACTTGGACAGTGCAACGATTTCATGCGCCTCGCAGCATCTCCTCAACACCTCCGAGTGGCCTCTGCGCTTCTTCGGGAGCAGTCATTTGCATCGCCAACAAGGGTTCGATCTTGGCCGGCGAATAGGTCGGAGGCTTCACCCACTTGCCGTCCTCGCGCTTATATCCGCCGACTTTACTGAGATTCGACCGGTGGACCTCTCGGAACACCGGTCCTATATCAATACCATACGAGACGGCTGTTCCATACACGACATAGAGCAGATCCGCCATCTCCTTGGCCAGCGCGGCAAGATTGCCCTCCGCCATGGATTCCTTGAGTTCGTCAAACTCCTCCTGAATCAGACGGATGCGGAGGCGCTTTGTGTCCTCGCTGGCGTCTGTCGGGCTGGCCTGCACAAGAATGTCGAATTTCTTATGGAACTCTTCGACCATCGACTGCTCGTCCGTCATGCGTACTCCTTATTCGCCGTCAAAAGGCAATGTCCGGCGCGGCACCAGCTCAGCCGGCTCCAACTGCGGGATCTCTTTTTCAGACGCGACCCCAAGCTCTTTGAATCGGCGCGCCGCCGGAAGAATTCTCGTCTCCAACGAACCCACCGCTCGATTGTAGGCCGACACACTCTTGCCTAACGCCTGTCCGACATCATTCACATGTTCAGCCAGCACCGCCATGCGCTCGTAAAGATCTTTGCCGAGCCGTCCGGCTTCTTCGGCATGGGCATTCATCTGCTCCTGTCGCCAGCCATACCCCACGGCCCGCAATAGCGCGATTAATGTCGTGGGCGTGGCGAGCACCACCCCGCGTGTAAACCCTTCTTCGATCAAACGCGGATCGTGATCCAGCGCCGCGCCGAGGAATTGCTCACCGGGAAGAAAGAGCACCACAAACTCGGGGGCCCGCTCAAATTGCGTCCAGTAGGCCTTCAACGACAACTCGTCCATCCGACTGCGGACCTGCGCGGCATGCCGGCGCAAGGCTTCGATCCGACGCTGATCGTCCGGGGCTTCATGAGCATCGAGGTAGGCCGCCAGAACCGTCTTCGCATCGACGATGATCTGCCGTCCGCCCGGCAGCCGCACGACCATGTCTGGACGGAACCGCCGATCCTCGCCGGTGACGCTTTCCTGCTCGAAGAAATCGCAATGATCGACCATCCCCGCCAACTCAGCTACCCGCTTCAGCGTGATTTCACCCCACTGACCGCGGACCGTCGGCGCGCGGAGGGCCTTAACCAGGTTGCCGGTCTCCTGCTGGAGACGTTGATGGGACTCCGCCAGCGATTTCAGGTGTTGATCCAACCCGCCATAGGCCGATTGGCGCGATTGTTCGAGCAGCCGCATTTGTTCATCGTAGCGCTGCAACGAATCATGGAGCGGCTTCACCAGTCCGTCGATCGCCTGTTGCCGTTGCGACAGTTCGCCCTCGGCTTTGGCCTGGAGCGTTTCGAACGACACGCGAGCCAGATTTAAGAAGGCCTGATTGTTTTTGGTGAGCGCGTCATTCGACAGCGCTTGGAACGATTCGAGGAGCTGCTGGCGGGATTGATCGACGAGTTGCTTTTGTTCGGCGACGTGCTTCAGCGCTTCTTCGGTCCGCACTTCGGCTGAGGCCCGCGCTTGCTGGGCGGTCGCCAGGTCTGCCCGAAGCTGCACCCCTTCCAGGCGATCCTGTTCCAGTTGGCGACGCAACTCCGCCTCAAGCGACTCCGCCCGCTCAGCTCTGGCGCTCAACTCGACTGTTTGCTGCTGGAATTTCCGGGAGAGGCGACCCGCGCCAAGAAACCAACCGACGAGCGCGCCAGGAACGAGACCGATGACAATCCCCAGCAATATGCCGGTCACATCCATAACGCTATCCTCTCCGTCTTCTGACGCGCGGCATCCTCACGGACAGAGAATCTATTGGGTGATACAGTAAGGCCTGGAGAATTTTTGGAGCGTACGAGATACGTCAAAAAAGGTCAAGCAGCGAAAAGTCCCAATGTCATTCGGCCCTAGCGTTGTCAGTCTCTGGTAGCTCCTGCACGCGAGCCGTTCGTTATCAGGGACCACCGTCACCCGAGAGAACCATCCTGAGATGGCAGCGGCCGTCGCATAGTACCAGCGGCCGCATCAAGCTCGATGATCTCCCCATCGCGCACAGAGGTCGTGATCCCCGGGATGTTGGCCACCGCCGGCAATCCATATTCACGCGCGATGATCGCGCCGTGCGACAACGTCCCGCCCATTTCTACGACGAGTCCCGCGGCAATCCCGAACAATGGCGCCATCCCTGGGTCGATCACAGGACTAACAAGAATGTCGCCTGGAACCACTCTCTTCCAATCCTCTACCGTTCGGATTATTCGCGCCGGACCCCTTGCAGCACCGGCACTGATCGGCACCCCCCGCCACCCTGCTGCCTCCGGCGCAAGTTCTGCCGAGATCTCTTTCGCTCCATCGATCAATTGATCTGGGGCTACCATCTGAAGATCGCGAACACGCGCCTGCTTGCGCGACGCCACCAAGGCCCGCCAATCCCGAGCCTCGAGACTGAGCAACGGTGATTGTTCTTCCACACGGATAAAGAAGACATCCTCCGCCTGATCCAACCGGCCATGCTCCGTCAGCAATGCGCCGGCGCGCAATAGCAGCCGGCGCGTCGCCCCCGCGTAGTACATCAAATGGTGTCGATTGGCTTCCCGGAGCGCATAGAACCGGCAGAGCCGCCGGTACCACCAGGAAAAGACCGTCCAACGAAGCCGGCCGCACCGGGCGCGAATGTCCGCGCAGCCCTGCTCACGTATCCTCCGCTGCCGCGCCGCAATATCAGCCGGCGATTGCGCCGTCAAGGCAGTGATCTGATGACGCAGCACGTCCAGCACGATTTCCGGCTGATCCGCAAATCGCGGGGACATAATATCGGACTCCCCCAGCCCCCGATGCCCATAGTCGAGCAAGTACTGTTCGAACAGATCGTAGAATCGAGTCCCGCGGAGCCTCTGACCCGCAACCCGCCCGTCCCACTCCGCACTTTCGAACACGCGTCGCACGGATTCGTCACGACGCGCCACCTCGACCAATGCCGCCAGCCTGACGATCTGCTGTGCACTGATGGCTTGGGCCTGCCCCTGGAGTGCCGCGTTGAGCAGTCCGCGCCAGTCCTCTCCCAGCCATCGCGGCAACAGAAACCCCAGTGCCTGCAGGCATTGCGTCACACCGCCGGCGATGCCGAACGTCATTTCCCGGCGAAGAAACTCTTCGTTCAATGCCTGGATCCGTTCACGGACTTGGACCAGCGTCAGCGCCTGCACCGCCTCGCGATGATTCTCCAGCCCCATCCGCTTCATGTCGGCAAACCAGTGCTCCGACTGACGAGAGGCCTGACGGATCCACCAAGCGACCAGCAATCCCGCCCGCAGCAGAGCCCCGGGACTGAGTTGTTTGATCGGGAGAGGCCGGGAAACCGTATGTCCGCCCATATGCTCCGCAAGCGTCGACGTGTCGCCACGCAGCTGTTCGATCAACGCATGCATCAGACTCACATTGAGATAGGGACGGCCTCGATATATTCGAACCGACGCCATCCCGCGAGGGATCTGGCACCCCAACCGTCGGTAAGGTCCCATCAGAAACAGATCCATAAACTGTTCGAGAAACGAGATCCCGAGCGGGCTGGGCACATCCGGCATCGTCTCTTTGAAATTGGTGCGGGACCATTCGCAGCCATCATCGAGGCGCGAAGGCTGTGTCGTCACGACTGTGACCGGGCGGGCCTGCAAGAGCCAAAGTCCCTGCCCGTCCATGGCCCATTCGATGTCGACGGGCTGATGCAGCGCCGCCTCGACTCGCTTCCCCAGTCGCACCAACGCCTCAAGCTCATCGTCCGTGACCGAAGGTCGCTCGCGCTCAGATGGATCAAGCGCGTGATCAAGGATGCCGGCTGTCCCCAGCCGTATTGCGCGGTCTTTGTTCGCAATGACTCGTTCCTGCACGGAGGCCCGTGAAGTCGAGACATCCCACTGCAACGTGAACTGATCCGGAGTCCTCGTACCGTCGACGAGACCCGCCGCCAAACCCGGCACTACATTCGCCACGACCTGATCGTCACGCCCCGTGACAGGATGAATCGTATAGAGCACGCCGGCGGCCCGAGCTTCGAGAACTGGCTGAATCACCACTGCCATGGCCGGCGGGCGATCGCTCCACCCGACCCGCTCGTAGTAGGTCGCCACGGGCTCGTCCCACAGCGACGCCCAGACCGTCTGCACACTGGGCCCCAACTGCTCTCCGGCGACTCCCAGCTCTGTGTGGTACAGCCCCGCAAAGCTGGCGTGAGTCTCGTCTTCATTGGTGGCAGAAGATCGCACAGCCCAGAGCTGTTCAACCGGCCGCTGCATTGCCCGGAGATGCCTCTGCAGTTCTGACAGGCACTCGCCGGAGAGGCGGCCTTGCTGAATTCTCCTCCGGCAGTCTTCAAGGAGTGCTGCGCGAGCGACTCCTTTGGCATCCTGCACCTGCCTCCAGATCGCCGCAGGATCCATTCCTTGATCACGCAAGAATTGGCGGTACGCTTCGACGGTGAGACACAGCCCCGGAGGGACGGGAAACCCTTCAGCTATCAGGCGTGCTAATCCCGCGGCTTTCCCGCCAACGAAGCGGCGATCGGTGCAGGCTTTGAGAGGCAGGATCAGCGGGGATGACATGGCCCAGATACTAACTAGAGTGCGAGCAGAAGGTAAAGATCGTTCACGTTGGTGCCGGTAGGTCCCGTGACAATGTGACTCTTGAGCGCGTGAAGGGCTGGATAGGTATCGTGCCGCGCGAGTGCGCGACGAAGATTCACCCCTTTTATTTTCGCCTTTCCAAACGTGGCCCCGGCCACCACCGCACCAGCCACCTCGGTCGGACCGTCGGTCCCATCGGTCCCGACTGCAGCAACCCAGACGTTGTGAAGACCGGCGATCGCACAGGCCGCTGCGGCAGCGAACTCCTGTGCACGACCACCTTTGCCGCGCCCTGTGACTGTGACGGTTGTTTCCCCGCCGGCCACAATACAATAGGGCCGCCGGACGATTCCCTTCCCCTCAGACAAGCATTCTGCGAGTGACGCGAATGTCTTTCCGGCTTGAGCGGCTTCGCCGACAAAGGGCATCGAAAACAGAACGGTTCGCAGACCCGCCTGTTGAGCCGCTTGCGCGGCTGCAACGAGCGCCATCTCGTTATTCCCGATGATCTCATGCTGCACTCTTCGGAATCTGGCCGTACCCGGCTTCGGCGTCTCATTGACGTCGCCGCAATCACCACGCTTGAAGTGTCGGCGGATTGAAGCAGGCGCCTTCGTCCAGATTCGTCGCCGCTTCATGATCGCGATTGCCTCTCGATAGGTCGAAGGGTCGGGCGCCGTCGGACCGGAGCCGATGGCCGTCAATTCATCGCCGATTACATCCGAGAGGATCAGCGTCACAATCCTTGCGCCAGTGGCTTCGGCGAGGCGCCCCCCCTTGATCGTCGAGAGGTGTTTTCTGACCACGTTGATCTCTTGAATCGTCGCACCGCTTCTCAGGAGTAATTGCGTAATGGTCTGTTTATCGGCAAGGCTGACCCCCTCGACCGGAGCAGGGATCAAACTGGATGCCCCGCCAGAGAGCAGCACAATGAGGAGGTCGCGAGCGCCTACCTCTGCCACTCGGGCGCGCAGTCGTTCGGCCGCTTCCAGTCCGGCTCGATCAGGAACCGGATGACCGGCTTCGATCACAGTGATGCGTTTGGTGGGCAGACGATGGCCGGTTTTGACGACAATGAGCCCGCTGTTCAAATACGAGCCTAACACCCGCTCAAGGGCTTGCGCCATTCGCGCGGAGGCTTTTCCCGCCCCGACCACGACGACCCGATCGAATGATCGCAGATCATACGTGCGGCGGCCCACCTGCAATCGGTGGCCGGTTCGATGAACATGCTGGCACAGAGCGTGGGCGGGATCCGCCGCCCGCAACCCCGCCCCGATCACACGACGAAGAATGGATCGGGCGGGAGAAGGGGGTAGCGTGAGACGCATGGGTTCTACGGAGTTTTGGCCTGCTTGAAACAGCGGCTCGGGCAGGTTTGCCGTGGAACCCTGATCTGGTAGATGCCCTGCGGGAGGACGTCCTTCTTAAACTCAGGATTCAGCATCTTCAATTCAAGAAAATAGGTCCCGTACTCCTCGGCGATCGACGTCAGAGCCCGCTGCGATTCCTTTACATTGACCGTGACGGTCTCGGTTTCCAACGGCACGTAGAGATCCTTCTTGCTCAACCCCAAATACTTCTCCGGCTGCGAATAGATCTCTTTTGCCGCGATGATCCGAGGCACATAGCGCATGGTTTCGCGTGGCCCGCTCATTCTCCAATAGTCCGTGATCTTCTGCTCCTTGAGAAGCTTGCGCACCCGTTCTTCACCGGCATTGTAGGAGGCCATCGCCAGAAACCAATCGTTCTGCTGGAAATCTTTGAGGTACTTGAGGTACTTGACCGCGGCCTCGGTCGACATTTCGAGGTTGCGGCGTTCGTCGAGGACGGAGTCGCTCTTGAGACGATACCGCTTCCCGGTAGACGGAATGAATTGCCACGGGCCGGAGGCTTTGGCCTTGGAATAGGCAGCCGCAATACACTTGCTCTCGACCAATAACATGTACTTCAGATCGTCCGGGAGCCCGGCGTCGGCCAGCTGCTTTTCGGCTGGGGGGAAGCACCGTCCGGTGCGTTTCGCCAGGATGATACTTTCGCCCTGATCTTCGAGAAACTGATAGAACTCGTATTCAATGCGTTCTCTGACCTGCCAGTTATCGAGCGGAACCGGTACCCCTCCGAATGTTATTTTGTCGGGGAGTTTGAACGAACTCAGAAAGTACCGTTCTCCTTCCCGTTTGATCTCCGGAAGAATGACCAATCGGTCTTCCGGCTCGGGTTGATTGTCCAGCGGCTCGGGGAGGATGAGATCGCGAAATCCAGAATCTGACTTTGCCGCATCTTTACCTTCAGGATGGCCCTGGACCGGCTCCGCCCAGGCCTGGCTTGCCCCCCAGCTGAGAAGCCCCGCAAGGACCCAATATCCGATTCGCATACCAGACTCTGCCATCCGAGGTACTCCTCTGTTATTCTTAGACTGATGAATGTTGATCGTGGTCATGCTAACAGCAAGCCCAAACCCCGGCAAGCACGAATGACTTCTCGTTCATGATAGAGTGACGCCGCCATGCGCTCCCTCACCGTCCTGAATCATACGATCACCGATTGCACGGCCTGCCCACGCCTAGTGACCTACCGGGAGACTGTGGCCCAAACCAAACGCCGACAGTATCTGGAATGGACGTACTGGGGAAAGCCGATCCCCGGATTCGGCGACCCAGAGGCGGAACTCTATGTGCTCGGGCTCGCACCGGCGGCTCATGGCGGAAATCGAACCGGTCGGGTCTTTACGGGCGATCGCAGCGGGGACTGGCTCTACGAAGCCTTGCATCACTTCGGATTCGCCAACCAAGCCTCATCGACGCATCGCGGCGACGGGTTGACCCTCACGAACTGCTATATCGGCGCGACCGTCCGCTGTGCGCCTCCCGGGAATAAGCCGTCGCCCGATGAGTTTGCACAGTGCGGCCGATTCTTGCGTGATGAAATGCGTCTCCTCAAACGGAAACGCATCATCATCACGCTCGGGAAGATTGCCTTCGATCACTATCTGAAGATGCACAGAGCCGATGGTCACACCATCCCGTCACCGACGCCCAAGTTTGGACATGGCGTTGCGTATCGACTTCCGTGGGGAGACCTCTTGCTCGGCTCTTATCATCCCAGTCAGCAGAATACGTTTACCGGGAAGCTTACCCGCCCCATGTTCCATTCAGTCTTTGCGCAGGCGCGCCGCGAACTCGGCACGCCCCATCCCGCCAAGTAGCCACGAGCCTTATTTTTTCGCCTGGGCATCCCAATCGGCCAAGAACTTCTTGAGCCCGATGTCCGTCAATGGATGCTTGACCATTTGCTGGAAAATTGAAAACGGCATCGTGCAGATATGGCCGCCGGCCAAAGCAGCTTCGACGACATGCTGCGGATGGCGGACGCTGGCCACTAAGACGAAGGTCTTGTAGTCGTAATTCTTGTAGATGGTGAGGATTTGGCGGATGAGCTCCATGCCATTGGAACTGATATCGTCTAGACGCCCGATGAAGGGCGACACACACCAGGCTCCGGCTTTCGCCGCAAGCAGCGCTTGGGTGGGCGAGAAGCACAGGGTGACGTTCACCTTGATACCTTCAGCGGCCATCCGTTTGGTCGCCTTCAACCCTTCCGCAATAAGCGGGACCTTGACCACAATATTCTTGTGGATCTTGGCCAGCTCTTTTCCTTCTTTGACCATGGCATCCGCTTCGACACTGACGACTTCCGCACTGATGGGCCCGTCGACAATGTTGCAGATTTCGACGAGCATTTCCTTGAAGCTGCGGCCTTCTTTGGCTACAAGCGAGGGATTGGTTGTCACCCCGTCGAGCAACCCAAGACTGGCCGCTTCTTGAATTTCTTTCACGTTCGCCGTATCGAGATAGAATTTCATAAGAACATCCTTTCATTACCGAGATGACGTTTGCGCGTATTCTGTGTCTTCCATTTTAGGGGGAACTCATGCACGACGCAACGCGACGCCGTGGTTTGACAGCTATCCGGTCGGGGGTTAGAATTTGCACGTCAACCAAGCCACGCATCGTACGTTGTGTGTCGCATCCGAGGAGGAACTCACTCATGCGTCTCTCTGTTATGCTTTTGATCAGCTGCTTGGCTCTGACCGCCTGTAGCTCCAGTAATCCCTACCTTGAAGCCTCGCTCAAACCGGCAGAACTCCAGGGGAAAGATAAAGCCTGGTTTGAAAAAAACTGGGGCACCCCGGACGGGAAAGCGTCTCGCTTCTTCGGCGGCGAAACATGGACGTATTACCGCATCGCCGGCGGAAAGTCCGGTCCTCCTCTGTTTAACTTCTCACCGAACCAGTGTCAGATTCTGCTGAAGTTCGACAAGGAAGAAAAGTTGTCGGACTACAGCTACTCAGGCTGCTAACTCGTTCGCTGCTCCTGAAACTTCTCTGCGCATTCCTGACTGCAAAAGCAATTGGAGACGCCTCCGACCTGCTGGACAATTGCAGTTTTTCTAGGCACAAACACCCCGCAGACCGGATCTTGGACCATCTGATCTCCATCTAACGGTGGTCGTGCCGGTCTACCGGCTTGTTTGGAATTCCGATAAATGCTTTTCACAAGCACAAATAAGATGACCAGCAATCCGATTATTAGAAATAATCTATACATAGTGTGTTCCTGCCAAACCGACCACAATCCTATGGAAGCGCCCTAGAGCTGTCAAGGCTGAGCCTCCTGCGATGCGGGTTGTCTCATTGTGCAGAAATGGCCAAATGGCCTAGTACATCGTTGGTCAAAAAGGACTCTTGCCCTTACCATCCAGTACTTCAGAAGGATATGCATCCATTTCTGTAAGTGTTAGAGTCCGCCTATGAAGACATGCGATAAATGCCGCGGTTCAATGTTGCCAGAGCGGGCGGTGGATTTGGACGCAGGACTTGCGATCACAGTGTTTGCGTGCTTAAACTGTGGTCGGAGAAAAGCAGCGGACCAAGAACCACGGCCCATCACGGCAAGACATTGACCGTCTATGGCAGAACCAAAACCACTTACGTACGATGAGCAGAAAGCTGCCGAGGCAGCTTTTGTTGGCGCCCCTTCGAATCCGAAATGGACGGAGGCCGCTCAACTGCTCTACGCTAGACTTTCGGCGACGATCCAGACTCGCGCGAAAGAACCGATCGGCGCGTCAACCTGGTCCGCGATTCAGGATGGGAATACGTCTCGTCGATGAAACCCGCGGTGATTAAGTTGACTGCCGTTCCCCGGACTGCCGTCCTGTGCTGTCCCTCCTGCTATCGCATGATCAGTTACACACGCGACCAACTTATCATTGCGTGCAATGCCTGCGGACAGAGTGTTCCGCAAGCTTCCCCTTCGTCGAACTAGTTCCGGCTTATCTGACACAAATTGTCGGTCTTGGTTACGGCCCTCTCCCACTGGGGAGTAGCGGATCGGCCGCACCATCCATCCGGATCAGGCTGCGCAGGGCGAATAAGAAAGCGCGATGAAGTTGGCAGGGCGATGCAAGTAGACCGTGACCGGCACGGCTCAGAACTGATTCACTTCAGACCTAACACATCCATCATGTCATAGAGGCCCGGGGGCTGGCGTACCACCCATCGAGCCGCGCGCAACGCGCCACGCGCAAAGGTGTCGCGGCTGCTGGCACGGTGCGTCACCTCAATGCGCTCACCCATCCCGCCGAAGAGAATGGTGTGATCTCCCACAATATCGCCGGCCCGGATGGTCTGAATACCGATTTCCTGTTTCGTTCGTTCCCCGATCAGGCCTTTTCTGGAATAGACGCCGACCTGGTCCAGGTCGCGATTGACGGCGCGCGCGAGCACTTCCGCAATTTTCAATGCGGTACCGCTCGGCGCGTCTTTCTTGAGACGGTGGTGGGCCTCAATTACTTCAATGTCGTAGTCGTCGCCCAATGTTTTCGCCATTTCCCCGATGACTTTATAGATCAAATTGACTCCCACGCTCATATTGGGTGACAACACGCAGGGAACGTGTCTCGCAAGCCCCTTGATCTCTTCAAGTTGAGACGGATTGAGCCCCGTCGTGCCGATGACCATGGCCCGCCGATGTTGGGCGACAATGCGGAAATGCTCGAGCGTCGCTTCGGGAGCGGAAAAATCGATCACGACTTCACCGCGGTCCATCAACGCGGCCAGATCACTGGTGATGGCCACCCCGGCGCGCCCGGTCCCGGAGGTCTCGCCGGCATCATCGCCGATGGCATGATGCCCACTCCCCTCGAGCGCCCCGGCCAATGTCAGCGCCGTCGAATCACGCACCAGCGCCACCAACCGGCAACCCATCCGTCCCGCCGCACCAGCCACCACAACTTTAATCATGACCGCGTCTCATCTTTCTACCGGAACGCTAAATAAAGCGAGCCTCTTTCATCACCTGCACCAGCTTGTCGCGATACTCTTTCCCCATCGGGCAAAGCGGCAAACGAAGCTCAGGGTCAATCTTCCCCATCATGCCCAGCGCCTCTTTCACGGGGATCGGATTCGTCTCGTAGAACAACGCGGCAAACAAAGGGGACAGCTGGAAGTGGATGCGTCGGGCCTCCTCAATGTTCCCGGCCGCAAACGCCTTGACCATATTCGCCATCTCGGTGGGAGCGACATTGGCGGTGACGGTAATCACGCCTTGCCCGCCGACCGCCATCATCGGCAGCGTCATTGCATCGTCTCCGGCAAGCACCGCAAGGCGGTTACCGCATGTCTGCACAATGTCCGAGGCCTGCTGAATCACCCCGCTCCCCTCTTTCACCCCGACAATGTTCTGGATCACGGCCAATCGAGCAATCGTCGCCGGAAGCATATTCACCCCGGTTCGCCCGGGAATGTTGTACAGGACCAGCGGCAAATCGACCGCCTCGGCGATCGCCTTATAATGACGATACAAGCCTTCCTGCGTCGGCTTGTTGTAGTACGGCGTAATGAGCAGCGCGGCATCGGCCCCGGCTTCCTTGGCATGCTTCGTCAGCGAGATGGCCTCCTCAGTACAATTGGAGCCGGTCCCTGCCGTGACGGGGACTCGACGACGGACCACCTCCACCGTCAGCTCGATCACACGGTTATGCTCCTCGTGTGACAGCGTGGCGGACTCTCCGGTAGTGCCACAAGGGACGATACCGTTCGTGCCCTTCGCGATCTGCCACTCGATCAGATCACCCAGCGCCCGCTCGTCGACTTTGCCCTTTCGAAAGGGTGTCACGATCGCGACATGAGAACCGGTAAACATAATGGCTCCTTCTCACGGTACGGGAGAATCTACGGGCCGCCCGCGCCGCGTATTACTTCAAGAACGCCGGGATCATCTCGCCCTTGACCAGATCCTCGTAGGTTTCACGCTCACGGATGACATGAATGTCTCCGCCCTTGACCAGTACTTCAGGGACGCGGGGCCGGGAATTGTAATTTGAAGCCATGACGAACCCGTAGGCCCCCGCGCTCATCACCGCCATTAATTCGCCCGGCTTCACGGCGGCCAACAAGCGGTCCTTGGCCAGAAAATCTCCCGATTCGCATACCGGACCGACGATATCCACCTGCTGCTTGGCGCGATGCCCGGCCTCTTCCTTGACCGGCTTGATTTCATGATAGGCGCCATAAAGGCTGGGGCGAATGAGATCGTTCATTGCGGCATCGACGATGACGAAGCTCTTCGCCTCCCCTTCTTTCAAGTACAACGCCTTGGTCACCAGGATACCGGCGTTGCCGACGATGACACGCCCCGGCTCCATCACTAAGGTCAGGCCGAGATCGGTGATGATCGGTGAAATGGCGTCCGACAACTCTTGCGGCAGCGGAGGCTTTTCCTCGGAATAGGTAATCCCCAAGCCACCTCCGATGTTCAGATACCGGATATTAATTCCCTGCGCTTTCAACGTTCCGATGAGCGCGACGACCTTCTTTAACGAATCAACGAACGGGGTCACCTCCGTGAGTTGGGACCCGATATGGGCATGAACGCCCACCACGTCGATATGGCTCAGTGAGGCGGCCATCTTGTATTCTTGCAGCGCGCGGTCTGCGGCAATTCCGAACTTGCTCTTCTTCATCCCTGTTGAAATATAGGGATGCGTTTTGGGATCGACATCCGGATTGATCCGCAACGCGATGCGGGCTTTCTTGCCGACGGACGCCGCAACCTCTTGAATCGCCAGCAGTTCAGCCGATGACTCGATATTGAACATCAAGATGTCGGCCTTCAGGGCATCCCGGATTTCGTCGGCGGTTTTTCCGACCCCGGCAAACACGATTTTGGAAGCAGGAACGCCGGCCTTGAGGGCGCGAAACAACTCGCCGCCCGAAACGATATCGACGCCGCTGCCCTCCTTGGCCATCAGACTGAGGATGGCCAAATTCGAGTTCGATTTCATGGCGAAGGCGACGACGTGAGGGATGTTCTTGAACGCGTGATCGTAGGCCCTGAAATGCCGAATGAGCGTCGAGTGGCTATACACATAACAAGGCGTACCGACCTCTTTGGCAATTCGGCTGATCGGCACCTGCTCGCAATATAATTCGCCCTGGCGATATTCGAAATCATGCATCGTCACAATCCTCGTTCAGTAAGTTGAGTCCACTCGCCAAAAACTCTCTGCCCGCACTATCTCGTTCCAACCGGCCGCAAGGGCGGCAACTCTTCATCCTGCCCTTTGATCTCGCCCGGGGCGACCTGATCCGAAGATGTTGCTGGATTGACTGCCTCTTGAGTCTCTCCCAGTTTTTTCAACTCCATCTTCTGTCTGGCAATCGTCGGATTGACGCCCACGTTTTCCGGAGCAATGGGAGCACCCACGACGCCGCAACCCGTCACGACGGTCAATACGGTCAGGCTCACACCGGCAAGAAACATGTCACTCGTTTGTATCATGCCAACAACTTCGCCAATTCCTTCAGGCGGCGAACCACTTGCAACCTGGCAGTTCCACCAATCTGCGCCTTCCGGTCGATGGCCCCCTGCACCGTGAGCCGATCCAGCACGGATTTCTCGAAGCGAGGCGAAAACACGCAGAGCTCTTTGACGGTGAGTTCGGAGAGTTCGCGCCCGGCATCCAAGGCCCACCGGACGACCCGACCGGTGATCGCGTGCGCTTCCCGAAATGGTACACCCTTGATCACCAAATAGTCAGCCAGCTCCGTTGCCAACATCCCGCCGCCCGTGAGGGCGCGGGTCAGCGCGGCCCGGTCCACTTTGAGCCGACGCATCAACTCCGTCATGACTTCGACACAGTCTTGCGTGGTGTCGAGCGCGTCGAACAGCGCCGGTTTATCTTCCTGCAAATCGCGGTTGTAACTGAGCGGCAAGGCCTTCAACGTCGTCATCAATCCGATGAGATGACCGTAGACGCGGCCGGTCTTCCCGCGCACCAACTCTGGCACATCGGGATTCTTTTTCTGGGGCATCATGCTGCTGCCGGTGCAGAATCCGTCCGGCAGATCCACGAAATGAAATTCCTGCGTGGCCCAGAGAATGAGTTCTTCGCTCATGCGCGATAAGTGCATCATGACGATCGCTAATGCGGATGCCACTTCAATCATGAAGTCGCGGTCGGACACCGCGTCGAGGCTATTTTGCGTCACCGCAGGGAAGTCTAATAGCGCCGCCGTATAGAGGCGATCCACCGGGTAATTCGATCCCGCCAGCGCCCCGGAACCCAGCGGCATCACGTTGACCCGCGTCCGTGCATCCGCTAGACGCGCCTTATCGCGCAGAAACATTTCCACGTACGCCAGCAGATGATGGGCCAACAACACGGGTTGCGCGCGTTGCAAGTGCGTGTAGCCCGGCATCGGGACATCAAGATGTTCCGCTGCCTGCGTCACCAACACCCGTTGGAATTCCGTCAGCCGTGCGATCAGAACCGTGAGCTGATCACGCACATAGAGCCGCACATCGAGCGCCACCTGATCGTTCCGGCTGCGGCCCGTATGCAATTTGCCGCCGACCGGACCGATCAACTCGGTCAATCGGCGCTCGATCGCCATGTGAATATCTTCGTCTTCCGGCAGAAACGTGAACCGTTCCCGCTCCAGTTCGTGCTGAACCAATTGCAGACCGCGGACGATTGTCGCGGTCTCGCGACGACTGAGTACACCGGCCTTGGCCAGCGTCTGGCAATGGGCGATGCTGCCGCGGATATCGTGCGCGTACAACCGCTTATCCACCGCAATGGAACGGGTGAAGGCTTCGACCAACCGATCGGTGGGCTCGCGAAACCGTCCCGCCCATGCTTTGCTCGGCTGGCCTGCCCCTGCTTTGCCGGATCTCCGACTGGCCATTAGGACTTCGCTTTCCGCCTCTGTGCCCGGATCTTCAACCGCAGCGCGTTCAACCGGATGAAACCCTCGGCGTCTTTCTGGTTGTACACATCGTCTTCTTCAAACGTCGCAATATCCAGCCGGTAGAGGGAATTCTTCGACTTCCGGCCGGCGAGAGTGCAACTCCCCTTATAGAGCTTCACGCGGGCCGTCCCGGAAACATCTTTTTGCGCTTCGTCGATCGCTACTTGCATCATTTCCCGTTCCGGGCTGAACCAGTATCCGTTGTAAATCAGATCGGCAAACCGCGGAATCAGGCTGTCACGGAAGTGCAGAACCTCCCGATCCATCGTGAGCGATTCGAGTCCCCGATGCGCGACGTGCAGAATCGTCCCGCCCGGCGTTTCGTACACACCACGGGACTTCATCCCGACATAGCGGTTTTCGACCAGATCGACCCGGCCAATCCCATGGGCTCCGCCCAGCTTGTTGAGATGCGCGAGCAGCTTCGCCGGACTCATCTTTTTGCCGTCAACGGCGACCGGGTTCCCCTGCTCATACTCGATTTCGACTTCCAGCGGCTTGTTGGGCGCCTTTTCTGGAGACACCGTCATCTGGAAAATTTCATCCGGCGGAGACTTCCAGGGATCTTCAAGGATGCCGCCCTCGTAACTCACATGAAAAAGATTGAGGTCCATACTGTAGGGCTTGGCTTTCGTCGCCGTCACGGGAATGCCGTGCTTGTCGGCATACTCGATACATTCGCGCCGTGATCGCAGGGTCCACTCGCGCCAGGGCGCAATGATCTTCAGCCCTGGAGCCAGCGCCATATAGGTCAGCTCGAACCGGACCTGATCGTTGCCCTTCCCGGTCGCGCCATGCGACACCGCCTCGGCCCCCTCCTGCAACGCAATTTCGGCCTGGCGGCGGGCGATGAGCGGCCGCGCAATCGATGTACCCAGGAGATAGCAACCTTCGTACATTGCGTTCCCACGCAACATCGGAAACACATAGTCCTTCACGAAGGTCTCGCGCAGGTCCTCGACATAGACCTTCTTCACACCCAGCTTCTTGGCTTTCGCCTTGATCGCCTGCAGGTCTTCGCCCTGGCCGAGGTCCGCACAAAACGCAATCACTTCCGCCTGATAGGTTTCCTGCAACCACTTCAAGATGACTGAGGTATCAAGCCCGCCGGAATACGCGAGGACAATTTTCTTGATCGATGTCTGTTTCATGATGAGTGCTTACGCCCTGCCTTTCTTCTGAGTCAGCAACTGAACCAAGATCGCTTTCTGCATATGCAGCCGATTTTCCGCTTGATCGATAATGACGGACTGTGGTCCATCGAGCACTTCGGCCGTGATTTCTTCGCCGCGATGCGCCGGCAGACAATGCATGACAATGGCATCGGGTTTCGCTTTCTGCAGCAACCGCCCATTCAACTGATAGGGCGCCAGCGTCCGCAAACGCCGGGCTTGTTCCCGTTCGCGCCCCATGCTGATCCAGACATCGGTGTACAGCACATCAGCATCTTTTACGGCGATTTGCGGATCGACCCCCACCTCGATGTCCGATCCGTAGCGCGCCGCTTCCTGCCGTGCCCGATCCACCACATGCTGATCCGGTTGATAGCCGATGGGACACCCCAACGCGATATGCATTCCCACCTTGGCAGCCGCCTCAATCAACGAATTCGCCACATTGTTCCCGTCGCCGACATAGGCGAGCTTCAGCCCTTTGAGACGCCCCTTCTTTTCCTTGATGGTCATCAAGTCAGACAGGGCCTGACAGGGATGGCTCAGATCGGTCAAGCCGTTAATCACCGGCATGGCGGCTTCTTCCGCCCACTCCTGGACAATGCCGTGGTCGTAGGTGCGGATCACGATCCCGTCGAGGTACCGTGACAGCACACGAGCGGTATCCGGCACACTCTCGCCCCGTGAAAGTTGAATATCCGCCATAGGCAGTACCATCGCATGGCCACCCAACTGATTCATGCCGGCCTCGAACGACACGCGAGTCCTGGTCGACGGCTTCTGAAAGAGCAGCCCGAGCGTCTTCCCCGCCAACAACGAATGGGCAGTGCCCCGTCGCAACTTCGTTTTTAGCGCCGTCGCCAGCCGCAACAAGGCATCGATTTGGGGACGCGGCATCGTCGCCACATCCAGCAAGTCTTTGGCAAATGAGGCTGCCCGCTTCTTCGACTTGCGTGAAGTTGTCATATCAGTGCGGCTGATCCTTTTCCGCCATCGTCCGTTGATTGAAGATGGACGATAACGTCTCCAGGACGCGATCGATTTCCGCCTGGGAAATGATGAGCGGCGGCACAAACCGCAGCACCCGTTCACTGGTGGCATTCACCAGCACGCCGCGGCTCAAACAGTCCGCCACGACGGCTTTCGCATCAATCTCCGCTTCCAGGCCCTGTAACAACCCCAATCCTCGAACGTCCCGCACCGCACGATGACGGTCTTTGAAGTCGGCCAGCCCTTTAGCCAGATAATCCCCCATGCGCCGGGCCTGCTCAAGCACACGCCCTTCGATCAAGATCCGACAGACCGCAAGCCCCGCAGCGCAGGCCAACGGATTGCCGCCGAATGTCGAGGCATGCGACCCGGCCGTGAAGACTGCAGCGACCGCCTCTTTGGCCAAACAGGCGCCGATCGGCATCCCGCCACCGAGCCCTTTGGCAAGCGTCATGATGTCGGGCTCCACGCCCAGCTGCTCATAGGCAAACAACGTCCCGGTCCGCCCCATTCCGGTCTGGACTTCGTCGAAAATCAGGAGGATATCCTTCTGCGTGCACAGCTCCCGCAGATTCTTCAGATAGGCTTGATCGGCGACATGCACGCCCCCCTCACCCTGAATCGGCTCCAACATGATCGCCGTGGTCTTCTCCGTGACGAGCGATTCAATCGCTGCAAAATCGTTGAACGGCGCATAGACAAATCCCGGAACGAGCGGCTCAAAGCCTTTCTGCACCTTCTCCTGGCCGGTCGCCGTTAACGTCGCCATCGTGCGGCCGTGGAAGGAATTCTTCATCGTGATGATCTCGAACCGGTTCGCTCCGTACTTCTCATGCCCGTAGCGCCGCGCCAGCTTGATCGCCGCTTCATTCGCCTCTGCGCCGCTGTTGCAGAAAAAGACCCGGTCGGCGCACGAATGATCGACCAGCATTTGCGCGAGTCTGACCTGCGGCTCCGTGTAGTAGAGGTTCGACACATGGATCAGCTGGGCCGCCTGGCGCTGGATCGCCTGTACCAGATCCGGATGGCCATGCCCCAAAATATTGACCGCGATGCCACCGACAAAGTCGATGTACTCCCGGCCTTCCATGTCGTAGACCTTGGCTCCACGCCCCCGCACGATTGAAATCGGCTGACGCGCATAGGTTTGCATCAAATACTTGGCTGCGTAATCTTTCAGTTCCTCTGTCGGCATGGCAGACGTATCCCCTCAAGAAAGAAGGGGAAAGCTAGCATAGGGTTGAGTCGAAATCAATAACGGCGACGGCCGCCCGGGAGGATTTCAGCCCCGTTCTTCAGGGTGTTTAGACGCGGGCATCTATTTGCTCCCTTCCTCCACGGTATCAGACCGTGCCCTATCCGTCTCCGCACAATAAGGCCTCAGCCCGGATGTCCGAGTGTGATAAGCTGCGTCTCCATGAAATCCTGTCAGCACTGTCGCCAACAGAACTCTGAAGACGCCAACTTCTGCGCGCAATGTGGAATGGCCCTCGCCCTCGCCTCGTCTGCCGACTCCGCTGGGAGTACGACTGCTGATGCACCACCCGAAGCAACACCCTACACGCCCCTCGCAACCGATCAGGATCTCTGGCGGCAGTTCGTCGGCCCGAAGGCCGATTATTATCTCGAACAGTTCAAGAAGTTTTCCTCCGACGGGCAGCCCAGATTCGCCCTCAGTTGGAACTGGCCGGCCTTCCTGTACATTTCGTTTCTCTGGTTTCTCTACCGGAAGATGTATCTGCACGCCTTTGTGTACGCCATCGGCCCCATGGCCTCGACCTATGTCACCGGCGACATGACCGTCGGCCTCGTGTGGAGCGTCATGGCCGGCGCCACGGCCAACTACCTGTACTACTGGCACTGCAAGGAAGAGATCGCAGAGATCAAGAAAGCGGGAAAGCTCAACCCCGCGGCGCAGGAGGCCGCCTTGCAGGACGCCGGCGGGGTCCAGCCGTATGTGATCTACGTGGGAATCGTGCTCTACGTGATTGCGCTGGCCGGCGTGGCCAAAATGCTTGAGGAAGGACAGCTGGACGGAGACAAGATCCCGACACGACCGGCGAAGCCTGTTTCGACTGTCTCTACCTAGTTCCGCCAAGCAACGGTCTTAGAAATTCCGTCAACCTCTTCCTTGTTGCCAGCCCATCCAGGCCTGGAACCATTGAAAGTCCTGTTCGTACGCGGCCCCGCCCGCATCGGTCGCTTCCTGTCGCTGTTCAAGTTGGGTATACGTGCGCGGCCAGTTTTTCTGCCACCAGGACTTGAGTTCGTCCGGCGGATAGGGCTGGCCGTTGGGATTCAGAATACCGGCGGCGGCACAGAGCGGGGCGACCAGCGGCCAGTAGCGGTCTTTTCCCAGCCCGAGACTGCGGAAGTGTTCCCGCAGCAGAAAGACCACCCACAGTTCAGCACTATGTTTCTTGTTGTGTTTGAACGGCTGGGTCTGGCGGAGCGGCACGGGATCAAAGGCTTTGACAATCGACGTGTAATCCGGACCGCCGTAGGTCCCTGCGGCTTCGGCAATCCCTTCGACGATGTTCGCCAGTTCAAGCTCTGTGACCGGCGACGCGCTGAGGCCCTTCCCCTGGGAGGATTCGGATAAGGGACCAGGGGCGGTCAACAATTCGATCAGTGGCTTCAGTTCCCGTAAGCGAACGGCGGCCGCCTTGAGAATGTGTTCCGATTCAAGCCAGTAGTCCGGATCGCTCTTCGTCAGCCGTTCGCGACCTGGCGGAGGCAGCACGGTCGGCACCCAATAGCGCATGAGCACGAACAGCACATAATCGGCCTGCGCGCCGACCTGGGCAATGCGGTCGAAATGATTGCCCGCCTGAACGGCGGTGAAGAAGGCCTGCGCCCGGTCCAACACGGCGAGCCGCGCGCCCATCGCGCACCACCAGGCTTCAAGCGCGGACCAATTCATATCAGCTGCCGGCGGGACCGTCATGGATCGTCTGTTCCTGCGTGGAGCGAATAGAGCGGCATGGTACTGCCGGTTCCGGATGAAAGCAACGGCTTGACTTGACCGCCCGATCCAGTATTCTTGCTGACAGGTACTTGGCTTCCCGAGAAAAGGAGACGACTATGGCCCGCTTGGTCTTGCTGCGTCACGGTGAATCGCAATGGAATCTGGAGAACCGGTTCACCGGCTGGGTCGATGTCCCGCTTTCCCCGCGCGGCATCCAAGAAGCCAAGAATGCCGGCGATAAGCTGCGCGGCTTCTCTTTCAACCGGGCGTTTACTTCTGTACTGGCCCGCGCAAATGAAACCTTGCGTCTGGCGCTTGAGGGCATCGGGCAAACGAATATCCCGATCGAGAAAGATAAAGCGCTGAACGAGCGGATGTACGGAGAGCTACAGGGGCTGAACAAGGCCGAGACGGCGAAGAAGTATGGCGACGACCAGGTCAAAATTTGGCGTCGGAGTTTTGATGTGCGTCCGCCGGGGGGAGAGAGCTTGAAGGATACGGCCGAGCGGGTGCTTCCCTACTATGAAAGCAAGATCAAGCCCTACGTCCTGAAGGACGAAACGATTCTGATCGCCGCACATGGCAACAGCCTGCGCGCATTGGTCATGGAATTGGAACAGCTTACGAAGGAACAAGTGTTGGAACTCAACATCCCCACCGGCGCTCCGCTCCTGTACGAACTCGACAAGAACGGGAAGGTGGTGTCTCACCGATATTTGTAGAGGGACGGCACTCGTCGGCAGGAACTTACGTGACGTCGTCGAGGAGTTCCGCATACTGATCGACCGGTGCGTAGTCGATCAAGAGCACCAGCAGCTTCTGCCGGTCGTCGGACGACACCACGCCCTGGTCTTCCAACAGCGTGGCGGCTTCCGCGCTGAGCCCCATCGGGTTCAACCGGTCGTCCATCAGCCGCGCATAATGCTCCCGCCGCTCGTCGAGCTCCTGCCGATATCCGTCCCAACGCTCCAGGCCGAATGTATCTGACGACCATTGAGCGGTGACCGATTCGAGCAAGAGCCCGCCGATCAACGCCCGATACTTCTGCAGAATATGGGCATCGACCGCCGCAAGAATCCAATACAGATTCAGCGACAGGATTTCCCTCGCGAGATGGCGGGCCTGAGACTCGGTAACCTCGATCCCGTATTCCTGGATCTGATCGACCGAGATAGGTTTCGGAAGGGCCGCGAATAGGCCGACAGCAGCATCTTTCGGTGTCATGGTAACGGATCTCCACTTCGCAGGTCGATGAGCGCCTTGCAGGGTACTGCACCTGCGACTCGACTCTCAAGCGCCTTGTTCGAGTCAAAACGCTATGCTAGATTCCCGACATGCGTTCACAAGATGTCTTCACACCGAGCACCCGTCCGCTCCACTTTATCGGAGCATTCGCACTGGTCATTCTGATATGGAGCAGTCTCTTCCCCGGGCCAGTCCGTGCCGATGAGAACCGCTGGGGATTCGGCTCAGACCTCGGACTGACGACCGGCACGGTCAATGGAACCGTCTTCGCCCTCGGGTTCAATGTCGACTATTACGCCGATCGGAACTTTTCCTTCGGACCGATGATGCAGATCAGTCCCACGGGCAATCTCTTTCAGATTGCGTTTGCAGGAGTCGGGAAATACCACCTCCGACTGAATAACGGGTTCAACCTGGTCCCCTTCACTGGCATCGGTCTCATCCATGCCGACCTGGACCGCGGCACCGGGCCTTCTCAAATCAATCGAAACGACACCAGTTGGTACATTCCCATCGGCCTCTCTTTGGAATATCAAGTCATTCACAACATCGCGTTGTCCTCAACGCTGATGGTGAATCTCCACGACATCAATCTCCAGCCGTCCCTGCCGGAGAAAGACCGAACCAGTATCAGTCTGATGTTCGGCTTCCGTTGGGGACCGTAGACACGCTGCCGACGCTCTCCCTGGGCATGCCAGTAGCCCAACTGGCAGCAAGTGCCATTCGGCCCAAGTGCCGGCTGATTTCCATCTCAAGATCTAGAGAAAATTGCTTGCGGGAGATTAAGCGGCTTTGGCCGGCTGCCAGCGCAAGCCGACATTCAGCAGTTCCTGGAGTAGATCTTTGTAGCTATAGTCGGCTTTCTCGGCGGAATCGGCAAAGTCCTCCTCATGCGCGATTTGCGGATTGGGATTGGCCTCCAGCACATAGACTTTCCCCTCCGCATCCATCCGAACATCGATTCGCGCATATCCGCTGAGACCGAGCGCTCGATAGACCCGCTTGGCCATGTGTTGGATCTCCTCGGCCTTGCCGGCCGGAAGATTTCTGGCTTCCTCCGATGTGATGCCGTACTTATCTTGATACTTTCGGCTCCACTTCACCCGCTGAGTGGCAATGCGCCTGGCATCCTCAGGGAGTTTGTCCATGACCAGTTCCCACACGGGCAACACCTGAATGTGACCATTGCCCATAATCCCGACGTAGAACTCTCGCCCCTCGATATACCGTTCCACCAGAGCACCGGTCCCGACGCTTTGATGGATGAAGGCCACCCGCTCTTTGAGCTTCTCATCATCTTCCACAATCGACGCTTGAGAGATGCCTAACGACGCTTCCTCGCTGATGGACTTAACGATGAGCGGGAACGTTAGATCTTTGGGTCGCTTGGCGCTCCGGCCTTGGGGCACGACCATGAAGTCGGGATAGGGAATCCGGTGATAGGAAAGAACCTTTTTCGTCAGCGCTTTGTCGCGCGCCAACATGAGCCCGCGCGGATTGCAGCCGGTATAGGGCATATGCAGCAACTCGAGGTATGACACGACATTCTGGTCATACACCGATATCCCGTCGAATTCTTCCAGCAGATTGAAAGCGATGTGCGGACGCCATGCTTCGATCGCCGTCCTGATCACCCCTAAATCGCTCTTCACTCCGAGCGGGTGCACCTCGTGGCCCAATTTCCTGAGCGTTGACACGACATCGTATTCGGTCTTCCATCCGACCTTGCTCAGATCGTGGCCGTTCAGCTCGTCTGGCGGCACCAGATCTTCATGCATCAGCACGAGGATACGCAGTCGCCTCATAGGGCCACCCGATGCCGGCCGCTACGCAAATAATTCATCGTATGCACCGTCAGCAGAATGGTAAAATCCAGCTTGGCCTGCTCTTCTGCCACCGACAAGCGAAGGTCCAATTGGCGACATCGTTGAATCATGTCCTCCAACACCTGGTCGATGGTGTACTGGTACTCTCCGGTCCAACTGGCAACCTTCCGGCGCACTTCCCGTCGAAACCGGTTGAGAAAGGTCGCGGCGCTTGGTTTGCCCGGTTGCGCCGACCCATCCGAAAACAGCCGTTTGAGGTCGGGGTCATAGAGGAGGGAATGTTCCACGCCATAACGCGCGCGCTTTTGCTCATAATGTTCACGTAGCGTCTTCTTGAGGCTGGGGAGCGGATCGATCTCTTCAGTCGTCACGACGGTCGGCTCGACCTCGGCCAACTCATGCATCAACGCATCGACATATTTCAGTTTCTTCAGCACCGGCCACCCGCGATACCGGTCATGCCAGGTGGAATCCGGCGTCAGCCAGACGGCAAACGTCTCGGCGAAGTCTTCGTCCGGATGACTCTGGGCGTACCACACATCGAGATGCCGGACAAAACTCCGGCTGTAGGGTCTGGGGCTATAATATTTGGGATAGGCCTGGGACGATTTGCCGAAGATGGCTTGCCGCGTGCGGCGGCGGCGGATGCGATACGCATTTTCAATCGCGTGTCCGGCTTCGTGCCGGAGAATCCGCAGACACCAATCAGGCGTCCCGCCTTCCACTTCCAGCATCTGCGTCAACTCCAGCTTGGCCAGCCGGGGATGCGCCAGATAGAACGGAATCGCAATGCCCGGGATACCATCCGGCGTGAACCACTCATTCGACAGCCAATAGTGCGGACGGAATCGCAAGTGCCGCGATTCCAACTCACGGTCCAATTCAGCAATTGGGCCTTCCAGAAAGCCGCCTTTAATTTCCACATTGAGCCGGCCCATCGGCAGATCCAACAACTGGTCGTCAGACCACCCGACCCACTCCGGATCAATCAAGTCATGTGCAGGGTGTTTGGCGATCTCAAGTGCTGATCGATGCATCGTGCAACCGCTTCATACATTCTCGACAGAAAACTTATGCTGCTTGAGAAACTATAGCATTCGAAGTGGATTTCGTCGGCCACTGGGCATGACCACGCTTGCGCATGACAAAAGAGCGGAATAATTTGTCATTGAGCGTACAAGAATGAACCGAGGAGTGAGAGCGTTGTGTCGAAAGTTACAGAAGATGTGGCAATCGTGCCGCGAAGTAAGGGATTGCATCGCAAATGTGATCCACAACCGATACGACATAGGCCTGCGCCACCTCGGGATCTTCTTCCCAGTTGGGAAGCGCCTCGTGCAGATCAAGGACCGGTTCGTCGCGAGCAAAACACAGTTGACTGAAGAGCGGGATCGATCGTCCAAACAATCGTTGCACCGCTTCTTGATGGTCGCGCCCCATTGCCACGACACAGTCCGCCTCATCCAGTAAGGGTTGCGTCAGCTTGCGTTGCATATGCCCGGCAGGATCAGCGCCATGCTCCAGGAGTCTGGCACGCACGATGGGATGGATCGATTGTGGCTTGGCCTCGATCCCGGCAGACCCGACGCAATACAAGCCTTGCGAACCACGATACTGCTTGAGCGCATACTCTGCTGCCAGGCTCCGAAAAATGTTGCCTGTGCAAACAAAGAGAATCGACTTCACTTTATTGTCGGTCATGATCGTCTTACCGTTGCTCCATCATCGACAGCCGGATAATTGAGCAGGTACAATCGCTCCCATGCCTTCATCACCAGGCCCTCCAACGACCCTCGGAAAGTTAGACGAGGAAACTGAAAAACTCCGGACCCGGCTCTGTCGCCTGGTCGGCCAAGCCATCGCCGACTATCGGCTGATTGAAGACGGGGATAAGATCATGGTCTGCCTGTCAGGCGGGAAGGATAGTTATGGCTTACTCGATATCCTGCTCCTTCTGCAACAGCGTGCACCCGTTCACTTTGATCTCGTGGCCGTCAACTTAGACCAAAAACAGCCTGGCTTCCCCGCGCACATTCTGCCGGACTACCTGACGAACCGGGGCATTCCATTTCACATTGAAACGCGCGACACCTACTCCATCGTGAAGCGTCTGATCCCTGAGGGCCAGACCACGTGCTCCCTCTGTTCTCGGCTCAGGCGCGGGCATCTCTATCGCATTGCCTCTGATTTGGGCGCCACCAAGATCGCACTCGGCCACCACCGCGATGATATCAATGAAACATTGTTTCTGAATCTCCTGTACACGGGCAAGCTCAAGGCCATGCCACCAAAACTCCGTTCAAAAGACGGGCGACATCTTGTCATCCGACCGCTCGCCTTTGTGAAGGAAGTAGACCTGGCCCGATACGCGGAACTCCGGAGATTTCCGATCATCCCCTGTGATCTATGCGGATCTCAAGAGGATCTGAAGCGAAAAGACGTAAAGGCCTTGCTCCGTCAGTGGGAAACACGATCGCCCGGCTGCTCGGACAGCATTGCGGCGGCGATCGCCAACGTCGCACCGGCGCTGCTCATGGATCAACGTCTATTTGATTTTCAAACGCTTCGCACGGCACACGACAATGCTGGCGAAGGCGATGCCTGGTTGGATGCTGAGTCACATCCACCGCAGTAGCGCCGCAAAGGAATTGACGCTCGACAGGAAACCACATCACCTCAGGTGTAGTCGAGAAATGGGTGACTTACGTGATTCTGATGATGACGTTCGATCCGATCCGCCACTCTGGTCGATAGGACTGGCCGTCCTCGTCATCCTTGCCGCTCCTTTAATCTTGTACTCCCTCGCCCCGCCAGGCCCGCTGCGCACGGGGGACACCATTTTCTCTCAAGGTCAGCAGCAGGTGCAGGTGGCTGTATCCGGAATGGCGGTAGGGACGCCGATAGGGGATACCTGCCTACTCGACCCCAACACCCCCCTCATCATTCTCGAATTGCATGATGAGCGGGAAGAAGATGCCATGCTCGGTACCGTACAAGGAAATCCTGCTTCTGAATGGCCGTTCTGCCCACCCCATACCCGAGTACTCTTGAGCACTCATCAGATTTTTCAGAAGCCTGATCCATGGGATGCGCCGAAACGAGGGCTGTCGTGGATTATTGGGAAGTGACGGCGGGACTCCGGTCAGAGCTTCAGCTTTGACACAAACTGTTTCCGAAACTTGGCCACCTTTGGACTGACCACAAACTGACAGTACCCTTGAAGCGGATTCCTGGCGAAGTATTCCTGGTGATGTCGTTCAGCCTCATACCACGTTGTCGCCGCAACAATCTCAGTAACGACCGGGTTAGGATACAACCCTTGGGCTGTGACCGCGGCCTTGACCGCCTCAGCTACCTGCCGCTGCTCGGGTGAATGGTAGAAAATGGCGGAACGATACTGCGTGCCTTCGTCGTTGCCCTGGCGATTCAGCGTCGTGGGGTCATGGATCGAGAAAAAGATCTCGATCAACTCCCGACACGAAATCAGCGAGGGATCATAGGTGACCCGCACCGCTTCGGCATGGCCTGTCCTTCCACCGCATACCGCTTCGTACGAAGGATTCTCAAGGGCGCCTCCGATATACCCGGATTCAACCGAAAGGACGCCCTTGATTTGGTCATAGACCGCCTCCAGACACCAGAAGCACCCGCCCGCCAGAGTGATGACTTCGCTTCCGGTGCTCATCGCGCAGCCATCCTCCCACCGTGCCCCAGTTGTCCGTTTCCAAATCGACCGCGTGCCTTCATGGCGTCAGGCTTTCCGGCATATTAGTCGTCTTCTTCCTCTTCAATATCCTCGATCCCCTCATAGCTCATTTCTGGAAATGCGGCAGTCGCCTTTTCACAGGCAGTTTCTATCATTTCCTCAGCATCTTCAGCCGAATCAGCGTTGACCAAGAACTTGACTGTAATCGCATACCGTTGCTCCACTCCACACTCCTTTCGGTTCCCCTGCAAAAATGAAAAGGCTGAGAACGAGGGCCACGAAGGGACTCTCCGTTTCATCCTGTCTAGTGGCGGTACTTTGTTACAGCGAGAGGGAGCATGTCAATCGGTAGTCCCCCTCATAATGTGCGCGAGCTGGTACTCCAAGCCAAGTAGTGACCGCCCCTTGACGACAATGGTTCAGCCGAGAGTTGTCACGCCTGGAGATGTAGCTAGGGGAAGGAAGAGAATCCGGCACGTATGATCGTCGAAGCGGATGGGCGACGATGGGGAGCGGTCAGGCCTGCTGCTCCTGCTCAATCTTGCTGATAATGGCAGTGATCTTATCTTGCTCTCCCGACCTGATACGTGTGAAAGCCAGCCCAAATGTCTTCCCCTCAACCCAGCGAACGATTGCTTCATCGATCATAATTGGCCAATCGAGGTCTGGAATATGGAGACGACATTCAAACTTATCCCCTTGGCCGACAACCGTTCCGCTTTCGATCTTGCACCCTCCGATAGACAGATCGAGCGTTCGTCCATTCCCTTCGTTTGGGCCGCCTGAGAAGGTGCTGCGAAACTGCGTGGTAAAGCGAGGTTGATTCCGACGCTCATCAGGACTCGAGAAGATGGTCTCCGTCGACTTCTTCTCAGGCTTGAGTAGCGAGGCCATTTTATTCAGCGCTGAAATTGGCATATCGGCAAGCTGCGTGGCGGTTTAACCAAACAATTCTTAAGCGAGGCATCCCTCATCATGATCTTGCGAAGGACGCCTCGCGATGAAATGAACTCTGACCTTCTACTGCTTCACCTGAAGCAACATGTGTCCACGGCGATTTTGCTGGTAGCATGACTCGGCATGGTCAAAGCAAAACGGCTGCTCTTTACCGAATGATACAATAGCGACCTGCTTGGGACTGATTCCGGCTTCATGAAGGTATGTCTTTGCTGCCTTCGCCCGCTTGTCGCCAAGAACCATGTTGTAATCGGTCGTTCCTCGCTCGTCGCAATGGCCTTCAATTTTCAGGACGGCACCAGGATGATCCTTCAACCAGCTTGCATCGCGATTCAGCGCTTCCATAGCGGCATCGGATACGGTCCACTGATCGTAACCAAAAAATACGTCCTGGAGTCCTGCTTCAATGGCGGCCTTCTCTTCCTTCGTCAATTCGGCGCGCCGCCTTACGGCGACATCGGAAGGATTCAGCGAAGCTCGATAGCCGCTTTGAGCCAATCGCTCTTCATCGGGATTCTGAGAAAACCCTCTGAGTTCGCCTGAAGCCCCCCCACGGGCCATGCCAGGGAAATTGGGATTGACGCCTTCTCCATTCCAGTTTTTTGACTTGTCAGACTGTGCTGACGAGACCTCTCCGTCGGACTGAAGCCATTTCATCCCGCAACCCTGACTCACAATCATGACTACACCCAGCATAACCACACTGGCCATAGAAGCAGTTCTTCCCGTCATACAATTCTCCTCAGTTAATAATTCCTATCGTGATGCGATCGTCAGAGCCTCTTTTCGATTGCGTGTGAATCTCAGAATTCTGCAAGAGGCCTCGGCGTCCCTGCGTGAAGACGATCAGTACAAATCGTTAGATCAACTATAGCACCAGGTTCAGAATTGTCTTCCCCGAGAGGGGGCCGCTCTTGGGTATTTAGCGATAGAGTTGATCGGGGATTGCAGGGGCCAGAAAACTCTAACTCGGAAAACCTTGGAGGGACTGACGCTTAGCAGCCGCAAGCCATTAAATTATTGGGGGAAACGCTGATGCTTGAGAACTGCAGCCAACCGAAGAGAGGGCACCCCGACGTTATAAGAGAGCACGGAGCGGACGAGATACCGAGTTACACGACGACGCCTTAACTAGCGTGAAACCTTACGGTCCGACCACCGGGCCGGTCGCATAACCGTCCCCAATCCGGCAACAGCGCAGATTAACGCCAGCATCGCAAGCCCCACGGCAAGAAGAAAACCTGCCTTTACTTCATGCAATCCGGGGATCATCATCGCTCCCTCCCAATCTATTTACCCACACTGCCATCCACATGTGCAGTACCAGGCACCCATGGGCTCTTCTTTCTGGAGGATCCGACCACAGCAAGGGCAGGAACGCGTCCATCGCCACCGAGCTGATGTTAGAAGCTTACCAGACCGCTTTCTTCCATGTCTCTCTTTTCGGCAATAACCACCCATGGAACACCCCCGCCAGAACTATTTTTATTTTAGGGCAAGGGCTATCTGAATACTATTCCCCGTTGGCGGGAGATAGGGCGTGTGAGCTAATAGGGAATTAAAAACGCCTGGCAGAATACACTTCTTACTTGTCAATCACTTAGCAGTCAGTCCCTCGATGCGAGTGGTGCGCCCGGCAGGAATTGAACCTGCGACCTACGGGTTCGAAGCCCGGCGCTCTATCCAACTGAGCTACGGGCGCACAACGACACTTCAATCACTTCTGTGGCAGAAATGTCAAGGATGGCTGGACCCCCACCCCATACACCAGCACGAAACTTAGCGGCATACTCGATCTACCGCTGGATGGAAGAAAGAATCGTCTCGACGATTTGATTGATGGTGCATCCATCGGTAGGCACAATATGGTCGGCGGCCTCGCGATACTTGGGCGTTCGCACCGCCAGGACTTCCTCAATCTCCTCGACGAATGATTTGGTGCCCGTCAGTGATGGGCGCTGAGTATCACGCCCGATGCGCGACGCGATCGTTGCGATCGAAGCAGTCAGCCAAAACAGCGTGCCGTTCTTCTTCAAACAAGCCACGTTCTCCTGACGAAGAATCGCCCCTCCGCCTGTGTCGATAATCAGTCCATCTTGTACGGAAAAGTCCCGACAAACCGTCGACTCAAGATCACGAAAATGCTCCCACCCATGCTGCGCAACTATCTCCGGAACTGATCGCCCCGCCCGACGAACAATTTCCGCATCCGTCGAGACCAGCGGCAACACGAGCCTCGCAGCCAGTACTTTCCCAACCGTACTTTTCCCCGTCCCGCGATATCCGATCAGTACGATGTTCATCGAAAGCGAGACTCCAGCACGGCTCGCATGGTATCCGCCGGAGCGGGCTGATCCGTCCACAGCTCAAATTGCGCGGCAGCTTGATGCAGAAACATTTCCAACCCGGGAATCGTGACGCATCCTGCCTGCCGGGCATCCTTGAGCAATTGCGTCTCGCGCGGATTGTAGACAATATCCATGACGGCCAAGCCGGCGTGTAAGAGCGGTGCCGGCACGCAAGTCCCTTCAGTTTTTGGGGACATGCCGATCGGAGTACAATGGACCAGGATGTGCGAAGCGGGAAGAGTCTTCGCCAGCACGGCTTCGTCGAGATGAGCCTCCTCCACTGAAAGCGACGTCTTCGATCGAATATCCGCCGCCAATCGCGACCGCTCATTCGCGTCCACGCCGAGCAACGTTAGTCCCGCAAGTCCCGACTCACCGGCAAGCGCAAAGGCAATCGCCCTGGCTGCTCCTCCCGATCCCACCATCACGACGCGTTTTCCGGCGAGAGGCCCCGCCCCTCCACGAAGCGCACGCAATGCACCGATGGCATCGGTGTTGTACCCAATCAGCGCGCCCTGCTTTACCACGATCGTATTGATGGCGCCGATGTGCCCGGCGGTGGGGTCAACCTCGTCGAGAAACGGAATCGACGAAACTTTATGAGGGATCGTGACGCTGGCGCCCCGAAATCCACCCAACGCACGGAGCCCCCTGATCGCTTCACCGATCGCCTCGACTCGAAACGCGAGGTACACCAGATTCAGCCGGAGCTGTTGAAACGCCGCGTTGTGGATGGCGGGAGAAAGCGAATGTTCGACGGGATTCCCGATAACCCCGCAGAACCCTGTGTGTGCATCAATCTCCATCATTCAGCTCACCTGTACTCTGAGGCCAACGGGACTGTTCACCACACGGTCATTCCGCCATCAATGCGAAACGTCCCGCCGGTGACCCAGGCCGATTCGTCCGACGCAAGATACAGGACCATGTTCGCCACTTCTTCTGGTTTGCCGGGGCGGCGGATCGGATAGTGCGACAAGATCGATCCAAGCTGATCGGGATTGGCCATCAACGGAGCGGCCATTGGCGTATCAATCAAGCCCGGGTTCACCACATTGCACCGAATCCCATCCGTTGCGTAATCAATCGCGATCGATCGAGTCAGCGCGTCGAGCGCTCCTTTGGAAGCCGCATAGGCGGACAAGAGTGGGATGCCGACCAGGCTGGCAACCGATGAAATATTGACGATGGCTCCGCCGGCCTGCTTAAGCATTTCCGGAATCACCGCCCGGGTCATCCGGAACACGCCGGTCAAATTCACATCCAACACATTCGCCCAGGCCGCATCATCCATCTCATGAAGGCGTTTTCCAAAATCTCCGACACCGGCGTTGTTCACCAACACATCAATTTTTCGAAACGACGCTAATGCCTGCTGAACCACCGCCCGCACATGACCGTCATCCGTGACCGACCCGACGACAGCGAGCACCTTGCCACCGTGCGCTGAGATCTCACGGACTACCCGATCGAGTTCGGCCTGGCGTCGGCCCGTGATCACAACAGCCGCACCCTCCTCGGCGAACCGCTTGGCGACGGACTCCCCAATGCCGGCATTCCCGCCCGTGATTAACGCAACTTTTCCCTCCAACCGTTTCATGACGCTGCCCCTTCTGTCTCGCTGGCCCCGAGGGATTCTGAGAGAAACGCCTCCGCAAGTTCCGGCTCGCGACCGATTCCCAGCAGACCCGGCTCGACCTTCCTCGCCACCGTGATAAAACCCGAATGGGCCACCATCCGATGATCGGGACGAACGCTTCGCCCCAACACCGACCAGGTACGGATGAGGGATTCGAAGGTCTCCACCATGCCAAACACCTTTGCCCGCTCAAGCGCTTCAACGGTTTGAACGACTTGCGGAACCGTCGGTACAAAACTCAAATAGATGCCGCCTGACCGCAAGGCTTTGGCCGCGTGCGGGACCACCTGCCAGGGCTCCGGCAAATCGAGTACAACGCGATCAAACGGGACCCCATCGTCCAGTAAATCAATCCCCTCGTAAGCGCTCTTTCTCAAAGACACAAGATTCGGCGTCGGCCCTAGATAACGATTGATATTAGTCAACGCTGTTTTCGCAAAGTCTTCCCTCAAGTCATACGTGACAACAAGGCCTTGCGGCCCTACGAGACGCAACAGCGCCATGGTCAACGCACCGGAACCGGTCCCGGCTTCGAAGACCCGCGCGCCAGGATACACATCCGCCCACATTGGAATGAGTGCCAGATCCTTGGGATACAGCACCTGGGCGCCACGCGGCATTTTCAAGACATAGTCACCGAAGGTCGGACGTAACGCCAGCATCTTCTTGCCCCCCGACAAAGTCACCACCGTCCCATCGGGACGGCCGATCATCTCGTCGTGAGGAATCTTTTGCCCGCTGAATTGATACGTCTCCCCGGCCTTGAGCGTCAGCGCGTACTGCCGCCCTTTCTTGTCGACGAGATGGATGCGTTCGCCTGATAGAAGTTGTGACATGGGGCGGCATTCTAGGGGGTTCGTTCTCCCCTTTGCAACCGATGATAGGGAGCGCCGTAATCATTCTCCCCTCTATTCCATGAAGTGCGCACCTCTCTCAGCGTCAATCCCAAAACGATTCGCGGTTTTCAGTGAGCGCGACGACCCGCATCGACCAGCGAAGATGGTCGGAGAGAGAACGGGTGAGGCAGATCGGTTGGGACGCAGTGCAATTCCTACATAGTTGCCGCATTCGCATCACACTTCGGTTCAGTTTCTCTCATTAACCCCCCCTAATCTTGCTGCAATATCTTCGGGATTGCGCGTCGGGCTTCTCATGTTCAATCCAGCATCACTCTTGCTTCGTAGAAGGACTATAGAGTGGCAGAAATATCGGTGAATCTTATTGATTCAAGATAACTCTAACAGGAGTGAACAGATGCGAAACCAGGAGACAAGAGGTGACGCGATGGAACATGAAGACCTGCGGACAACAGAAAGCATAGACGACCAGACCGCGACAGCCGATGTCGACACCGACGATTCCGACGCCAGCGATGCCATGGAAGCGATCGGACGGGAGGCGGAAGTGGAGGCTGAGCCGACTGAGAAGGACGGGAAAGACTTGGACGCCGCCACGCTCAAAACAAGTTCCGGCGCGAGCCCCTTTCTCCTGGAGTCACTCTACTTTCGCTCATTCGGGGAGCGGGCGCTCCTGACACGAGAGGAAGAAATTACCTTGGCCAAGCGGCTGGACGAAGGTTCGCGCCGTATCCGGGTAGCTTTGCGAGAGACGCTGAAAGTCATGGCGCGCGCGAAGCGCACTCCCATTCTGCTGGAATCGACAAAGTCCCTTCAACTCGCACGCGGGCTCAGCGGGTTTTCCGCCACCGCGCTCGATAAAGTCGAGCAGGCCATACTGAATATTCTGAAACCTGCGATCCGGGAGATGAAACCGGCGGCCACGATCACGAAACAACTCAAGGCCTTGCTCGATGAAATTCGGGCCGCCCGGCTCGTTTTGGAGCGAGGAAAAGACGAGATGGTACGTTGCAATCTCCGCCTGGTGGTAGATGTCGCGAAACATTACACCCATCGCGGGCTAACCCTGCTCGATCTGGTGCAGGAAGGGAATATCGGCTTGATGAAGGCGGCCGAACGGTATCAGCACCGGAAAGGCTTTAAGTTCAGTACCTATGCAACCTGGTGGATCCGTCAAGGCATCACGCGAGCCCTGGCTGATCAATCACGGACAATCCGTATCCCGGTCCACCAGACCGAGGCTTCCAGTAGGATTCTCCGGGTTACGCGCCGACTCGGGCAACAGTTCGGTCGTCCGGCTAAGCTAGAAGAAATTGCCAACGTGCTGCGGATGAGACCGGAGCGGTTGCATGAAACCGTGCAGGCGTTTCAGGAACCAGTCGCACTCGAACGCCCAGTCGGGGACGGTGATACGGAGTTCGGGGAGATGATTCCTGATCACCAAGTACCACCGCCTGATGCCCATGTGCATCGTACCGAGATGACGCAGCAACTGGATCGAATCCTGGGCACTTTGACGCCGAGAGAACAGACCGTGATCCGGCTCAGGTTCGGAATCGGGCACGATGAGCCCTGCACCCTTGAGCAAGTCGGCCAGAACCTGTCGGTGACGCGTGAACGAATCCGGCAAATCGAGGCCAAAGCCCTGAAGAAGCTCAAGACTCCGGAAATCAAAGAGCTGTTTGCGGCAATCAAGTAGCCCTATCCTCCCAATTACCAGGCGCACGAGATAGAGAACTCGTGCGCCTGTTCCTTCTTTCCCCCTCCAACTCAGGTATGAGAGAATACGACCCACGTTGGATCCTCGTCTCCGGCTTGTTTGAAGGACACCGATGAAGCAGCCCCAACCAACTATCAGGTCTCTGTTGCCACAGGCGGTGATGATCCTCGTGATCGCGTTCCTTGGGACCTTCGCGTGGAACAATCACGCGATCGCTGACGACAAACCCTTATCGGTGCCGTCCGTCGTAGCCAAGGTCCGCCCCTCCGTCGTGACGATTTTGACACGTGGTATGCCCTCGGCTCCATCCCTCCATGGAACACAGTCAGGTTCCGGCTCAGGCATTGTGCTCGATTCAACCGGCTACATCCTGACGAACAATCATCTGGTGGAAGGGGTCACAAGTCTCGTCGTGGGATTACCGACCGGACGGTTGACACCGGGGCGCGTGGCCGCGCGAGACTTCTTGTTGGATCTCGCATTAGTCAAAATCAATGCGACAGATCTGGTCCCGGCTACGCTGAACGCTTCGGCATCTTTGGAAATTGGAGAAACCGTGGTCGCGATCGGGAACCCTTTGGCCCTCAAGGGAGGATCGACCGTCACCGTAGGAGTCGTCAGCGCCTTGGACCGTTCGGTGCTCACTCCGAACGGTGAGAC
Organism: Nitrospira sp.; assembly: GCA_030653545.1. Classification (NCBI taxonomy): domain Bacteria; kingdom Pseudomonadati; phylum Nitrospirota; class Nitrospiria; order Nitrospirales; family Nitrospiraceae; genus Nitrospira; species Nitrospira sp. Next base: position 19,028 of record JAURZE010000026.1, on the reverse strand, counting down.
GTTGTACGATCTGATCCAGACTGATGCGGCGATCAATCCCGGCAATAGCGGGGGCCCGCTCGTGGATTTATCCGGCCAGGTAGTGGGCATCAATGTCGCGATAGCGCCATCGGCCCAGGCGATCAGTTACGCCATTGCCATTGAAGCCGTCTATCCTCACATCCATTCGATGATGCTTCGCGGAACCATCTCTCGTCCGGACTTCGGGTTTACGCCGGTGACGGTCACTCCGAGTGTCGCCGCCAGCTTCGGGTTGGAGGCGGAGCGCGGGATTCTCGCTCTGAATGTGGATCCGGCCAAGGTTGCCGGCGCGGCAGGCTTGCAAACCGGAGATGTCATCACAGCGTTGGATCAACGCCAGCTCTACAACATGGGCGACTTCTGGCACAGCGCGATGCAGGAAGGCGAATCGGCGTCCCTCCACATGACAATCCAAGGGCGTACCGGCCAGACCACGTTGACCATGCCACGACCGCCGGTACAGAAATTCGTGCCATGACAACACCGATGGCTCTACGCATGCCTAGCGTCGCTGACCCGTCCAACGTGCTCGGTTTCCACACTCCGACGGATCTGCTCTGGTTCTCTTCGCCCGTTCGCTACGCTGAGGCATGGGACCTTCAGATGCGCCTGCATCACGAGCGCGTCATGGGCTCAAGACTCGATACCCTCCTCATCCTCGAGCACCACCCGGTCTATACCGTCGGCCGAAGAACGCGGATTGCGGACTGGGGCGGTGACCCCACGGCGGCACACATGGATGGTATCGAGATTCAGCACGTCAACCGGGGCGGGTCTGTCACTTATCACGGGCCAGGACAACTGGTGGTATACCCGATCCTTCGCCTGACAGACCATGCCACAGGCGTACGTTCATATGTAGAGCAACTGGAAGCGGCTGTGATCCAATGCCTGCTGGAGAACGGAATTACCGGCCATCGGAAACCAAAGACTCCGGGCGTCTGGGTGACAAATCCCCACGAGGCCAAAATCGCCTCGATCGGGATTCGTGTGGATCGAGGCGTGACCATGCATGGAGTGGCACTCAATGTGGACATGGATCTCTCACCATTTCGAGGGATCACTCCCTGCGGCCTGCAAGGCTGCCACGCGACGTCAATGGCTGAAGTCGTTGGGCAACCGGTTTCCTTATTGACTGTGACACACTCGCTTCTCGAGCAACTGAAACAGACATTGGCTCTCAAATGGACCGAGACACCGGCTCCCACCGCATTCAATAATTTGGCGAGACCATGAACTCGACATTCTTTCCGGCAGCAGCGTGAGGGCGACATGAAAGAGTACGACACCCCGACGTTTCGATTAGCCGTCTCCCAGTTCGACCAGGCAGCGGAAGCGATGCACCTGGATCACAACCTGCGAGAGCGGCTCAAACAACCCCAGCGCTCGCTCGTCGTCAGCATTCCTGTCCGAATGGACGACAACCGCGTCGAGGTATTTACTGGATACCGCGTCCAGCATGACTCCTCGCGTGGCCCTTCTAAGGGCGGTGTCCGCTACCATCCCGAGGTCAACCTCGGAGAAGTGGCCGCACTCGCCATGTGGATGACATGGAAATGCGCCTTGGCGGGATTGCCCTACGGCGGGGCCAAGGGTGGCGTGGCCGTCGCGCCTAAACAGTTATCGCACGGAGAACTTCAGCGGCTGACCAGGCGCTACGCCGCAGAGATCTTCCCGCTGATCGGCCCCGATAAGGATGTGCCGGCACCCGACGTCGGAACGGATGCGCAGGTTATGGCCTGGATAATGGACACCTATAGCCAGCAAGTCGGCTATGCCGTCCCTGGTGTGGTGACAGGAAAGCCTCTCTCGATCGGCGGCAGCTTAGGTCGGGAGGAAGCGACGGGACGAGGGGTCGTGTACGTCACGTTGGAAGCACTTCGGCATCTCAATCTCTCCATCGACCGCGCTACCGTGGCGGTTCAAGGATTTGGGAATGTCGGAATGCACACCGCCCTCATCATGGAGCAAGAAGGGGCTCGTGTCATTGCAGTGAGCGATGTCACCGGCGGTCTCTATAACGAGAAGGGACTCAATATCCGGGAACTCCTGGACCGCTACAAGACCAAGGGCCAGACACTTAAGGACACCCAGATGGGCGATTGGATCACGAACGCGGAGCTGCTCCAGCTTCCATGCACCGTGTTGGTGCCTGCCGCGCTGTCGGAACAAATCACCGAGCACAATGCCGCCGCCCTTCGGTGCCGGATCCTCGCGGAAGGCGCCAATGGCCCGACCACCCTTGAGGCCGATCGGATCCTCGAGGACAAGGGTGTGTTTATTATCCCTGACATCCTAGCCAATTCCGGCGGCGTCATTGTGTCCTATTTCGAGTGGGTCCAGGATCTGCAACGGTTCTTCTGGAATGAGACGGACATCCGAAAACGCCTCCAGGACATTATCACCTCGGCATTTCACCAGACCACGCTCTTCGCCACCGAAAAGCGAGTCTCCATGCGGATGGCCGCACTGATGAACGGAATCGATAAGGTCGCCCAGGCGCATTTGCAACGGGGTCTGTACCCTTGAGCCGGACGTTCTTCATATCTCTCACTATTCCCTCTGGTTCATCATGAGGGACTATGCCTTAGCCGCCATCGCGGGAATCTAGCTCGCTGACGGGTGTTCACTATTGTTGGCGCCCCGCTTCATGGTTGAACGTCTGCGGGAGGTGATCCGCCAACAACCGGCGATTTGGACCTGGCAATGGCTGTCTGTCGTCGCGGGAGCCGTCCTCCTGATCGCGGCCCTTCCGCTCATGTACCAACCCCTATGGATTGTGACCGCTCTAACCATGCTTATCAAAGGAGGGTTCCTTGCTCTGGGACCTGAGACGTGGCGATCACGTTTGGTGGAATGGTGCCTAAGCCGGGACGATGTGGATTACCGGTTTGTCGGTATCGGTTTATGCACGCTTGCCGCACTGCTCCTCCATGCGCTAGGGTGGCTGGGACAGTCATAGCTGGAGGGGCAACGGATCATGACCGTGAATCGAGCCACGATCATATCGGCATGGGAAACACATTGCAGCGAAGGCTGGCCGACCTTTGCCAGCCCGAATCAGGGACAGCTGATGACCCTCGATACCGTCATTAGCGGCTGCGTCGTGTTTTTCTTGGACAGTCCGGAAGGGTTAGACCATCAGCGAGTCGAGATTCTGAAAGACTGCTTGGCGGACCTAGAAGAGGTGACGTCGGAGCTGGAATCGGATTGTCAACCGTATTTTGTACGCCTGCATCGTCTAGGTGAACTGCTGCTGGCCACCACGATAACCGCCTAAGGCATGTCTCGTCTTTTCGATTTCCCCTGCTCACGGTTCTTCTCACTCCCAGTTGGACCTTTCTTGCAAGTTCATCTTCCCTTGGATAGAATGTTTCAAGCCCAATGAAACCTGCCTATCCTTGAAATGATCTGAATAATCAGCACGATCAACTGACATCTTTAATCTGCGAAAGGGGAGACGATGAGGAAGAAATACGGATTGCCTGTGCTGGCCGGAATACTCGTGGCGATCCTCACCAGCGCGACCTCATCGTTGCATGCTGAACCCTACGAGCTGAGCAAGAATGATGTGATGGAATCGAAGGAGATTTCCAGCGCAACCGTGTCGCTGTTCGGAGTGAAGTTAGGCGACACTGAAGCGAAGGCACTGGATGTTTTGGTCAATGAAAAGATTGCCGGGATCAAAGCCGAACAGGAAGCAGCCTTTATTTTCCTGATCGATCAACGAAAGCCCACCGGCCCAATGGCTGGCGTCCGTGTCCAGGATGGGAAAGTCGACCTGATTTTCATCAATAACCGCTTCACCCACAAGGCTCGCGGCATCTTTAGAAATGTGTTGAACAGCGAAAGCCCCGAGGACATCCGGAAATTGTTGGGAAAAGAAGAATACGGGGATGAAAACGTGATGGGCGCCGTCATGGCCTATGACAAACAAGGCTTTCAGGTAAATTACCTCGGGAAGGACGTCAATATCGAATTTTCTACCCCCCACTAGCTCTCTGTTGTGTAACTAATACCTCTCCCGCGTTTATCACGAATCGATTATTTTCTCCTCTTATACGTTGCAGCAGCAGGGCTCCCAGCCCTGCTGCTGCACGAATCTCAATAGGACCCTGAGATCCTAACGGGACAATACCAAGCAAACCCAAATCCAAGGTCGCTGACACCAACTGATTTATGGAGAATCCCATGATACCTGGATGCCCAGTAGATAAGGGGGCTTCGCGACACCCATCACGTCTGCCGAAAAACCATCCGTATGAAAAACGGGGCTGGCAGTATTCGAAGGGTTGTGCGCTGATTAAACCCTGCAGACAGGGAAGAGATGAAGATGGACTTACTGCATCGTTGCAGTAGATTTCAGCCCGAAATCAATAAGACTCACGGCGGTGTTCCAGCGACGATTGGAGTTTAAGATCACGACCAACAAGTCGCTGCCGTTCTGTGAAACTTTCGCAATGAGGCATCGGCCCGCTTTTGAGGTGAACCCGGTTTTGACACCCTCCACCCCTGGGATGCGTCCCAATAGCCGATTAGTGCTGTGCAAGACATACGCACGGTGGCCACTGATCGGAGTGATAATCTCACGTTCCTCGCGCACGAGCGCACGGAAGATCGGATTCTGTAGCGCGACCTCACTGAGCTTCGCCAGATCCTCGGCCGTTGAATAGTGCTCAGGACCATCGAATCCACAGCCGTTGCTGAAGTGGGTATCGGTCAACCCGAGTGCGGCAGCTTTTGCGTTCATGAGCATGACAAACTGCTCTTCATCGCCGCCGACATGTTCCACGGCGGCCAGACAGGCGTCATTGGCCGACACGATCAGCATCGCTTTGAGCAAGTCCTCGAGTTTGAACACTTCACCTGGACGGAGCCGAAGATGCGTTTTGGGCGCCCGCGCGGCATTGCGGCTGATGGTCGCCTGATCATCGAGCTTCCCCTTCTCCAAAATCACCAGCGCGGACATGATTTTCGTGAGGCTTGCAGGCGAGAGTCGCTTGAGAGATTCATGCTGGTAGAGCACACGGCCGGATCGAAGCTCTTTCATGAAAATGCTATGAGCGGGAGCCACTCGCCAAGGAAGGCGGTCGCCCGTTGTACTCACTGCTCTGACCTGGCGCTTATGTTTATGGCTATACTCGGCCTGGGCGTCGAGAGGAATTCCCAAGACCAAGGTCCCCAATACCGCAGCCAGAACCGTTGACGTGAGGACAAATGACTTAACCAATGAGGTGCTCCTTACCCGGACGGTGAGCTACAGGGACACATTACAGCGGGTAGGATTCCCGCACTTTCCCGCCACGAACACCGCTATCAATTACCTTATGAAAGAACCGCAGGACATCCGCGAGATCAATCCAGAATCCGCAGTTCAGACAGCGCGCAAAGAGCCGCCGATTCATGAGCGTATAGTGACGCTCGACCATCATAAACCCTTTGCATTTCAAGCAACGCATACCATCGCGTCTATGGGATCATTACCGAATTCGATTGAGAACAACCGCTAAGCATCCGGCCAGAAGGCCTCCACCAAGAATGGTTGTGCCGAAGGAGACTACCGCGGTGGTGCCTGAAGCAGGCTGGGTACCTTCCAACAGATCGCGTATTCCCCCCTGCACCATGAGAACAGCAAGGGTCAGGACTGAACCCATTGCAAACCACCAGGTAAATGTTCTCAGGGGCATTACACTCACACGGACAACAATGTGTCACCGACTCACACCTGTCGGCCACTCTAACGGAGGGTCCAAGACCTGTCAAGAAGTCCTGGCATTGCGTGTCTCGCAGAGGAGTTAATGCTCATTTGAAGCAATTGGCGCTGGCTTTACCGCTTTCAGTCCACGATGAAGAAAAATTGAAACCGTCCCATTTCCATTGTCGGCCGTTACCAATCCCGGCTCTTCGACGGCATTGGTGGTTACCCAGAATGTCGCCAGTGCAAACGGGCCCGCCTTTGTAGGATAGTTCCTGGGTGGATAGTGAAAGGTTCCATCACCGTTACCGAAGAGGATCGATAGATCGTTGGATTGCAAATTTGCAATGGCGACATCGAGGATCCGGTCGCCATCGAAATCGCGAGTAACACCTGCGATAGGACCGGCATCGGCACCTGAATCCTTGCCCGGCAAAAATGTGCCAGTGCCATTGCCGAGGTATGTCGTGAAGCTATCTCGCTCTCCATTGATCACGAGCAGGTCGCGGTGGCGATCGTTATTAAAGTCGGCAAACGTCGCGGAGAGCGGTCGTTTGCCGGTCCGATAGTCTTTAGGGTCGCGAAACGTCCCGTCTCCGTTGCCCAGCCAGATCGAGACAGCATTGGACATGGGTCCGCCGTTGGTGACGACCATGTCGATCTTCCCATCGCCATTGAGATCCGACAGCGCCACAGACGTAGGCGTATCACCATAGGTATATTGCGCCCCATGGTGAAATTCTGAGGTTCCGGTTCCAAGAAAGACTTGGATCTTATCGTTTCGTAACGCAACAACAACGTCAGGGTGGCCGTCACCATTCAGATCTTCGGTGGCGAGGGCCACGGGCGTTCGATGGACAGGGTAGTGCGGTCCCTCTTCATACTTGCCGTTTCCTCGCCCCATGAGAAATGCGATTTCATCGCCTCCCGAGCAGGCCAGCACGATGTCCGCATGGGTGTCGTGGTTAAAGTCCGCCATAACCAAAGTCCGTGGCTCGACACACACTTTGATTTGAGTTTGGTCTCTAAAACTTCCATCACCATTGCCCAGCAGGATCGAGAGGGTGTTACTGGATATATTGGTAGTGATGAGATCCGTAAACGTATCGTGATTGAAATCGCCGGTCGTAATCGTGGTGGGGTTCTTCCCGACTTTGTAGCTCGCGTAGTAGTAAAACAGATCGGGGGGTTGGTATGGATCGGCCTTGGTGCAGGACCACATCCCGATAGCCAAAAGCCAGCACAGGGCGATTTTCATCGCGTCAACCGCTCGATGAGCGGGACGAGGCGAGACAAGCTTCACAACTTCCCTCTTCGCAAGAATAGGCCTATCGGCCTATTGATTCACGCCCTATTGCCCTATGCAACGAACGCGTGGTCCCGCCGGAGTATACAGAGGGCGTGTTTCACCATGCAATCAACATGATTTCTTCTTTTGGGGTAAGAATCAGCCTTGTTGATGTCACGAGACTTGCGCTAGAATGAGGCTCACTTTGAGGAGGACGCAATGAGCAAACATGTGAAAGTGGACATCACCATGTACGGGATCGCGGAGGTCCTGAGCTGGTGTCACGACCGAAACAAAGGCCGCATCGGTGGGGTCGATACCGAGGGCTTCCAGAAGATGAAGACGTTACTGGCGGAGAAGCCGCAATCGGCGGACTACTTCACCCTGGATCAGTTCTGGAAGAAGAAGGTCACGCTCGATTTGACAGAAGATGAAGTGGCTACGATCGATCGGTGCCTATACGATATCCCGAATTTCGACAACGAACCGCTTCCGCAGATCCGTCACAAATTCTGGCCGCAAGCGGTCGGCGCGATCTAGCCTCGAGACTGTGCTCCCGGAATCGCGTGAGCGATTCCGGGGACCCTCATCTATCTGCCACAGTGCCGTAACCTCTGACACAACGATCGGGGTTGATGTTTGCGTATGCCCGGCACAGAGGGGTGCGCTGAAGGTTGACGAAAGCTGCATGGCGCGTTAGAGCGCCCCTTCGCCCTTGAGATACCTGCGGAATCGACCCATAAGATCGGCCCCAAGCGTCCCCCCCTCGGGCTTTTTCGCGTTGGGATCGGAGAAATGCCCACGGATTTCCTGCAAACGCTTTTCAGCTTGATCGTTCCCCTGAAGCCGCTTCGTCTTGGTTAGCGCCGTATCAAACGCGTCAAACGTCAGCTCGTTGTAGCCGAACGATCGAATGCGTTTCACCGCTTTCATCATCGCCTGATTGCGAAACGTCGTCAGGGAGTCCGAGTCGATCTCAGACAAGCCCAGCTTCCTCGCACGCCGTTCCGCCGCCTTTCGGATACCGCTCCTGACGAAATCAGGCGAGGTCTGGAGTCGCTTCCACGCCTCATCTGACCAGGCCACTTTCTGCTGAGGCGCCTCCCACAATTGCACGACATTTGTCTCATCGATGGTCGTGAACCCTTTTTCCCTGGCCACCTCTTCCGTGTCGTGTCGGATCATGTCACTGACAAATTCCAGCGCGATCGGCGGCGAGTCTTTGATCTTCTGTTGCAGGAGCGCCAACGCGCCCTCGCTCCATGTCAACGGGGGCAACTCGCGCTCACGGGCATCGGCCATCGATTCGACCCGATCGAGTAAATCGATATTGACTTCCATATGCCCGCCTTCGCGAGCCATCTCTTCCGCAATCTGCTTGATCATCCCGCGCATGAACTCGGGAACGGCATCGAGCCGTGCTTTGGCGGCAGCGGTCCAGGGCAACTGCCCTTTCTCCATGGCCTCCGCCGCCGACGCCATACCGGTCGCGCCCCCCATCGACCCCATCATCTGGCCCTTGAACTGGTCCAGCTTAACTTCGTCGATCTCCTCGTAACCGAGTTCCCGTGCTTTCTTTTCAGCCAATCGCCGGACCATGCCGCGAAGGAAGACCGGAGCACGTTCCATGCGCTTCAGCGCACCATCGGTCCAGCGAATCTCGGCGCCGGCAGACTCAAGAGAATCTGAGGATGACATGGGAGCTCCTTCTCGCTCGCTATTGGTTCAGTAACTCTTTGAGTTCTTTGCCGGCCTTAAAAAACGGGACGCGTTTCGCCGGCACCGCGACAGTCGCACCGGTCTTCGGATTGCGCCCTTCTTTCATCCGCCTCGCACGCAACCGAAAACTTCCGAACCCGCGGATCTCGGTCTTATCCCCGTTCTTCAGAGAGTCTCGAATACAATCAAAAATGGTATTCACGACGACTTCGGCCTGCCGCTTAGTCAACGTGGTGACTTTCTCCGACATCTGCTCGATGATCTGCGCTTTCGTCATGTCCGCCCTCCCTTCGCACCGTTGATGGACAAGTGCCCTTGCACGCCATTGCCGCGCGATTAATAGGCCATGAGATATTTCAGATTCACCCCTGAATGGAAATCGAATTTAGGCAAGACCGACGAGAGCTTCGACTCCAGCAGCTCACGAATCGAAAACCGACGGCGCTGCTCAATGACCTTCGGCTCACCTTCGATTCCCACGACATCGGCCGCCAACTGAATCGCATCATCCAGGTTACCAAGCTCATCGACCAGCTTCGCGGCTTTCGCCTGGCGCCCGGTAAAAATCCGGCCATCGGCCAACGCCTGAACCTCGGTCACCTCGAGCGAGCGGCCTTCGGCGACGGCTTCAATGAACTGCTTATGGACATCGTCCATAACAGTTTGCAACAACCCCCGCTCTTCCTCGCTCATCTTTCTCAGCGGAGAGCCGACGTCTTTGTACTTCCCGCTTTTCACAACCACGCCTTCGACGCCGATCTTCTGGAGAAGGCCCTCGACATTGGCCATCTCCATGATTACCCCGATACTTCCGGTCAGGGTTCCGGGGTTCGCCACGATACGGTCGGTCGCGGCGGCAATATAGTAGCCGCCCGACGCCGCCACGCTCCCCATCGACGCAATCACGGCTTTGTTGCTCTTGGTCCGCACCCGGCGCACCGCGTCGTAAATCTCCTGCGAGGGGACCACCCCTCCGCCCGGGCTATCGATTCGAAGCACGATCGCCTTAACGGAAGGATTCTCACTGAATTTCTTCAGCTCGCCGAGCGTTTCCTGGGCGTCAAGAATGACGCCCTCGATGCGGATCAGCGCAATGCGATCCTCGCCCGAGAGATCAAGATCGGGCAACAATACATTGACCAGGAACAGCAACCCCAAACCACCCCCCACGACCCAAAGGAACTTGCGCAGCAGAGAGCGTTTGGGACTGCGTTCTGTTGGTTGGTCGTCAGCCATGATGACTCATGTTTGTGTCAGACAACCGTTGGCCTCGCATTAGTCTTCCGCCTGCGACTTTTTACGGCTCTGCTTCGCGGCTCGTCCGAGGCTTTGATCGAGCGCGCCCTGCGTTGAATGATATTCATCGACCTGTCGGCGATCGGAGTCGGATTGATGTTCGCGCAAGCTGAGCGCAATCTTCCGCTCCTCGCGATCGACCTTGATAATCTTCGCGGCCACGTCATCTAACAGCTTGAACTTCTCTTCGAGCTTCGCCGCGCCGTCCAGTCCGGCTTCGCTGATGTGAATCAACCCTTCGACGCCGCCTTCCAGCTCGATGAAGATTCCAAAGTCGGCCACCTTGCTGACCTTCCCGGTCACCGAATCGCCGACATGGTAGCGCGCCGGGATTTCATCATCCCACGGATCGCGTGAGAGCTGCTTGAACCCGAGTGACAGCCGTTCCTTTTCTTTATCGATCCGCAACACGACCGCGTCGACCTTCTGCGCCTTCTTGAACAGCTCTGACGGATGCTTGATGTGCTTGGTCCACGACATATCGGAGATGTGAATCAAACCATCGATGCCCTCTTCCAGTCCAATGAAGGCCCCGAAATCGGTCAAGCTCTTCACTTTCCCTTCGATCTTCGTCCCGATCGGATACTTGCTCTCGATCATGTCCCAGGGATTGGGCGCGGTCTGCTTCATGCCCAGCGAAATCTTCCGGCTGGCGGGATCCACGTTCAACACGGCAGCTTCCACCTGATCGCCCACGGTCACGACACGCGAAGGATGACGCACTTCATGAGTCCAGGACATTTCCGAGACATGGACCAATCCTTCAACGCCCGGCTCGAGCTCGATGAATGCTCCATAATCCGTCAAGCTCACTACCCGCCCGCGCACCCGCGTGCCGATCGGATACTTCCCGGCCACATTGGTCCAGGGATCGGCGGACTTCTGCTTCAGTCCGAGCGAGATACGGCCGGTCTCCCGATCGTATTTCAACACGTTGACTTCCACACGATCGCCGACGGTGAACATTTCCGACGGATGGCCGACACGACCCCACGACATATCCGTGATATGGAGCAAGCCGTCGATTCCGCCGAGGTCGATAAACGCCCCGTAATCGGTGATGTTCTTGACCATACCCTGAATCAGCTGGCCTTCTTTGAGATTGGCAAGCGTGGTCTTCCGCTTCGTATCGCGAGTCTCCTCAAGAAGGACACGACGAGACACCACCACATTGCCTCGCCGATGGTTGATCTTGATGATCTTCAGCGGGAAGGTCTTGCCGACGAGACCGTCCAAATCGCGCACGGGGTGCAGGTCGATCTGGGAGCCCGGCAAAAACGCTTTGACGCCGATATCGACCATCATGCCGCCCTTGATCCGCGAAATGATTTTCCCGTCAATGCTCTTTTCTTCATTGAAGAGCTTTTCGAGCTCTTCCCAGATCTTCATCTTGTCGGCTTTTTCCTTGGAAAGAACCAAGTTGCCGTCGTCATCTTCACATTCTTCGATGTAGACCTGGAGGCTGTCGCCCACCTTGAGCGCCTGGAGATCATCCGGCGAGAATTGATCGCTCGGAATCATGCCCTCGGACTTGTAGCCGATATCGACGACGACTTTATCCTTCGTCAATGCCACTACGCGGCCTTCGGTGATCGTGCCCTCCTCAAGATTACGGAAGGTCTCCTCATAGAGGGCGGCCAACGCGGCGCGGTCTAACTTCGGTTCATTCCCTGTTGATGCGGTACTCATGGACAGATCCTAATCCTCCGGCATGGGCCGGGTGCTGATGGTGAAAAAACCGGGCTCACTCAGCGTTGCGAGCTCCGGTAGTCGGCGGCTCCGGTGACACTCGCCCGCCTTCATGTCCCACCATGGGAGGAGGAACATTTCCGAGGGCGGCGATATGCGTGATCACCGTGCGGCTGACCTGTTGGTAAAATCGCTTGGCATCTCCCTTATCGTGTTCTTTGGGATGCCCGCTCTCGAAAGTCAGCGGGTCTCCCAGCTTCACCGTCACCTGCCGAAACCTTGGCCACCTGGCACCGGTCGGCAAGACGTCGAATGTCCCTTTCAAATAGGCTGGCACCACCGGACAACCGGTCTGCGAAACGATCACCCCGATGCCCGATTTCGGCTGCCGCAAATGGCCATCGTGACTGCGTCCGCCTTCCGGAAAGATCACCACGACCTTACCGGCCTGAATCAGGCTGATCGCTTTCCCGAACGCCTCCCGGTCTAACCGGCCCGGTCGGAGCGGGATCCAGCCAAGCCGCTGCAAAATCCCGTTAAGCACCGGCACAGGAAACAAGTCGTTGCGTCCGAGATACCAGGCCCGCCGCTTCATCCCGCAACCCAGAAGCGGAATATCGACGTAACTGGCGTGATTGGCCGCAATGAGTATTCCGCCGGTCCGCGGCAACGTCCCTTCCACTTTGTACCGAAACAAGACCGCTGCGGAGACTCGCACCAAGACCCAGAGGATCCCGTAGACCAACCCGCTCACGAGATCGCCGCAACCACCGCCAGCATCTGCTCCACCACATCTTCAATCCGCAACGACGAGGTATCGATCAATCGCGCATCGGCTGCGGGCACGAGCGGCGCGACCGCGCGCGTTCGATCCCGTTCGTCGCGACCGGACAAATCCTGATAGGTCTTCTCCATCGGCCCGCCATGGCCGGCAGCCACCAGCTCGCGATGGCGACGCTCGGCCCGCACGGTCGCGTCTGCCTCAAGAAAGAATTTCACCGGCGCTGAAGGAAACACTTTGGTCCCGATGTCACGGCCTTCAGCCACGACCGAGCCGCGCTGCCCGATTTGGCGTTGCACCGGCAAGAGCCATTCGCGGACGGCAGGGATCGCCGAGACGATAGAGGCCGCTGCCGTCACGTCGGGCGTACGCAATTCATTCGTGACATCCACATCGTTGACCAATACCAGCATCGCACCGTTTTGAAACAACATCTGAATCGAGAGGGATGGAAGCAGGGCCGTCACCTGCTCCTGATGCGACGGATCGATTCCGCTCCGCAGCGTCTTCCAAGCTACCGCCCGATAGAGCGCTCCCGTATCAAGATAGAGATAGCCCAGCCTCGACGCCAGCTGCCGAGCAACCGTACTTTTCCCCACGCCGGCTGGTCCATCAATCGCAATGATCACTGCCGCTACCTGCCTCCTCAAGCCAAAAGAGCCGTATTATAGCCCTCAGGCCTATGCCGTCAACAAGCTCGCCAGGGTGCGCTCGAAATTCGGGAACGAGGTATCCACGCAGCCCGTTTCCGCGACAGCTGTGGGAGTACTCGCCGTTAACCCACCGATGGCCAACGACATCGCCACGCGATGGTCGCCATGGCTTTGCCCTTTCATCGTGCCGACCAACCGGCCATTCTTTCCCGCCTGTCCCAGCCCTCGGATCACCATACCGTCAGGCTGTTCTGTGATCTGAGCTCCCATGGCTTTCAGCTCGGCACTCATCGTGGCAATACGGTCGCTTTCCTTCACACGGAGCTCTTCGGCGCCGGAGATCGTCGTCTCACCTTCCGCAACCGCCGCCGCCACACAGAGGATCGGGAATTCGTCGATCGTCTGCGGGATGAGTTCAGGACCAACCGCCACACCCTTCAGCCCAGCCGACCTGACACGAAGATCCGCCACCGGTTCACCGGCTTGATCGCGCCGATTGAGCACGTCGATCTTGGCTCCCATGGCCGTCAATACATCAATCAGTCCGGTTCTGGTCGGATTGATCCCGACATTCTGAATCGTCACGTCAGAACCTGGAATAATGCTCGCTCCGACCAGAAAGAATGCCGCAGCGGAAAAATCTCCGGGGATCACGATCGCGCGGCCGGTCCAGCCGGACGATGGCCTCCCCTGTAGAACCAAGGTCCCGGCATCCTGCCGCAACGGAATCCCGAACGACTGGAACATCCGCTCCGTATGATCGCGGGACAGGCGCGGCTCGCGAAACCGCATGGTGCCTTCGGCAAAGAGCCCTGCAAACAATAGTGACGACTTGATCTGTGCACTGGCCACCGGCGAGGTGTAATCAATCCCGTGCAACCGCGCGCCGGTAATGGCCAGCGGAGCCAGTTCGCCGCCTTTACGCCCGGCAATCACCGCGCCCATCTCTCGCAGGGGCTTCACCACACGCCCCATCGGCCTCCGACGGATCGACTCGTCTCCGGTTAAAATCGTGAAGAAATCCTGACCGGCCAACAGCCCGGTCAATAAACGAGTCCCGGTCCCTGAATTGCCGCAATCGATCGGGGCATCGGCTTCCCGCAAACCCCACATCCCTTTTCCATGCACGCAAAGCACGTCCGGCTGTTCATCAATGTGAATGCCGAGTGCCTGAAATGCACGCATCGTGTTCAAGCAGTCTTCCCCGCGACAGTAGCTGGACAATCGGCTTTCGCCCTCCGCCAATGACGTGAGGATGATCGCGCGATGGGTCACAGACTTATCCCCGGGCACCGTAATGGTCCCTGTGAGCGCGCGGCCTGGGGTGATCGTCAATGAAGCCATCGTTCAGTTACACCGGTACAGAAGGACGAACGTTCAATTTCTCGCGCTCGAATTTGGCACGCTCAAGCGCCTTTTCGATCCCGGCCCCGTCACCCGCATGAACTAAGCGCCGGAATTCCTGGAGCGATTCCTGATAGGCATCGATGAAGTGCACCACGTTCTCGCGATTCCAGAGGAAGATATCCCGCCACATCTCAGGAGAACTCGCCGCAATCCTCGTCGTATCCCGCAGCCCGCCTCCGGAGTGAGCGGCCAAGTCGAGGGTTGTAATTTCACGGTCGCGAAGATTCGCCAACGCTGTGATCAGCGCGAAGGCCGCAACGTGCGGCAAATGACTCACGGCGCCCAGAATCTGATCGTGCAAATGCGGATCCATGGTCAGCACGATCGAGCCCGTCTCCTGCCATAACGCCCGCACTCGCTCCAACGCTTCCACATTGGTTTTTGAGGTAGGCGTCAGGATGCAGCGCGCCCCCTGAAACAGCTGATCAGTTCCTGCCGCCACACCGGTTTTTTCTTTTCCGGCAATCGGATGCGCTCCGACGAAATGGACGCCGTCCGGCATGCTGGCTTCGGACTGTTCGACCAATAAGCCCTTCACACTCCCGACGTCGCTCACAATCGCCCCCGGGGAAAGGCACGAGGCCCAGTCCTTCAGGTGCCGGTCGTAGGTATCGACCGGGGTGGCCAGAATTATGAGATCTGCGCCACGCACACCTTCTTGAGGGTCGGCGACATAGCGATCGATTGCGCCCAACTCGACGGCCGTCTTCAGATTCTCCACCCGCCGGCCTATGCCGACCACCTGATCGGCCAACCCCTTGCGGCGCAGGATCATCCCGAGCGACCCGCCGATCAGACCCACTCCGATAATCGCGACCTGTTTAAAATGAACTGCCATGAGCTATCGCGGCCTATTCCCCTGAGAGAATTTGTGACAGACTAAATTTCTCGCCCGACCGCTCTGCCAATATTGCCAAGATCGTGCATCAGCTCTTTGAACTTTGACGGCTTAATCGATTCCTCGCCGTCACACAAGGCACATTCCGGATTGGAATGAACCTCGATCAACAGGCCATCAGCCCCAGCCGCAATCGCCGCCTTGGACATGGGCGCCACCAGCTGCCATTTCCCTGTCGCATGGCTGGGATCGACAATGACGGGGAGATGCGACAGCTCTTTCAGGGTCGGAATCGCCGCCAGATCCAGCGTATTGCGATACTGGGTTTCAAACGTCCGGATGCCGCGTTCACACAGCATGACGTTGCGATTGCCGCGCGACATGATGTACTCCGCCGACAGGAGAAACTCCTTGATGGTCGCCGACAATCCGCGCTTCAACAGCACCGGCTTATCGTAAGCACCAACCTCCTTCAGGAGTTCGAAATTCTGCATATTGCGGGCGCCAATCTGAATGATATCGGCCTTCTCCAGAAACAGCTCAATGTCTCTCGTGTCCAAAATCTCGCTGACGACCGGCAACCCCGTTTGCTTCTTGGCCTCAAGCAGATAGTCCAGCCCTTCACGGCCCAAGCCTTGGAAGGAATAGGGCGACGTTCTTGGTTTATAGGCTCCGCCGCGCAGCACCGAAGCTCCGGCGGCCTTCACTTCATGGGCAATCCCGACCGTAAGTTCGAGGCGCTCCACCGCACAGGGGCCCGCCATGATGACGAGCTTCTTCCCGCCGATCTTCACTCCGCCCACATCGATGATGGTCGGTTCCTTCTTGAATTCCCGGCTCACCAGTTTCCAGGGAGCGAGAATCGGCAACACGCTTTCCACCCCGGGCAACGCGGTCAGGGGCTGATTGTGCAAGATCCGATCGTCGCCGATCACCCCGATGATGGTGCGCTCCTGACCGGTGGAGATTTGCGACTTCAGTCCCAACTCTCGCAGCCGATCGATAATGTGATCGACTTCGCGTTCAGATGCGTCAGGTCTCAAGACGATAATCATGGTGCCCTCTCTATTGCTTCACTTCGACTGCAAGACTTTCTTCAACGAGGTCAGGAATGCGTCATTCTCGTCCGTCTGCCCGATCGTGACACGCAGCATCGTACCTTCAATATGCCGCACGATCACGCCCTCGCGCAGCAAGGCATCGAACAGAGCCCGACCATCGCGCTTGACGTCGAAATACACGAAATTCGCCTGGCTGGGAATCGCGGCAAATCCCAGCGCTCGTAAACCGCTTTCGAGTTGCTGCATGCCCGCCGCGTTCACGGCTCGACTCTTTGCCACATGTTCGTCGTCGCCCAGCGCGGCCAAAGCCGCACGCTGCGCCAGCGTGTTGGCATTGAACGGCGGCCGCACGCGGTTCAGACAGTTCGTGATCTCCGGGGTCGTAATCCCGTACCCGATCCGCAGCCCGGCCAGACCGTAAATTTTCGAGAACGTTCTCAGCACAATCGCATTCCGCCCCTGCATCACATACTGCAGGCTGTCCGGAAAATGCGGATCGCGCACATATTCGAGATAGGCCTCATCAAAGACCACGATCACATTTTCAGGAACCTGCGCCATGAACCGGGCAACGGCATCGGCGGCAACCATGGTGCCGGTGGGGTTATTGGGGTTGCAGAGAAAGACGAGCCTGGTCTTGGACGTGATCGCTTTGGCCATGCCGTCGAGATCATGCGTCCAGTTGACCAACGGAACGATCACCGCTTTTCCGTGAGCGGCCGTGACTTCCATCTTGTAAATCACGAAGGTCTGATCGGCCATCACCGCTTCATCGCCCGGCGCCAGGAACGTCCGGGCCAGCAGGCCGAGGACTTCGTCTGATCCATTGCCGAGAATAATGTGATCGAGGCTGACCTTCCATCGATCGGCCAACGCTTGACGCAATCGATACGCGCCACCGTCCGGATACCGATGCAAACTGTCATGCCCCCCGACAAGTGCGGCCAGGGCTTTCGGCGATGGTCCAAGCGGATTCTCATTCGAGGCGAGCTTGATCACGCGAGCCAGGCCCAGCTCACGCTGCAATTCTTCAATCGGCTTCCCCGGAACATAGGGGCTGAGCGAGGCAATGTCTGGATGAATTCGCAGTGTCATAGATCTAATTGTGGGCCGGATACGAACCCAGGATCTTCATAAAAAGGCAGCGGCCTTTGATTTCTTCGATCGCTCGATTCACACGCTCTTCTTCCATGTGGCCTTCCACATCGACGAAGAAGATATACTCCCATGCCTTCCGCCGGGATGGACGTGATTCAATCTTCGTCATGCTGATGCCATTTGAGGCAAAGGGCCGGAGCAAATCATAGAGCGCACCGACCTTGTCTTTAATCGACAACATCAGCGATGTCTTATCCTTGCCAGTGCGTTGCGGTGGCTTCTGCGACAGAACAAGGAAACGAGTGAAGTTATTCAGATTATCTTCGATCCGCGCCTTCATCACTTTGAGCCCGTAGAGCTGAGCCGCCAGCTCCGAAGCAATCGCAGCGATGGTGGTATCTTCCTGGCACATTTCCGCAGCGCGGGCTGTGCTGGCAACTTCAGACACCAGCACATGCGGCATATGGGTCTCGATCCAATTGCGGCATTGTGCGATCGCCTGAGGATGCGAACAGATTTTCTTCACCTCTTCCACCACCCCGGACTTAGACATCAGATGGTGGGAGACCTCTTGGAGCACTTCTCCGTAGATCAGGAGGTTCGAATCGATGAACATATCGAGCGTGTGGTTCACCACGCCTTCGGTCGTGTTCTCGATCGGCACGACGCCGAAATTCGCGCGGCCCCGCTCCACTTCGTTGAACACTTCCTTGATACTGTGGACCGGAATGTATTGGGCCGACGATCCGAATTTCTGCATGCAGGCCATGTGCGTGAACGTCGCGCGGGGGCCCAGATAGGCCACCTTCTGCGGACCTTCCAGCGAGAGGGACGCCGACATGATCTCCCGGTACACGGGACGGATGGCTTCTGATGGGAACGGACCGGTATTTTGACCGACTAATCGCTCAATAATGGCGGCTTCGCGAGCAGGGGTATGCAGATTGGCGTCCGCATCCTGGGCTTTCTTGATATGACCGATCTCGATGACGCTCTTCGACCGCTCATTGAGCAGACGGAGAATCTCATCGTCGATACGATCAATCTCCTTCCGATATCCGGAAAGGTCACCAGACATGCACGAACCCCCTCCACCCGTGCCTCATGAGTTGGACGACTGTCCAGAGGCAGATCGAGTGCGAGTAAGCAAGAGATGATACAGGATTCGAATCGACCATTGCAAGGAGACTCCCTAGTCTTTCAAGAGCTTGCGTCTACCAGGGGAAGATCAGTTGGGAGAGGAGAATCACGGCCGCCAGAATGAACCGGAATCGTGAGGGGTCGAAAACCAAGGCCTAACCTTAGCTGGTTCCTCGTCTATTGCGCGATTCTCGCCCGCAAGCGCTAGTGTAGTGATACATAAATAGCTTTACTTATTATACCGTACGGGTATACTCCTCCCCAAGAGGAGGACTGGCCTATGCGCATTGCCCCGTCCCTGCAGCTGACTGATCCCGAACGCCAGCAACTGGCGCAGTGGGC